>DAOSER010000038.1:9248-16262 GCA_035363235.1 Methanoculleus sp.
CAGTTTCATCAGCCGCGAGAGCTCGATCCCGATGGTGTTGAGGGCGTCGCGGTAGGCGACGAACTCCCCGGCAACCGGGATCTTCTCATCGAATCGGGCGGTAAAGTCGCCGGAAGCATAGAACCTCGCAAGCCGCATCGCCTCGTTCACCGGCTCGGTTATCGATTCGAGGGTCTTGTTAAACCCGGCGATGATCATCCGGTAGCCACCCCGGAACGCCGCCTCGTCCCCGCGGATGGAGAGGTCGCCGGCGCGGGCGGCGTCGGTGAGTTTGAGCGTCTCCTTATGGAGGTGGTCGAGAGACTGGACCATCAGCGCGAGCGCGGGCCGGATCTCGTCACCCTCGTCGGTGACCGGGAATTCCTGGACGTACTCGCCGATGGCGATCTTCCTCAAGTTCCCGACGACGTTCGTCTGGAGGTCGCCGGCAAACTCGTCCATCGTAGCGGCCATGACACCGATCTCGTCCTGCCGTTTGATGTTGAGCCGGGCGGAGAGGTGCCCGTTGCGGAGTTCTTTAAGCATCAGCACGACCTGCTGCAGGGGATCGGAGATCGAGCGGCCGAAGAGGAAGGCTATGGCGACGCCGATGGCGATGGACGCGAGGACGACAACGATGATCGTATTTCGTATGGTGTCTATCGGCCCGGTGAAGTCGGAGAGCTCGGCACGCGATACGATGTGCCAGTCGAGCGGCTCGAAGTAGGTGTACGCGTCGATGATATCGGTTCCGTCGACCTGGTGACGGATGACCCCGACCTTATTCTCGATGATCTCCCCGACGAAATCCTCGTTGGACCAGTCCTCTCCCTCCTGTGACGGGTGCACGAGCAGCTCGCCGTTGCTGTCGATGACGAACATGTAGCCGTTTGTGCCGATGACCGTCTCCCGGAGGCTCGCCTTGACGACATCGAGCGTCTCTTCCTCCTCCGTCCCGACGAAGAGGACACCGACGGTCTTCCCGCTGCGGTCCTTTATCGGTTCGTATGCGGTGACGTAGCGCTTCCCGAAGAGGTCCCTGCTCCCGTAGTAGGTCTCCCCCTGGTTCACCACGACGTCGTAGACGTTCTGGGTCAGTTCGGTCCCGACCGCCCTTGAGCCGTCGGTCCCGATGACGTTTGTGGAGACGCGGACGGCATGGTCTTCGTTCACCTGAAAGACCGTCGCCGCCCCGCCGACCAGAGACTGGACCTGATCGACGATCTCGAAGTTGCCGTTGATGATGTATGCGTCGCCGTTGTCGTTCACCAGCGCCAGTTGCCCGTCGATCACCTCCGGTGTTCCCCGGGCGTAGAAGTTCTCCCGGAGCACGTTGAGGTCGCTGTTCACTTTGTTGCGCGTGAGTTTGTAGACGTCGTTGGTCCATCCTCTCGCGTCGTGCACCTGTGTCTCGAGCAGCGTCTCGATCTGGTCGTTAATAACACCGCTCGAACTGGAATACGCTACCAGGCCGAGCACAAGCGTTGGGATGATCGCAAGAAAGAGGCAGATGACGAGGATCTTCGTCCCGACCTTCATATCTGAAAAAAATGTGAACATGGTGTATCCGTTCCACTCCCTCTGTATGACTCATAGATTGATGCACACAGGGGGTTAAATAATGATCCGTCAGCAGAATAGCGAGTTTGCATCGCGTTGCATCGAAAATCCGGGTATCCCTGCGCTACTTTCGGGTTTCACGGATCACCATCGCGGGGTCGGCCAGGATCGCCGCTGCATCGAGGACGATCCGCGAGCCTTCGGCAGTACCGAGGAGATAGCGCTCATTGATAGGCGTTACACCGGGATCGACGGGAGCAAGGTCACCGGTCGGTGTGGTGCCGATATCCGTGATATAGTCCGCGAGAATCCCGAAGGTCATCGTCCCATCGGAGAGCACGATGACCCGATTGAGGTCGGTCAATCCCCGCTCCGGGATCGAGAAGAACCGCGCGAGGTCGACGATGGAGATGATCTCACCTCTCACGGCAGAGATCCCGGCGATGAAATCGGGTGTTCCGGGCACCAGGGTGATATCGCGGATGATGAAGACCTCCCGGACATACCGTGTCTCGACGGCGTACTCCCGGTTGGCGAGCCGAAAGATAAGGATTTCCGAAACCGCTGTCTCGCGCGGCTCCTCTTCCGGCTCACCGATCACTCGTGCCCGGTTCGCGAGGATCGCGTCGGCCGACCCGGTCTCCCGGGGCGTCTCTTTATCGGTGGGGAGGAGGGGGAGCCGTCCGATCGCATCCCCGGCGATGAGTGCACGGAGATCGCGGATGAGGACCGTCCCGTCGTCGGTGAGCAGTACGCCGGTGCCGTCCCCGTCGGGCGGCACCATCTTCTCCTGCACTCCGCGCACCGCGTCGACCCGGATGGCCGCGCAGTCCCGGCCGGGGCTGACGATGACGAGGACATCGGTGGGGAGGGGCGGACGGTCCGGGAGGCCGAGGAGGTTACGGAGGGAGTAGGCCGGCACGGTCCTGCCGTGCAGGTTCATGGTGCCTGCCGCCCCCGGATGTCCGCCGGTATCGGTGCCGAGCGCCACCATGCCGACGACCTGCCGAACCGCGGCGAGCGGGAGCGCGCATGTCACCCCTGCAACGGTACAGAACAGAAGGTGTGAGTGGTTCATCGGGTGCTCGAAGGTTGGTCCCTTGCGAATAAAAGGTTGCGGGGGGTCAGAGCCCAAGGAGGTCGATGTTCGCGTTCGAGGTGGTGGCGGTGATGGCCGGGCCGGCCTGGCCGAGCGTGCCCGAAACACGGGTTCCCGACGACTCCTCGAGCTGGAGCGCGAGATCGCTCACCGTTATCCTGCCGTTCGAGGTGGTCGCGACGACCCGGGCGTTGAGGCCTTCCGCGAGCCGGAGCGTGATAGGGCCGTTGCTCGTCCTGATATCCACGTCCCCCCGGACAGCAGGAATTTCTGCAGATATCGGGCCGTTCGATGTGTCCAGGCCCGTGACTCCTCCGGTCCCTTCCACCGTGATAGGACCATTGCTGGTCCTTGCGGTGACGTATCCTTCGGCACCCCGCACCTCGATCCCGCCGTTTGAGGAGGCTGCAGTGAGATCGCCGCCGCGAGCGCCGTCAACACGCACGGGACCGTTCGACGTCCGGAGTTCCGTTCCGTTTACCTGCACCCCGGAAAGTTCGATAGGGCCGTTCGAGCTCTCGACGCGTTCGAGGACAACAGTGGGCGGCACATGTATCGTGTAACTCACGCTCACCCGCGGGTTAAGCCCGGTATGCACCGTCTCAATCCTGAGGGGGTCGCCCTCCGTCACCACAATCCGGGCCTTATCGAGTTCACCCTGGCCGTAGGCGGAGCGTTTGACGGCACTGACGGTGACGGTGTTCCCCTCCTGGACATCCAGAGTCACGCCCCCGTTTCGGTTGATCACGGTGAGGGCGCTCCCGGGCTCAACCGTGACCGTCTGGTTAAACTCCTCAGTCACCTCGAGGCCCGGCACCCCGGTGCACCCGGAAAGAGCGGTGAGAACGATGAGGGCCAGCGATGCACACACGGTTTTCTGCATGGTCACCTTTCTCTGTGTTTTCCGTTATGTAACTACCGCCTTCTGAAACGTCCAACGGGCAAGGAAATACATCACTGCTGCAAAGGCCGTGAGGTATGCGAACGATGCGAGGACGTCAGCCGTGGTGGTGGTGTAGCGGGCACCGACGGCGAAGAAGTCGCCTCCGAGGGCGAAGTAGCGGACCCCGCTGACCAGGTGGGTAAGCGGGTTGTAGATCGAGAGGGCCTGTAAGATCGGTGGGAACGCCTGGACCGGGTAGAGGGCGTTCGAGACGAAGAAGATTGGCAGGGTGAGGAGCGTGATGATCCCCTGCAGCCCTTCAGGGGTCTCAAGGCGCATCGAGATGGTGGACGAGAAGAGGAGAAACCCGAGCGAAAAGACACCCGTGAACGCGAATATCCCGAGGACCGAGAGAGCAATCCGGGCGGCCGAGAATCCGGGGAAGAACTGCACCCCCATAAGGAGCCCGAACACCATGATGATCGCCACCTGGATAAACGACTTTGTCATCCCCGAGAGACTGATCCCCAGCATGATATGGGTCCGGGGCATGGGGCTTGCGAGCATCTCCCGCATCAGCCCCCAGTTCTTATCAAAGAGGAGGCTGATCCCCCCGAACAGGCTCGTAAAGAGGGTTGTCATCGCGATAACCCCGGCGGCCATGAAGGTGAGATAGTCGACCGGGAAGACGCCCGGAGGGGCCGGGATGGCCGAGGCGAACCGGTCAAGGTTCGAGGACATCGCGACGCCGAAGAAGGCCATCCAGAGCGCGGGCTGCAGGAGCGATGCAAAGAGCTGCGTCCTGAACCGGACGAACCGAATCATCTCACGCCAGTAGACAGTGAGAAACTCCCATGCCACCCTGCACTCACACCCCTGTGTCCCGCAGTTCTCTCCCCGTGTAATGGACGAAGACGTCGTCCATCGTCGGTTTTTTCAAGTTTACGCTCGAGATCCCGATCCCGGCGCCATGCACCGCATCGATTAGCTGCGGGAGGCAGTGGCTTGCGTCGGCCGAGATCGTGATCGAGAGGCCGCGAGGGGACTCCGTGACCGACCGGATCTCCCCGATACCCCCGAGCGCCTCCCGGGCTCTCCTGTTGTCTTCGGTCTCCAGGTAGATGACGTCTTCCCCGAGGGCGTTCTTCAGTTCCTCCGGGGTGCCGGAGGTGATAATCTTCCCGCCGTCGATGATGCTGATCCAATCGGAGAGCATATCGGCCTCCTCCATGTAGTGGGTCGTCAGGAATATCGTCGTCCCGGACTGGTTTACCTGCCGGATGTACTCCCACATCCGCATCCGCGTCTGCGGGTCGAGCCCCTGCGTCGGTTCGTCCAGGAAGAGGACCTCCGGCCGGGTCATCAGCCCCCGGGCGATCTGGAGCCGCCGTTTCATGCCCCCGGAGAGGTTCTTCGTTCGCTCGTCCCGCTTGGGGCCGAGTTCGACAACCCGGAGCAGGTCGTCAATCCGTCGCCGCCGCTCATCCCGGGGAATGGAGTAGAGCCTCCCGTGGAACTCCATCGTCTCCCAGACGGTGAGGTCGCGGTCGAGCACATCCTCCTGAAAGACGATGCCGATGGCCCCCCTCACTCTTCCGGACTCCCGCGCGACGTCGTAACCGGCCACCCGCACTGTGCCCTTCTGGAGCGGGAGGAGCGTCGTTAAAATATTGATGGTAGTGCTCTTTCCCGCGCCGTTGGGGCCGAGGAAGGAGAAGATCTCCCCTCTTTTGACGGTGAAGCTGATGCCGCGCACCGCCGCAAAACCGTTGAACGTGTGTTCGAGGTCCTGCACCTCGATGATATTGTCCCCTTCCATCGATCATCATCTGCTCCCACGCTCTTGCATCTCATGCACGGTGCGGTCATATCTCCTTTTCCCCCGGATGCAGCGGACCACTCAGGAGATAGGATCGCCGTTTTTCTATCCCCGCCGTGTCCCGGGGCGCCGGTCCGTGCAATAAATGCATCTGTGCACCCATTCTGCGGCGAGCCCTGATAGATATTCTCAAATACCAAAACTCCCCATCCATGCTCGGAGACGGCATGTACGGCTGCTGCTTGTTCACCCGGGGAGACGATCAGGGGGGCCGGTTGGCATGTTGCGCTGTTCCCGGCACCGGCGCGCCGGAGCACGAGGAGCAGGCGGGAGGGCGGCGGTGACCCCGCCATTCCGGGTGCCCCTCACCCTCCTTGTCGTAGCGCTGGCGCTTGTACCGACGGCGGGCGGCCTCGTGGTCGACAACGCCGACCTGACCCCCGCGGAGGTGAACCTCCTCTTTGCAATGCGGGAGTATACCCTGACCTACAACGAGTATGCCGGCCGGCTGCCGGGATGGGTGACGGGACCGTTTGCGGACGAGAAGGTCAACCTCTATGTTACGTCCCCCGACGGTGTGCTGGTCATCGGGATCACCTTTCATGACCGCAAGATTATTCAGTTCGACGCAAAGGGCTGCCCGGACCCGATCGTCACCGTGACCACCGATTCTGCGACGGTGGAGGAGGTCATGGTCTCCGACCGGCCGTTTGACACGTTCCGGTCGGCGATGCGGAACGGCACGGCCACGATCGAGGCAAATAACTTCCTTGGCATGCTGCGGTCGGGGATGGTCCGGTTCGGGCTCCGGATGATGGACATCCTCAGGCTGTGAACGATGTAAAAAGGCATTATTGGCGGTCTGCCGCTCTCATAGCCCTACGAGGCGTATGCAGACCCCGAGGGTCAGCCCCGACATGGAGGATGTCGCCGAGAGAGCCGCGAGCACGACGGCGTTCATCAGCGGTCCGGTCCTGAGCGGGGTATAGGTCGGGTTGCGTTGCAGTCTTCGCACTATCCTGAACGGTTTCGCGGTCGTCGAGATGGGAGATCTATAGCGTCTGATCCTCATGTGAACACCTCCTGGCGGGTAGACAATATTTCCAGAGTGTCGGTTGTTTCTTCGAATATTAATTTTTATGGTTTCGCTTTCCCGGTGGCGGCTCCGGTCATCCGGGAGATGGCATTCACCTCCAATACCCCTTCAGATACGTTATTAGCTTTGTTTGCTGCCCCGGAATGTCCGAACCCTGTTCGCGACAGGTTTATCCGTTCTCCGGGCGAGGGAGTCCCATAGATGCATCAATACGCAAAAATCCTCCTCTATGGCGTGCTCGCGGTTATCATCTTTGCCGGAATCAGTTTCATCGTCGGTGGGCGGGTGAACTGGGTGCTCGCGATAGCGACGGCCGCCGGGGTAATGATCGCATACTATTTCGCCGCTCTCCGGCGGGGGAGGTGAGCGGGATGGCAGCGCGAGTACGGGCAGAGTGGGAACCGCTTCGAAAGGTGGCCGTCCACCGGCCGGGAATCGAGATGTTCTTCGGGCTGCTGGAGCCGTATGCAGCACTCTATGAACGGGCGTTCAGCCGCTACGAGGCACGCCGGGAGCATGACGTTCTCACCCGCACCCTCCGCGAGGAGTTCGGCGTCCGGGTGCTGCACCTCAAGGAG
>DAOSER010000039.1:0-16051 GCA_035363235.1 Methanoculleus sp.
GTCGCCCCAGTTGACGTCTTCCAGGAACTGCCGGATGACCGTCATCTTCATCGGCCCACGCCAGATCACGGGGGTGTTGCGCTCCGGAAGCAGGAATGCCATGGAGACGACTGCAAGGTTGCCGGTGACCCTGACCGGTTCGATGATCTTCCCGTCGTAGGACTGAAGGCGGGCTTCCTCGATCCCGAGCATCTTCGGGATGTCCGGGCCATGGATATCGAGGTCGATGAGACCCGTGTTGTAGCCGCGGTTGGCGAGGGCGTAGGCGAGATTTGCCGAGACCGTGCTCTTCCCTACCCCGCCTTTCCCGGATAGGACGAGAACGACGTGCTTTACGCTGATGTCGGCTTTCGGGGGAAGGCCCTTCGGGGCATCCGCATTTCTCGGGTCATCGCATTTGGTTGCAGACGGGCAGCCGGCACAGTTCCCGGTGCAGGTTTCTTTACCTGGTTCGTTCGTTTGAGTCATAAGAAATATCCTCTGCGGTTATAGTATCCTCCTAGAGAAGGATCTAAAGCTACTATATATTAACGACATTTGCAACAAAAAGGTATAGGTGATGGCAAATTGTCCTATTCGGCGGTTGGGATACCATTTCATGTGCATATTACCCTCCGCCGGCGGGGGGAAAGAGGGCGATGGTGTCACCATTTTCGAGCGGTGTTTCAAGGCCCCCACTGAAGTGGATGTTCCTGCCGTCCTTTAAGATATTGACGTATGGCCTGAGCTCCCCGGCAGGGGTGAAGAGGGCGTCGCCGAGACCTGGATGCCGGGCGGAGAGATGCTCGAGCAGATCGCCGACCGTCGATCCCCCCGGGACCGTGGCATCGTGCTCCGCCGGGAGGAATTCCCGGAGCGTTGCAAACGCCCTGACCTTCACCGCTATGGCACCATCTCTGCCCCTCCCCCGTGGAACTGTTCTTCCCTCCTGCACGTCTGGCTGATGGAGGTGTCCGGCCTTATTAGTATCGCTTCCCGTGCCCGGGTACGATGTGGTTTCTTTTAGGGGGAAGTTAATGATTTTATGCGTCCAGCAGTCTTATTACCCCGAATGAAGTCATGTGGGCGTGGTGATAACCTATGAACGGTTACGCAGAGAGGATCCTTCACGTCGATCTCGCAAGGGAGCGGACGATGGAGGAGCCGTTTCCCGAAGAGTGGAAACGGGCGTACATAGGCGGCAGGGGGCTTGGGGTCCGCATTGTCGAGGATCTGGTGAACCCGGGGAGCGATCCCCTTGGTGAGGAGAACGTGCTGGTGTTTGCCACCGGGCCGGTTGCGGGGAGCGGCCTTCCCCTGGGTTCCCGGTATGACGTCGTCACGAAATCCCCCCTGACCGGGACGCTGACCAGCGCGAACTCCGGTGGGAAGTTCGGCACCAGCCTGAAACGCGCGGGTTTTGATGCGGTCGTGATTCGTGGCCGGGCAGAGAGGCCCGTCTACCTCCTCCTCGACGACGGGCGTGCGGAGGTCCGGGATGCCTCCGGGTTGTGGGGAATGACGACGAGCGAGACGACCGCGGCCGTTCAGAACGATCTCAGCGACCCCGGCGCGAGCGTGGCCTGCATCGGCCCCGCCGGCGAACGCCTCGTCCGGTTCGCCGGCGTCATCAACGAGACCTCGCGGGCCGCCGGCCGCGGGGGCGTCGGCGCCGTAATGGGGTCGAAGAACCTCAAAGCCCTCGTCGCCCGGGGGAGCGGCCGATGCACCGTCGCCGATCGCGACCGGTTTCTCGCCCTGAAAAAAGATATCACAGAGAAGATCCGGGCGAACGCCATCTCGGGCGGCGGGCTGCCCCGGTTCGGGACGGCGGTGCTTGTGAACATCATCAACGAGAACTACATCCTCCCGACCCGGAACTTCCAGAGCGCACACTTCCCCGCCGCGGAGAACGTCTCCGGGGAGCGGATGGTCGACACCATCCTCTCCGGAAAGATGGGGTGCCAGGCCTGCGTCATCCAGTGCGGCCGCGACGTCGAGGTCGAGGGGAGGCAGACGGCAGGTCCGGAGTACGAGACGATCTGGGCGTTCGGCCCCGATTGCGGGATCGATGATCTTGCCGCCGTGGTGGAGGCGAACAACCTCTGTAATGACCTTGGTCTCGATACGATCTCCACCGGGTCGACGATCGCCTGCGCCATGGAACTCTCGGAGAAGGGCTACATCGACGAGGAGATCCGGTTCGGCGATGCAGAACAGATGGTCGACCTTGCCCGCCGGATCGGCTACCGCGACGGTATCGGAGACGAACTCGCGGAAGGGTCCTTCCGCTTCGCAAGGAGGCACGGGCACCCCGAACTCTCCATGAGCGTCAAGCGGCAGGAACTTCCGGCCTACGATCCCCGGGGGCTGCAGGGGCACGGCCTTGCCTACGCTACCTCGGTCCGGGGGGGCGACCACGTCTACGGCTACATGATCGCTCCTGAAGTGCTCGGGTCGCCGGAGAAACTCGATCCCTATTCCAGTGCTGGGAAAGCTGTCTGGACGAAGACGTTCCAGGATCTCACTGCCTTCATCGACTCTTCAGGGGCCTGCCTCTTCACCTCGTTCCCGCTCGGAGCGGCGGACTACGGGGCGATGGTTTCAGCGGTCACCGGCTACGATCTCGATGCCGCTGAGGTGCTCCGGATCGGCGAGCGGATCTGGAACATGCAGAGGATCTTCAACCTGAGGGCCGGGTGCACCCGGGAGGACGACACCCTGCCGCCGCGCCTCCTCCGGGAGCCACTCACCGAAGGCGCTCCGAAAGGCCGGGTCTGGGAGCGCGAGCCGCTTCTTAGCGAGTACTACCTGGTCAGGGGGTGGGACCAGGAGGGCCGCCCCACCCCGGCGAAGCTCCGGGAACTCGGGATCGGGCAGGAGGCGGTCCCCGCACCCTGACCATGGACACTCATTTTTTGATGTGCCAGCCCCCCGTCGCTTCGGGGATGCAGTCGATCTCGGGAGAATAGGGCTTGATATCCAGCACTGGAGTCCCATCCAGGGCGTCAAGCCCTCGGACTACCAGGACGCTCCCCTCCCGCCGGACGAGGTCGACGATCCCGAGACCTATCGGGTTCGGCCGGGCGGGTGAGCGGGTGGAAAATACTCCCCTTTCCCGGGTCTCCCCGGGAGGCTTCGCGAAGAGCATCCCGCGCTCCGCCCGGTCGAGCCAGTAGAGCACGATGAGATGGCTGCTCCGCTCCACATTCTCAAGCCCGGCGGCGTAGGCATCGAAAACGTGAATCTCGGCAACGGTATCCACCAACCGTCCCTGCCGGGGGGCGTCGTTCCGGGCCCGGTAAGGCGATCTGACGACGCCAATGGGGATGCACTCGATCGCAGCCATACGGTTATCTCCTCCGCCGCTCCTCATCGAGCGTCTCGTTGCAGAGACGATCCGCCACCTGGATGCAGGGGTGCTCTCTAGGGACACTCTCGAACGTAACGTCTGCAAAATGGCGCATCCGCTGCTGCACCTCCCGTGCAAGGTCTGCAAGGTGCTCTTTGGTGATGCGGTATCGGCCGGTGAGCTGGCGAACGACGAGTTCCGAGTCCGACCTGACCCTAAGCCTGCCGCTGGTGAACTCCCGTGCGGCGCGAAGGCCGTTGATAACAGCGTGGTATTCGGCCACGTTGTTGGTTGCGGTCCCGATAAACCCCGAACAGCCGGCCACGACGGAGCCGTCCCGCACGATCACGTATGCCCAGGCGGCGTCACCGGGGTTTCCACGTGATGCGCCGTCGGTATACAGCGTCACCGCGTCGATTGCTGGCACCGATGCACCCTCCGGCTTCTCTCTGTAAGCATCATCTAACCGGTTGATAATCGATCTTTGTGGAGTTATTGGTATCGTTTCCCCGGGCAGGGGACTGTCCACCGGAAGACGTTAATATCCCGGTGCAGTAAAGGCGGACCTATGCTGGATACGGGCCGGATCATTGAGAATAGATCAATGCGGGACCGGCTGAGCGTTTTTGAGGATCGGACCGACGCAGGGAGGCAACTTGCCGCGACCCTCTCGACGCTGGAGGTGATCACCGAACCGGTGATCTGTGCCATCCCTGCAGGAGGGGTGCCGCCGGGGCTTGAGGCGGCACGGGCCTTGAAGGCCCCGCTCCGGATGGCGGTGGTGCGGAAGGTGCAGATCCCCTGGAACCCGGAGGCAGGGTTCGGCGCCGTGACCTGGGATGGCCGCGTCTTCCTGAACCGGCCCCTCATGGCTGGGCTTGACCTCTCGGGAGCCGAAGTGAACGCAGCCATCGCGAAAGCCAGAAAGAACGTGGAGGAGCGGATAACGAGGTTCGCCGGCGGCCGCGAGGAGCCGGGGATCGAGGGTCGGGACGCGATCCTGATCGACGACGGCCTCGCCACCGGGTATACGATGTTTGCCGCCGTCGAGGCGGCCCGGGCCGGGTCGCCCCGCCAGGTCATCGTGGCCGTTCCCACCGGGTCGCTCCACGCCGTCAACTTCATCGCCCGGCAGGCGGACCTCGTCGTCTGCTTGAACATCAGGACCAGCCGCACGTTTGCGGTGGCGCAGGCATATGAGCGGTGGCACGATCTCACCGACCAGGAGGTGCAGGAACTGCTGATCCAGGCACGGGACATGGGGCTCTTCTGACGGATGCGGTATGGCGATGGAGCCTTTAGTCGTGATACTGGGCTTCGGCGTCTTCCCGCCGGAGCATACCTGTGACGGCGCCGACAGTTCGCCTGAGATCACGGTCCTCGGCGTGAAAGCACCGTATCTCGCCATCGTCATGGAGGACCTCGACGCATCGATGGGCACGTTCACCCACTGGCTTGCCTAGAACATTCCGGCCGTGGAGAGGATCCCCCCGGAACCCCGGGTCTCGAAACCGGTTGCGGCGGTTCATGGGACGAACGACTACGGGGCCACGGGCTGGCGCGGTCCCTGCCCGCTCCGGGGAGAGACACATCGCTACCTCTTTCGCGTTTACGGGTTTGATAGGCCGCTCGAGCTTGCGCCTGGAGCCGACCGGGTTGCTTTCGGGCGCGCCATGAGCGATACAATCCGGCAGTACGGTGAGGCCGTTGCGGCATACGGGAGAACCGCCGAAGTGGCACCGTCCCGGTGCTAGGTCTGGCTTCTGCCACGGCACGTCCACCACAACAGGTTTATGCAGACGCTCCCCACCGGGTGCCGGAGGGTAAGAGTATGCAGAGCCTGACGATTGAGGTCGGTTTTGATCGGTTCCCCCCGGAGCATACCTGTGACGGAGAGAACACCTCCCCGGCGATACGGGTTCGTGGGTCGGATGCACCCTACCTTGCGGTCATCGTGGACGACCCGGATGCGCCGCGGGGGACCTTCACCCACTGGCTTGCCTGGAACATCCCGGCGACCGGCGAGATCCCGGCCGGAATCCCTCCGGATCCCCGGGTCTCCCATCCGGTCCCTGCGGTCCAGGGGACGAACGACTTCCGGAGGATCGGTTACGGCGGTCCTTGCCCGCCGAGGGGCGCGTCACACCGTTTCTTCGTCCGGATCTGGGGCCTGGCGCAGGAGCTCGATCTTGTGCCGGGTATCGGCCGGTCGCGCCTGGAGGACGCACTCGCGGCCACCGCCACCGGCTACGGCGAGACGATGGCGACTTACGAACGCAGGAAGGCCTCCAGCAGTCGGGTGCCGGCCGGACCCCGGACCTGAGGCATGGTGATCCCCTCGCAATCTTTTTATTACCCTGCGCCGAGAGTCATCGCATGGCCTCCGGTGTTGCCAAACTGATCGTCTCCCTCCGCTCGGCGGAATTTCCCGTCTGGAATACCTGCGACGGTCCTGATCTCTCTCCCGAACTGCGAATCCGGGGACTTACTCCGGAGATGCGGTCGATGGCGGTCTTTGCGCTGAACCCCTTCGAACCCGGGTGCTCCTTCACGACCTGGATCGTCTGGAACCTCTTGCCGTCGCCTCTGATCCCGGAAGGCATCCCGCCGCAGGGTGTCGTGGCGGCCCCGGTGGACGCCGTTCAGGGGAAAAACGATTACGACAGCATCGGGTGGCGCGGCCCCTGTCCTCCCCCGGGAGAGACGCACCGCTACCTCTTCAAGGTTTACGGGCTTGATGCCATGCTCGATCTCGCTGCCGGCGCAGGCAAGCACGATCTTATCGGTGCAATGCAGGGCCACGTTCTCGGGTTCGGCGAGACTGCTGCCATGTACTCCCGGTGACCGCACGCACCCTTTTTATATCTTGGTTCCGGAAGGAGAGTATCGACGGAGCCTGGTAAGATGCCGAACCTGGTAGTAACACTGGATTTTGAAGAGTTCCCGCCGGAGTACACCTGCAGGGGAGCCAACCGGTCGCCCCCGATCCGGGTCGAGGGGATCCTCCCGAACATCAAATCGCTTGCAATTCTTGCGACGACGAGCCCCGAGGAGGGGCCTTCAAAGGTGGCATGGGTCCTCTGGAACCTCCCTGCCGTCCCGCGGATCCCGGAAGGGTTCCCGGAAGGAGGGGTGGTGCAGTCGCCGTTGCATGCCGTACAGGGGACGAACGACTTCGGCAGCATTGGTTACCGCGGTCCCTGTCCCGAGGCCGGAACAGCCGAGGCATACCTCTTCCGGGTGTATGCACTCGACCTCGATCTCGCGCTCGCGCCCGGGGCGACCTGGGAGGAGATGGTTCGGGCGATGGAGGGATCGATGAATCAGACCGGGGAGGTCGTAGTCTTCGCTACCGGATAGGCGGCTGGCCTCACGGCCGCCCCCGGGAAAAGGGGGTGCCCCCTTCACATGGGTATGGGCGCGCTCGGTTTCTGTATGGGAGGGCTTTGTTTCTCGATGTTCTTTGCAATAGCGGCCATCTCTTCACCCAGCATCCGGACAATATCGTCCATGGTGACGATCCCGATTAATTTGCCGGCATCGTCGATGATCGGCATCCTCCGAATACCTGCATCGGTCATCTTCTGGATGGCTTCGTAGATCCCCATACTGTCCTGGAACGTGATTACGTCCCGGGTCAGGATATCTCCGGCCCGAATCTCGCCCGGGTTCTTCTCCTGTGCCATGACCCGGACTGTGAGGTCGCGGTCGGTAAGAATGCCGACGGGCCGGTTATCACCGGTGACGATGACGACACTTCCGACGTTCTTCTCTCCCATGATCCTGGCCACCTCCACCGCCGGGGTGTCCGGCGAGACGGCGATGACCTGCTCACGGCAGCACTTCACAAGTCCCATATCTTTTTCCTCCGTTGACGATGACCGACTCATGCCGGTATGGTATATGAACGTAACCCGTACCGCACCCCCGACTGCTTCACCTTATATGCAATCAGCAACAGATCGTACGTCACACAAAATGGACTGGCTGCTGATTATTCTGACCGTAGCGGGTCTCTCTGTCTTCGAGATTGTCTCAAGCATCGATAACGCCATTATCAACGCCGACGTCCTCGCGACGATGGGGGAGAAGGCCCGCAGATGGTTCCTCCTCTGGGGCCTGATCATCGCGGTCTTCGTGGTCCGCGGGCTCCTGCCGTGGCTGATCGTCTGGGCTACGACACCGTCGCTCGGGCCGGTTGGGGCACTGCTCGCGACGTTCTCCAGCGACCCCGCGGTCGTGGCTGCGATCGAGGAGTCAGCCCCGGTTCTCCTGATCTTTGGAGGAACGTTCCTCGTCTTCCTCTTTTTCCACTGGCTCTTCGTGGAGGACAAGAATTTCGGGCTCAGGAGCGAGGCGTTCTTCTCCCGGCAGGCTGTCTGGTTCTACGCAACGGTCTCGATCCTGCTTGCCGTCCTTGTCTGGTTCGCTCTCCAGGTCAACGTCATGATGGGATTCGCGGCCGTTCTCGGGTCGACCGCGTTCTTCATCGTTCACGGGTTCAGGCAGAACGCCGAGGTGCAGGAGGCACGGCTCCGACAGCCCGGGATGTCGGACCTTTCGAAGATCGCCTACCTCGAGGTCCTCGATGCGACCTTCTCGATCGACGGCGTCATCGGGGCGTTCGCCTTCACCCTCTCGGTTCCCCTAATCCTGATCGGAAACGGCGTCGGAGCCATCGTGGTCAGGGAACTGACCGTCCGGGGTGTCGACCGGATCAGGAGTTACTGCTACCTCAAGAACGGGGCAATGTACTCCATCCTGGTGCTCGGGGCGATCATGCTCGCGGACAGTTTCGGGTTCCATATCCCCGCCTGGCTCTCGCCGGTAGCGACGTTCGCCATCGTCGGCTACTTCCTTTACCGGTCGGTGCAGTCTCAGAAGGGGGCGGCGGGAACTGCGTGACCGGACCCGCCGCTGCACGGCACCCGCGGATTCGAAAAGGTTTATCCGGGTCGAAGGACGAAACGTAGTCCCATGGCGAAGCAATCAATCGGCCCACGGACACTCCTCTATCCTCACCCGGACTTGATCATCGGGACCTACGATTCGGCCGGTCGGCCGGATGCGATGGTCGCCGCATGGGGCGGCATCTGCTCGTCCCGCCCGCCGGCGGTAGCGGTCTCGGTCCAGAAGGCCCGGCAGACTTACGAGAACCTGATGCGTGAGCGCGAGTTCACGATCAGCATACCATCGGTCGACTACGTGAAGGAGGCCGACTACTTCGGCATCGTCTCCGGTCGGGATACGGACAAGTTCGCCGTGACCAATCTGACGGCGGTTAAAGGCGACCTGGTGAACGCACCATATGTCGGGGAGTTTCCGGTCGTCCTCGAGTGCCGGCTCCTCCAGACGGTTGAGATCGGTGTGCACACCCAGTTCATCGGGGAGATTCTGGACGTGAAGGTGGATGAGAGTGTTCTCGGAGAGGACGGCAAACCCGACATCGGAAAGATCCGACCGTTCGCCTACGACTCGATGCGGCAGGAGTATTACGGGTTCGGGAAAGTGCTCGCGAAGGCCTTCTCCGTGGGGAAGGAGCTTAAACAATAACTTCTTTTTGGCTCAAGTGACACCAGGGGTTCACCTGGACGGTAGCGGGCGCAGCCGCCTTTTTTTTGGATATCGTGGGGTCCGGCTGGAGCGGTCTCGACACCGGAGCGGGGGAGCCTGCGGCAGGAAAAACGTCGTATTATGCGGGGATACGTGGATTGGGCCTGGTAGTGGCGACTATCGACAAATGGCTCTATATCTATGATCTAACACCTGAATTCTGGGTTTCAGCGTCGCTGTGTGATTTCGATATGTTTTTATATGGCCGCTCGGGTATAATTGGGAACTGGAAGCGTTGCAGATGGTTCAGTATTCCGTACTCTACGTCGATGATGAACCAGCCTTCCTCGAAGTCGGTAAGGTGTTTCTCGAACGCTCGGGTGCGCTCGCCATCGAGACCGTATCCTCCGCCCGGGAGGCCCTGGACCTGCTCGGACAGCGGCCCTGCGACGCTGTCGTCGCCGACTACCAGATGCCCGGCATGGACGGCATCGAACTCTTGAAAGAGGTACGGCAGCACTTCGGTGATGTTCCGTTCATCCTCTTTACCGGGCGTGGCCGCGAGGGGGTTGTCGTTGAGGCGCTCAATTGCGGTGCGGACGGCTACATCCAGAAAGGAGGCGACTCCCGCTCCCAGTTTGCCGAGCTTGAGCATCGGGTCGTGCAGGCGGTGGAGCGCCGGCGGGCCATTCAGGCGCTGCGTGATTCCGAGGAGCGCTATCGCGCCCTCTTTGAGGGAGCAAACGATCCGATATTTATCTTTGAGGAAGACCGGTTCGCCGACTGCAACTCAAAGGCCCTCGAGACATTCGAGTGCACCCGGGAGTTCCTTATCGGGAAGACACACTGGGAGCTCTCCAGCCCAGTCCAGCCGGACGGTCTCCCGGCATATACGAGCGTTATCGAGAAGATGCGGGCGGCGTATGCCGGACAGCCGCAGTTCTTTGAATGGCAGATCGCTACACCGGGCGGGAAGCGTTACGACGTGGAGATAAGCGCGAGCCGGCTGGACGTGAAAGGCTCGCGTCAGATCCAGGCCATCGTCCGGGATGTCACCGCACGGAAGCAGACCGAAGCCGCGCTGATAGCCGCGAACCGGAAAATGCACCTGCTCTCCGGCATCACCCGGCACGACATCCTCAACCAGCTGACCGTCCTTCAGGGCAACCTGGAGTTCATGCGAGAGCGGATAACCGATCCGGTTCTGCTTGAATACATGGACCGGCAGGAAAAGGCTATCGGGTTCATCAATCGCCAGATTGCGTTCACCCAGGATTACCAGGATCTCGGGGTGCAGGCTCCGGACTACCAGGAACTTCGAACATGCTTGGCACGGGCGGCGACGGATCTCAACTCCCGGGATCTCACTCTCCTTACCGAAGCCGGGGGGGTTGAGATTTACACCGATCCGATGCTTGAGAAGGCATTCTATAACCTCTTTGAGAATTCGGTCAGGTATGCCGGGCCGGCCCCGACGGTCAGGGTTCGGTGCCGTCGCCAGGAGGGAAGCCTTATCATCGTCATCGAGGATAACGGCCCTGGTATCCCGGCTGAAGAGAAAGAGAAGATATTCATGCGTGGCTTCGGGAAGAACACCGGTCTTGGACTCTTCCTTGTCCGGGAGATCCTCTCGACCACCGGGCTCGCCATCCGGGAGACCGGGGAGCCCGGGAAAGGTGCACGGTTTGAGATGCTGGTCCCGAAGGGCAGCTGGCGGGTCCGGGACACCGATGCCGCAGCCGATTCCTGAGCCCTCACCGCCGCCGGTCCCGCTTCACCTCGACCCACCGCTTTCTCTTCCCGCACCGTTCGCATCGCTGCTCCCACTCGATGACGTTTGAGGAGTACTCGTCGTATCCCCGTTTCCTCCCCCACCGGTGGAGCCCGATTCTGCAGAGGATGAGACCAATGGTCGTCATGGATGTCTGCAAGTAATCTTCTTCCGGACGGATGAACGTTGTCTTCTCCCTGCGATGAGCCGCTCCTGTGGCGGCGTTCTCTCTAGAGACGTCCGGGAAGGTTTTTATTAGATACAAAAGTATCTTCTACAACCGAAAACCATAACGGATGATCCTATGGCGTTTATTTATTACGGGCAGGGAGTTTCGTCGCTTTACGGCGATTTCGTGGAACGGCTGATGTCGCAGCTCGCGCTCAGGGGCACGGAGATCATGCACCAGGAGATCGGGGATGCGTCTTCGAGGATGGATGTCCGGCATATCGGCGAAGAGGGGCGCATGGAGATCACGGTTGACCGTGAGAACGTTCGGGTGAGTTACACCGTCAACCGGGAGCGCAAAGAGGTCAAGAAGGGTATCGCGGGAGCCATCACCGGGGCGGGCCTCGGCGGCCTTATCGGCGGCATCATCCGGGGTGATAGGGACGTCAGCGACGTCATCAGCGGTGCCATCGGGGGTGCGGCGGCCGGCGGGGCGTACGGCGCCTATGACGGCTACGAGTCCTCCCGCGAGGAGAGGACGGCGTTCGCCGAGGTGCTCGCGCGGGCGGTCAAAGACGTCGAGGACGAACTCCAGTCGATCCTCGAAGGGCAGGAGGAGGCCCGTGAGGCTCTCCGCGAGCGCAGCCGGCAGAAGCGGGAGGAGGACCTGGCACGGACCGAAGAACTGCGCGAACTCCTGGAGGAACTCTACGGTGATCTCCTTGCCGTCCAGGAAGAGGTCGAACTTGCGGCCGCCGAGGGGCAGGACGTCAAAAAGGCGCGGGCGCGGACCGACCGGGCCGAGACTCTCTACCTGGAGGCGGAAGCGGCGCTCGACGATGGCAACCACGCCGTCGTGAAGGCAAAGGCGAAAGCCGCCCGCGCCATGGTGGACGGCGCCCGGGAAGTCCTTGAGAACGCTGAATAGGTGTCGGTAACTCTTGAACTCTTTTTTCAGGGTATAATCTCGCAGCTGTTGTACTTCTGATGGGCGAAGTCCTCCATCCGGACGCTTCCGTCACGGATGAGGGCCCGGATCTCGGGGAGCACCGCCGAGAGCGCGGAATAGAGGTTCTCCACCGTCCCGCAGACGACCCGCCGCCCCTCCTCGGGCCAGGGGTTGGTGATGTTTGAGTAGAGGCACCTCCCACCACAGAAATCACGGATATCGCACACCGTGCAGGCGCCCGTGACGGTCGTCACCGGGAGGCGGAGCGGGTCGGCGGTGGCGATATGGCCGGCGTAGTAGTCCTTCATCCCGACCATGATCGGACAGGGGGCGATGTGGCCGTCGGTCATGATGCTGTAGTTCGCGTGGCCGCACCCGCACCGGAGCATGCTTGGCCGCGATAGAAGCATGTCCTCCACCGGGTCCATGAAGGGATACCACCGGAGCACCCGGCCTTCGGCCCGCATCGTCTCCACCCAGTATGTGACGAGCGACCGGATGCCGGGGTTGTAATTCTTCTCTACCCACGCGGTGTAATCCCGCGAGGAGTAATCGTTCCAGAAGTTCGCGTCCATCTGCCAGTGGACGGCCGGAAAGGAGAACCGGTCGTTCTCCGTAAGGTAACGGACTGCCTCCACGATATCGGTATCCTCGGTCACGGTCATCCGGGCGATCAACTCGCCGGAGAACCCGGCTGCCACGAGGCCGTTGAGGTTTTTTGTGATCCGGCGAAATGTCCCCTCCCCCCGGTGGGCGTCGGTGAGGTCCTCCGGACCGTCGATCGAGATCAGAATTGTGTCGAACCTATTTGCGACTACGGGTTCGAGGCGGTCGAGGAGCGTGCCGTTGGTGTGCAGGATCAGCGCCGAGACCGGGGCGTCGCGGACGATCTCGTGGATGCGGTCGACGGCCAGCAGGGGTTCCCCGCCGTAGAAGGTCAGCACGGCGTCGGGGTCCTTCGCGAGAAATCGGTAGAGGTCGGCGAGATCGATATCGAGGTCGACCGGAAGGTCTTCGTCGACGGCGATATCGGGTTGTTCCGGCGGTTCGACGGTGAACGCCTTCCCCCGGCAGTAGGTGCAGCAGAGGTTGCAGTTGTCGGTCAGAATGAGATGGTAGTACACAGAGGGTCTCTTACTATTTTGTGGACCGGGCGAAAAAAAGCTGAGGATGCGGGACTTTTAAATCTTCTCCGGTGCTGAACTTTTAAAGATCAAGGGACTCTTCTTTTGTAAGGCGTGCCTGCTTCAGATCGAGAGAAGCGTCCCGCGGGGAATTGGATCGCGTCGAGGAACGATAACAAGCAGTTTGCTCCCGTCGTCCCCGATTTTATAGAGAGCTACGTGGCTTCCCTTTCCCCGGTGAGGAGCGTAACCGAACCCAATTGCCTTCAACTTCTTTATGACGTCATCGGAAGAGATCTGAGGCAGTTTCGTCATGCCTCGACCTCAATGACCGAGGTGAACTTGTGCCGCGATGTCAGGATAGGCTCAATGTCCTGCAGCATCCCGAGTTCTCTTGCATTCTCCAGGTAGAGCTCGATCGCTTCACGGATATTATCCAGCGCTTCTTCCGGAGTACCGCCGCAACTGGCAACCTCGAGTTCCTGGCACTTTGAAACATAGATCCCCTCTTCCTCCCAGATCAGAATAGTTAGTCGCACCTTGGTCAATGGTATCACCTTCGACCATTAACAGTTCATTTACCCGTTATAATATTCTTCTCACCGGGGATCGGGTGGTGATTAGATTTGAGAGTAGGTCATACCTTCAGACTGTCCATACGGGTTAGGAGTTTGTATGCCTGTTCGTCGCTTCATGCGTAAAACAGAATACCCGGAAGGAGTAACGGACTCCTATGCCTGAAGAAAAAAAAGAGAACCTCGCCGAACAGGTGATCGACCCCCGTGACCTCGTCGCCTACCAGCAGGGCTCGATCGTCAGCCGGATGCTCGCCTACACGAAGTCCGGCACCATCACGATCTTCGCCTTCGACGAGGGCGAGGGCCTCTCGGAGCACACCGCACCCTACGACGCCGTCCTCCAGGTCCTCGACGGTGAAGCGCTGATCACGATCGCGAAGAAGGAGTATCCCATGAAGGCGGGCGACCTGATCATCATGCCGGCGACGATTCCCCACGCCGTCCACGCCGTCACCCGGTTCAAGATGATGTTGACGATGATCCACGCATGATCCCCAAAAGGGAGTTCCTCTGGGAACAGGTCTGCGGGTTTTTTATATGCGAGTGGCGGATACCCCCCGGCAGATCCCGGGATCGGTGTTGACGGCATTCCAGACCTCACCGGGCGGAAAGCACTGCTGATACGGATTGTTCGGCATAGCCGGGGACATACGTTCTTACGGGGCACCGGCACCCTGCAACATAGATCCGTGAGATGATCGTATGGATACATCCCTCTCCCCCGACGAGTCCCGGACGACGGCATGGCACGCCATTCCGGCAGATGATGCAGCCGAACTGCTCGCCTCGCCGGATGGGGGCCTCTCCGAGACCGAGGTCGCCCGCCGCCGGGAGATCTTCGGGGAGAACGCCCTCCCGCAGAAACGGCCTCCGACGGTGCTTGAGATCTTCCTCCGGCAGTTCACGAGCCCGCTCATCTACGTCCTCCTTGCAGCGGGGATCATCTCCGTCCTCTTCGTCGATCTCACCGACGCAGCCTTCATCTTCATCGTCATCCTGGTGAACGCCGTCGTCGGGACGTTCCAGGAGGTGAAGGCGGAGCGGAGCGCAACGGCGCTGCAGCAGATGCTCAGGATCTGTGCACGGGTGAGGCGGGACGGCCGCGAAGCGACCGTGCCTGCCGAAGACCTTGTTCCCGGTGACCGCGTCGTCCTGGAGTCGGGCGACCGTGTCCCTGCCGATATCCGCATCGCGAGGGCACGGTCGCTCACCGTCGACGAGTCGCTCCTGACCGGCGAGTCTCACGCGGTCGGGAAGGGGTCGGATCCCGTGGACGCATCCCTGCCTCTCGGTGACCGCCTGAGCATGCTTTACGCCGGCAGCACCATCATGACCGGCCGCAGCATGGGCGTCGTGGTCGCGATCGGCCAGAACACCGAGATCGGGCAGATCGCCGAGACGGTCACGGCATCGGAGGCGGGCAAACCCCCGCTCGTCATCCGTATGGAAGACTTCTCGAAGAAGATCAGCATCGCCGTCCTTGCCGCCACCGGGGTGCTTGCGTTCATCGTCCTCGGCCAGGGGGTGCCCCCCATCGAGGTCTTCTTCCTCGCCGTCGCCCTCGCGGTCTCGGCGATCCCCGAGGGCCTGCCGATCGCCCTGACCGTTGCGCTCTCGATTGCAGCGTCACGGATGGCCGGGCGGAACGTCATCGTCCGATTCCTCGCGGCCGTGGAGAGCCTGGGGAGCTGCACGCTGATCGCGAGCGACAAGACCGGCACCCTCACGGTGAACCAGCAGACTGCCCGGGTCGTCGCCCTGCCCACGGGCGAAGTGTTCTCGGTCACCGGGGCCGGGTACGCGGGTGAGGGAGAGGTTCTCGACGGGAGCGGCGCCCCGGTAGCCGGTTCCGTCCGCGACCGGGTAGAAAGCCTGGCCCGGGCCGCGACGATCAGCAACGAGGCCGCCCTGGAGCGAACCGATGAAGGGGACTGGGCGCACCGGGGCGACGCGATCGACGTGGCATTCCTTGCGCTCACCTACAAGCTGGGACTCGACCCTGCCGGTATCCGCGAGAGGGCACCTGCCGTCGCCGAGATCCCCTTCGAGTCCGAGCGCCGGTATGCCGCCGTCTGGTACCGGGAGGGAGAGGAGACCCTGGTGGCGGTCAAGGGGGCTGTCGAGACCGTTCTTCCGTTCTGCCGGACGATGGTTGCAACGGGGCAGGAAGGGAGCGTGCCCCTCGACCCGGACCGGGTGCAGGAGGAACTCGATGCCCTCACCTCCCGCGGCTACCGGGTGCTCGCCGTGGCTCACGGTCGGGCGGAGGGAGAGGTCTCTGCGGAGAACCCGGAACTGCCCCCCCTCGAACTCCTCGGCCTGGTCGGGTTCATCGACCCGATCCGGCCCGACGTGCCCGACGCCGTGCGGCGGTGCCGCGATGCCGGGGTCGACGTGGTGATGGTGACGGGGGATCACCCCGCAACGGCGTTCGCCATCGCGCGGGAGCTCGAGATCGCGGATTCTCCGGAGCAGGTGATCACCGGCAGGGAACTGGGGGATGACGAGATCCCGACGTTCTCGGAGTTCGTCGACCGGGTGCAGGGTGCCCGGGTCTTTGCCCGGGTGACGCCGCTG
>DAOSER010000040.1:0-15411 GCA_035363235.1 Methanoculleus sp.
GGAGTTTGCAGAACGCCTTCACGAGCCCTTCGAGGAGGACCATGCCGGGTATCAGAATCCGTGGGAGATAGAACTTCCCCCGGGTGATCGAGGCGGCAGCGATGATCGCGAGGGCTACCGCGGCAAGCAGCATCCCGAGGATGAAGAAGAACGTGACCTCCCCTATGAGGGCCATCAGCTGAATCCAGATCCCGGTATCGAAGAGGCTCATGGTCAGTTCTCCCTATCTTTCCCGACAAGTCGGAAGGATTTTTCATACGGCGGCCGGAGTACCCCGATCTCGGTGACGATCGCATCGACGAGGTCGAGCGGGGTGGCGTCGAAGGCGTAGTTGAGCACCTTCACGTCGTCAGGCACGAGCTTTCGGTCGCCGCAGTATGCGAGTTCGGAGCGGTCCCGCTCCTCGACGGTGATATCCGTTTCCCTGTGGGAAAGGTCGAACGTGGAGACCGGCGCCGCAACGTAGAACGGGATAGAGTGGTGATGGGCGGCGACGGCGTGCATGTAGGTCCCTATCTTGTTGAAGACAGCATCCTTCGTGATCCGGTCCGCACCGACAACGATGAGGTCGATCATCCCCTTCCGCATCAGATATGCCGCCGATGAGTCGGGAATGAGGGTCACGTCAATCTCATCCCGGGCGAGCTCCCAGCAGGTGAGCCGGGATCCCTGGTTCAGCGGCCGGGTCTCGCAGGCGATCACCCGCACGTCCTTCCCGACCGCAACCGCCGACCGGATCACCCCGAGCGCCGTCCCCCAGCACCGGCAGGCAAGCGCTCCCGCGTTGCAGTGGGTGAGCACCGTGCACCTCTCCGGGAAGAGTTCTGCACCGAACCCGCCGATCCTCCGGCAGGTCAGTTCGTCCTCTTCTGCGACGGTGTTCGCCTCAGCGACTGCTATGGCCTTCGCCTCCGCGATCGATGCGGCAAGGGCTATCTTTCTTTGGACACGGCCGATCCCCCACGCGAGGTTCACCGCGGTCGGGCGGGTGCTCTTGAGGAGATCTGCGGCCAGGCCGATCTCTTCGAAGAACCGCCCGAGATCCGTCTCGGTGCTCCGGACGGCCGCGAGCGCCACGCCCATCGCGCCGGCGATCCCGAGCGCCGGTGCTCCCCGAATCTCAAGCCTTCCGATCGCTCGGGCGAGGTCGTCGACGGTTGCGCACCGCATCAGTTCGTACCGGCCGGGCAGAAGGGTCTGGTCGATATAGACGATGCATTCGGTCTCTGCATCCCATGCAATGGTGCAGGGTTCCTCTCTTTCCGGCATGCTCATCCCGCCCTGATCGCGTCGAGATACGCACGCATCGCCGCCGCTCCGCCCATGGCAACCGAGTCGGGGATGTCTCGCGGCGCGGTGGCGGTTCCCGCTACGTAGATCCCGGGCTTCACCGTGAGCACCGGGCCGACTTTCTGGTCGGTGATCGCAAAGAACCCTGACTCGTCCTGCGGAAGACCGAGCATGCGGCCGATCTCCCCCGCCCCTCCGGCAGGTTCAAGCCCGACGGAGAGGACTACCAGGTCCGGGTGGAACGTCTCCACCTCACCGGTCTCGGTGTTCTCCGCGACCATTGTCAGGTGGTCGTTCTCCTCGAGCACTTCGCCGGGGAACCCGCGGACGAACCGAACCCCGAGGCTCCTGGCTCGCTCGTAGTATTCCTCGTACCCCTTGCCGTATGCCCTGATGTCGTTGTAGAAGACGGTGACCTCGATACCGGGGTTCTTCTCCCGGATGAGCATGGCGTTCTTCATCGCGTACATGCAGCAGACCCCGGAGCAGTAGGGGCGGCCGATGGAGATGTCACGGGAGCCGACGCACTGGACGAACGCCACGCTCCGGGGCGGTTTGCCGTTCGAGAGCCTCTTCAATTTGCCGCCTGTCGGGCCACTTGCGTTGATCATCCGCTCGAACTCCAGGCTCGTGATGACGTCAGGGATGATGAGGTAACGGAGTTGTGCCTTATTCCGGGCGTCAAACGTCGCATAACCGGTCGCGACGACGATGCTTGCCGCTTCAATCTCGACCGTACGCTCCCGGTCCTCGCGGAGAATTGCCTCCTTTCCGCAAACATCGTAGCAGAGGCCGCACTCGATGCAGTGCTCCTGGTCTTTGACGACGATGTCGGGCACCGCCTGTGCGTGGGGTTTGTAGATCGCCTTCCGGACACCGATGCCGGCGTCGAACCGGTTGTAGACCTCCACCGGGCAGATCTGGATGCAGTCCCCGCACCCGTTGCACTCGTCCTCGATGATGTAGCGGGGGTGTTTTCTGAGCCGGACCCGGAAGTCTCCGACCTCTCCTTCGACCGACTCGACCTCGGAGCAGGTGTGGATGGTGACGTTTGGGTGCCGGGCCACCTCCACCATCTTCGGGGAAAGGATGCACATCGAGCAGTCGTTCGTGGGGAACGTCTTGTCGAGCTGGGCCATGTGCCCGCCGATGGTCGGTTCGCGCTCGATAAGGTGGACGTGGATGTTATGGCCGGCGAGGTCGAGCGCCGCCTGGATGCCGGCAACCCCGGCGCCGATGACGACGACGTCAGCCATGCCGGTACCTCCCTGCGAGTTTGACGTATTCACGCGCGTTATGCACAATACCCTCCTGCTGCTCGGGCGTCGTCTCCCTGACGGCTTTGCCGGGCACGCCGAGGACGAGCGAGTTCGGGGGGATCTCCTTTCCCTCCGTCACCACCGCGCCGGCGCCGATGATGGATCCTTCCCCCACCACCGCACCGTTCAGGACGACGGCGCCCATCCCGACGAGAACGCGGTCACGGATGGTGCAGCCGTGCAGGATGGCGCCATGGCCCACAGAAACCTCCGCCCCGATCGTGACCGGGAAGTTAGGCGTGGTGTGGACGACGGCGTTGTCCTGGATGTTTGAACCCAATCCGACCGTGATCGTATCCCGATCACCCCGGACCACGGCACCGAACCATACACTCACGTCGTCAGCGAGCGTCACATCACCGATGACTGTTGCGTTCTCCGCAATAAAGACACGGTTCCCCACAACCGATCCACTCTCCATAGTGAGTCTACTATTGGTTGCGGCGATACAAAATGTTCTCCATCGAGGGTGGGAGAGGAGCGTGTGGGTTTGGTGGGAGATGAGGAGGCATACAGGGAGTCGGATGTCGGAACCGGCTTGATGATGATCACATTCCTGTATCTTGGACTGTCGCTCACAACCATCCACGGCTTTCGAGGGGATATCGTGACTGGGGGAACGACGCTCCGGAGAACGACCGTCCGCAGGACGGGAGTTTGAGAAGCCATCAGGCTTCGAGGAGCGGAGTTCGAGCACCGAAGGTGCGAGGCGCGAACGCAGTGAGCGTGAGCACCGTTAGGTGCGAGGTGGGGCTGACGGGGAGTGCAATGGGCGGAACGCGACCGGCCGCCAGGGCGGGAGCATGAGCACCGAAGGTGCGAACGCCCGGAGCTCGACCACCGTTAGGTGGGGAGGGGGAGCATCCCCCTCGAAGACCTGCGGTCTTCTCAGGCTCCCTTCGGTCGCACTCCCCTTTGTCCCCTCCCCCCTATGGCGATACTCCCACGGAAGCCGTGCTACATGTAATCACGAGGCATCAGCAGATTTGAAGGGCAGAGGGGCACGAGCACCGGAGGTGCGAGGTGCCTAGTCCTGCGGTTCCCCGTCCCCCTACCTGAAACCCCTCACCTCACCCCATCAACCGATCACTACCCATAATACCCCTCGCGGCAAACGCCTCTGGATGAGAGTGATGGTCGGGGGGACGTTCGATCCCCTGCATGCCGGGCACCGGAAACTCCTTACCCGTTCATTCGAACTCGCCGGGCCAGATGGAGAGGTGACCATCGGGTTGACGACCGACGAGTTTGCCGGCGCAAAGGTTCACCCCGTCCACACATACCGGGAACGGTTCGAGACCATCGCATCGTTTATTCGGGAGCGCGGCTACACCGCCACGTGGAAGGTCGAGCCGCTCGCCGACCGCTACGGCAGCGCCCTCGATGCGGACTTCGATATCCTCGTCGTCTCCGAGGAGACCTTCCCGGTCGCCGTCGAGATCAACGATCTCCGGCGGGAGCGCGGGAAAAGGAAGGTGGATCTTCACGAGATCTCGTGCGTCCTCGCCGAGGACGGCCGGCGAATATCGAGCACCCGGATCTACCGGGGGGAGATCGACCGGCACGGCCGCCTGATCAGATGATGTGGTTTGCGATTTCGTCTTTGATCAGCCAGTCGCAGTAGAGGCAGTGCAGTCCTTTGTCGAGCACCTCAAACGTGCTCTCCACCGGTTCGTTCGTGTTCGTAATGCAGCCGGGGTTCGGGCACCGGACCACGCCTTTGAGAATCTCCGGGATCTCCACACCCTTCTTCTCCACGACCTTATAGTCCCGGATGATGTTGATCTTCGCCTGCGGCGCAAGCAGGGCGATTCGGTCGACCTCCTCCGTGCGGAGTTCCCGGTTCTCTACCTTGACGATATCCTTCCTCCCCATCCGTTTGCTCTTGACGTTCGTGGCGATACTCAGGCATTCCCGGGTCGACCCGGTGATTCCGAGTATCCGCAGAACGTTCAGCGCCTCGCCGGCCGTGATGTGGTCGATGACGGTGCCGTTCTTGATAGGGCTGATGATCAGCCCTCCCGACGGGTCTTTTCTGGTCACTTCATCACCTCATGGAGGAGCGCCATCCTGATGGGCACGCCGTTCTTTGCCTGCTCGAAGTAGCGCGCATACGGTGTGTGGTCCACCGCCGGGTCGATCTCCCCGGCGCGCGGGAGGGGATGGAGGATCATCAGGTGATCTTTCACCCCGGCAAGCAGGTCGGGTGTGATCCGGTAACTGGACGCAACGTTGTAGTAGGATGCCGAGTCAGGGAACCGTTCACGCTGGATCCTCGTGACGTAGAGGACGTCGAGGTCCCGGATCGCCTCCTCTACATCCGCGTGCTCGACGACCTCCATGCCGCGCTCCCGGAGTTCGAGGGCGATGTTCGCCGGCATCTCGAGCCCTCCGGGTGCGATCGTGTGCAGCGTGACGCCGTAGAGGGAGAGGGCGAGCGCCAGCGAGTGCGCGGTCCTGCCGTAGCGGAGGTCTCCGAGAAGCCCGACATCGATCCCGTCGATAGGCATAGACTGCCTGATGGTGTAGAGGTCGAGCAGCGTCTGGCTCGGGTGCTGCCCCGCGCCGTCACCGGCGTTGATGACCGGCACCGAGGCGAACTCGCTTGCGAGCCGTGCGGCTCCCTCCTTCGGATGGCGGAGCACGATGGCGTCCACGTAGCTGCTTATCACCCGGATGGTGTCTGCGAGCGTCTCTCCCTTGACGATGGAACTTGCCTCCACGGAATCGATGCCGATCGACTTTCCGCCGAGCCGGGCCATAGCAGTCGCAAACGACATCCGTGTCCTGGTGCTGGGCTCGAAGAAGAGAAGGGCCACGAGTTTATCGTCAAGCATCCCCGGCCGATAACCGCCGGTATCAAACCCCTCTGCCCGGTCAAGCAGGTAATCAAGATCGCTCCGTTCAAGATCGCGGATAGAGATAATGTGATACATCGTCCGGCTACCTTCCGGGGCTTTTCATCCGGCGTGTGGGTGCCCGGATTGTTCCGCCCCTCTTCTCTCCTGAATAATGGTTCACCCCGAACCCACTAAATACCTTTTTTCCGGGTGCGTGCCCTACCTCCATGACAACCTTTGTCACCTCCGCCCCCCTACCACTTATTCCTGGAGAAGATATTATGGCCGAACAACAGGAAGAGTATGCTCCTGAGGTCTGCTGTCACTGCGAGGGGGCCGGGTGCATGTACTGCAACAAAAAGGGTACCGTGATGGTGCTGCAGCCTTCGCAGAAGTGCAGGCACTGCGGCGGAGACTGCTGCATCTACTGCGGCTACACAGGGTGGGAACGCCCGCTGAAGGAATGACCCCCTATCTGGCAGGGTTCGTTGGCGATATGATAAGGGGGCTCCCTCCGCATGGGGGTGGATACGGCGCCCCTTCGTCAGGATCACGTTCACCCCCGCAATTACCCCCCATGCCAGAGGCGGGTTAACATGACCATGTCGTATGCTGCAGGGACCGGGCGCTCGCCCTCCCGTAACCCTGCAACAGTCGATCAACCACCTTTCTCGTCTGTTCACGAACTGCTTCAAGAGTCTTCGCCGAAGTCCGGATCCTATGGTGGGCAATGGTGTTATAAAGCACGATAGTGTTCTGGGGTGTGGTGAGAACCATGATGTTTGTAGCTACTCTCGTACATCCGCCTGAACTCTGTCTTGCAAGGAAGGAATTCGCTCCAGAAGTCAGGCTCTGGATCGATGGAATGGAGGATTCAGCGAAAAAATTGGGCATAAAGGTTCACGGAGCGTATTCCTGTCCAACTGAGCATGCGTTCTACTTTATACTCGAATCAGACGATTACAAATCTATTACCACATTCTTCTCAGGCATAATGCTTACCAATAATACCGGACGGATATCCCCTGTAAATCCCATCAAAGTGTCCGCTGAAATTCTTATCAAGTGAAGCGGGTGCTCCTGTTTGGAAAAAACGAAAGTGATTTTTTACCTGCTTTCACTTTCGTGCGATCGTGATGTAGCCGCTGTGGGCGACCCGGGTCGACGGGCGGGTCCCCCGGGCGGAGCGCGTCAGTTCCCGCTCCATGCACTCGTAGCAGTGGACGTCCCGGAAGAGCGGCGTTGCGGCATCAAGCGCAACGAACGTGTGCTCGAGGAACGGCGTGTAGCAGGAGAGGTAGCCCCCGGACGAGAGGAGCGAGAAGGCGTGCTCCACGTGCGCCGGCGTTATCGTGAGGTCCAGGTGGACGACGTCGAACGCGCCGGTTGCCGTGAGCATATCGGCCGCGATCACATCGACGTTATCGAGGCGGGCGGCCCTGATGTTCTTCTCCGCGAGGCGGGCGAACTCCGGGCGCACCTCGTAGGTCTTCACCGCGCGGACGATCTTGCCGAAATAGATCGCGGCAACACCACTCCCGGTGCCGGCATCGAGGACCGCATCGTCGCGGTTCATACCCGTGTAAGCGATCACGGTGCCGATGTCCTTTGGGAGCATAGGAGCGCCGCTCCTTTTCGCGTGGACAAAGAAGTCGGTCGACCGGGGGCAGAGGACCGTGAACGGAGCGCCGAGGTGGGTCCTGATCCCATCGCCCGGGCTCATGCCGACGAGCGCCCCGCGGTCGATCATCCCCCGGTCGGTGGAGAACTGCCCCTCGCCCGCCGTCACGAAGTACTCGCGGTCCTCGCCGACGAGCAGGAGACGTTCGCCAACTTCGATCATTGCTGTGCGAGTTTCAGGATCGCTTCGGCGATGTCGCCGCGGGTCTCGACGAGCGCCGCCCTTGCGGCCTCCTCGGTTGCCCCGGCCTGCGATGCGACGAGGGCGACGTCGTCGTCGGGGATCTCCGGGGCGGCCTCCTCGAACCGGGCCTCCCCCGTGAGCTGGTAGGTGGTGACCCCCTGCATGGTGGTCGCGACGACCTGGGCATCGTCAAAGACGTAGTTTCCCGCCGGCGTGTAAATGACGACTTTCTCGACGCCCTCGATCTCCTCCATCTCCATGCCCATCTGCTTCATCATCTGCTTCATCTTTTTCGGGTTTATCTTTCCTGGAAACATTCGGATCCCCTTCCCTGCCGTACTTTTACCGCTACACCGTAATTAAATGCCAGCATCTCCCGCCCGGAGAGCAGCGCCGCCCCGGTGGCGAGGAGCACGTCGCCCGCCGTCACCACCAGCACCTCGTCTCCTGCGCGGATACCCTCGTCGGCAGCGACGACGTGTTTTGCCATCGCGTTCTTCCCGTCTGCGATGAACGGCGCCACGTCCTCCTGCACCGTCACCCGGTAGGCCGGGGGGGCGAGATGGGCGCAAAGCCGCACCGCTCCGGTTATCCCGAGGGTCAGGCGGCCGTCCTGCGCGCGAACGGTCGCAAGCCTCTCCTTCCCGAGCCGCACCTGGCGGATGCGCCCGGTCGTGGAGAACTGGAAGGCGCACTCGTCGGGGAAGACCGCGGCTCCGGCCCCGGCACCGAACTGGAAGTCAGCTATCGTCCGGATCCGCCGAAGCGAACTGTCGTTTGAGTATTCGGTTGATACCATCAACAAACTCCTCTTCTGTATCGTGGGGGATGAATGCTCCGGCAGCGATCCGGTGCCCGCCGCCTGCGCCGCCGACCTCTGCCGCGGCCTCGACGAGGGCGCTCTGCAGGTCGACCCCGCGGGCGAGCGCCCACTCGTTCGTCCGCATCGAGACCTTCGTCACCTCCGGCTCGTCCACCATCGCGGCGAGCACCATCATGGGCTTCTTCCAGTTCAGTTTGGAGAGCGCCATCCCCGCCCCGATCCCGACGATGGTGTCGGGGAATCGGTCGCCGGTGTGAATGTACTGAAGGTGCGAGAGCTCGGTGACTCCGGTATCGAGGATGTACTGGAGCAGGTCGCGGATGACCGTCCGGTGGTGGGCGAGCATGTGCTCCGCTTCGCGGTAGGCCTCCCCGCGGTCCCCATAGCAGATGCTGCTCCCGGTCCGGGGTTTTGCCCACCGGCCGCAGGCGTTTAAGAGGGTGGCGTACTCGGAGGCATTCCGGAGCGGTGTGCGCTCCCGCTCGTCGGGGAAGATGTAGGTCTCGGCGAGCAGGCGGTCAGTCTCCCTCCCGTGGGCGATGAGCTGCTGGGCGAGAGCGCTGATGATCGTGCGCCGGTCCTCGAACGGGAGTTCTTCCCAGACGAGCCACCCGCCCCGGGAATTCTTCAGTTCGACGCCGAGCCTCTCAAGGAACCGGAGTGCTGCGTTCGTGTTGTTCGAGATCCCGTCGATGTAGGGGTCGTCGCAGTAGCCGAGGCAGACGTGGATCGGGCGTGTGGACGTCCCGTAGCAGTTCAGGTCGCGGTCCTGCACGACGATGTTGCCGTACTCCACACCGTCCCGGACAATCTCCCGTGCCGGGCCGACCAGCCCGCAGTTCTCGCGGGCCATCATGTCCCCGACGTTCCCGACGACGCCGAGTTTCGCGAGGTCGATGTTTGTGGAATCGATCGCCTTCGCGACCAGGTAGGCGACCCCGGCGGCGCTCATCCGGGTGATGCCGTGATCGAGGCAGTTTACCTGGGGGTAGGCCGTGCCGCAGGGCTGGCCGACGTGGTGGTCGAGGATCAAGACTTCGTCGCTGGAGAGGCCGTGCTCCTCAAGAAGGTTCTGCTGGCCGGCCCCGAGGTCGGCGAAGAGTTTCAAGGGACCGTCCTTTTGGACGTGACGCATAGCCATCGGCTCGAGCTGGCGGACGAAGACGGACGTGACGGGTATACCCTCGCGGGCGAGGGCCTGCGCGAGGATCGCCTCCGTGCTGATGCCGTCGGCGTCGATGTGGGAGACGATCGTCACCGACTCTGCTTCACAGATGGTATCTGCCGCTCTCCGTACATCGTTCTCGAGGCTCATCTCCATAGTAGTGGGTGATGAAGGGTCAATAATGCATGGGAGGGGGGTGGGAATTGGGGGTTTGGGAAGGTATGCAAATGGGATGTTTGGATTCAAGTGACTTGAGTCTTGGAATAACGGTTGCTTGCAAGTATGGGTTGAGGCGCCGGAGCAACTGTAACGATAAAGAACCTCGTACACTGGACCGTGGGAGTATCGCCTTTGGGGGTGGCGGCTCGCGGGGAGTGCGAGCACAGCGAGCTTGAGCACCGATAGGTGCGAGGTGCGAACGGAGTGAGCATGAGAAGACCGAAGGTCTTCGAGGGGGGGGCATCCCCCCTCCCCTGTCTCTACCCCGTAAGGCTGTGCCTGTGATCCCCACCCCGCCCGGCCTCTGGCCTCCTCCCCCGCCCCAAGGGGCGGGGGCAGTGCGTGGCGATAGGCGATGCCCCCACGGGGCATCGCTGGAGAAGATCGAAGGTCCTGGACTGGCGACTGGCAGAAGGTGCGACGTTCCAATGGAATGCGACTATCCTACGGGCAGGAGTTTGAGCACCGCAAGGTGCAGGGGCAGGAACTCGAGCACCAAAGGTGCGATATCCACAGGAAATCCGTGTGAGGAACGTGCGGTCGAGAACAATCCAGGCATCAGTGAGTACACCGGTTACACCCTGGCTACTCGTCTGTCAACACTGCTTTATACCGGCAGCCTCCCCGGCGTTTCTCCGGTCAGAAACTAAAACTATCTATGAAAGAAACGCCATAGCACCGATCAGACAACGCTCCTGGAGGTGCAGAACATGACGACAAACGATATGCGGGAGTTTCTGGAGACCGGTGTGATCGACGCCGGCAGGATGAGAGCGATCGAGGGGAACGCCATTGCGCTCGGTTACCCGTCGCTTTTGATGATGGAGAGCGCCGGGCGGGCGGTCGCGGATGCCATCCTCGCCCGCGATCCCTCCCGCGTTCTCATCCTCTGCGGGCGGGGGAACAACGGCGGCGACGGGATGGTGGCGGCCCGCTACCTCCAGCACCTCGACGCGGTCGACGTAGTCTATCCCGACTGCGGTTCAACGACCGCCTCGGCCGCCACCCAGCTCGCTCTCCTCCGGCACTGCTCTGTTGCCCTCCACCCCATCCGGTGCGCCGCAGACGTCGAGGCACTCTCCCGCCTCTTTAACGACGCTGATACCATCGTTGATTCGATGCTCGGCACCGGGGTGTCGGGCGCGGTGCGGGAGCCGTTTGCAGCCCTCATCGCCCGGGCGAACGCGAGCGAGGCGCCGATCATCGCCGTCGACGTTCCCACCCCCGGCATCCGGGCGAGCCTGGTCGTATCGTTCCACCGCCCGAAGATGGAGGGCACAAACGTCGCTGATATCGGCATCCCGCTCGAGGCGGAGATATTCACCGGCCCGGGAGACCTCACGCTCGTCCCTGCACGGGCGTCAGGGGCCCACAAGGGCGTCGGCGGCGATGTTCTCATCGTCGGGGGCGGGCCCTACCAGGGAGCGCCCTACATCGCGGCGATGGGGGCGCTCCGCGCCGGGGCCGATCTCGTGCGGGTCGCCTCCCCCGCGTACGTCCCCATGCCCGACCTGATCTACGAGCATCTGGAGGGGAAGGCGATCACAGCCGACCACCTGGAGACGATCCTCTCCCTCGTCGACCGGGCGGACGTTGTCGTCTGCGGCATGGGTCTCGGGAAAGAGAGCCACGACGTCGTGCTCGCCGTCGCGGAGGCGGCGAAGCGCGCGGTCTTCGATGCCGATGCGCTCGCCCGCCCCCTCCCGGCGGCGAAGGAGACGATCTATACCCCGCACGCGGGCGAGTTTGCCCGGATGGCCGGGACGGAACCTCCGGCGGACCTTGCTGCGCGCGGCCGGTGCGTAAAGGCCGCCGCAACAGTGGGGACCATCCTACTCAAAGGCCCGGTCGACGTCATCTCCGACGGGGCGCGGGTCAGGTTCAACCGGACCGGCACCCCCGCCATGACCACCGGCGGGACGGGCGACCTGCTCGCCGGCATCGCCGGCGCGCTCTTCTGTCATCTCCCCGCGTTCGAGGCCGCCTGCCTCGCCGCGTACGTGAACGGCAGGGCCGGCATGCTTGCCGCAGAGGGGCGGGGGGAGGGCATGCTCGCGACAGATATGCCCGGCTACATCCCGCAGATCCTCTTTCGGCACCCCGCGCCGGAATGACCTGCCGATAGCCGCCTTCTTTTATCCCCTGAAAGACAGAAGATCTCCTGATATACACATGAACGAGTCCGGCGAACACGGCAAGACCCCGATCTTCACGCACATCGAGAGCGACCGCGCACAGATGGTGGACATCTCGGCAAAGACCGAGGTCACCCGGGAAGCGGTTGCGAGCGGCAGGATCTACCTCCGGAGCGAGACGCTCCAGGCCATCCGGGAGGGAACCGCAGTTAAGGGCAACGTTTTAGCGACCGCACGGGTGGCGGCAACCCTCGCGGTGAAGGATACGCCGCGCATCATCCCCATGTGCCATCCCATACCCCTCGGGGCCATCACCATCGATTTCGAAGAGGGCGACGGCTACATCGAGGCGACCGCACGCGTGAAGTCCTACGGGAGGACGGGCGTCGAGATGGAAGCGCTCACCGGTGTCTCCGTCGCCCTTCTCACCGTCTGGGACATGGTCAAGTCGGCGGAGAAAGACGAGAACGGGCAGTACCCGGTCACCCGGATGGACGCCATCCGTGTCGTGGAGAAGCGCAAGGGCGCGTAGGCCTTCCTGCGAGGCTGTGGGCCGGCAAAAGCAATCCTTTATCCCTGCTCCCGTCAACCTGTTAGGAACCACGGGATACGTCCCGGAAAGGAATGTGGCGGAAACGCTGAACCTGAGGTGATTTAAAGATGGCAAAATCGATGTATGCCTACGTACGCGAGGCATGGAAACGGCCCGACCGGTCCGAAGTAAAGGGTCTCCTCTGGGAGCGCCTGCAGAAGTGGCGGCGTGAGGGGAGTGTCGTGCGCGTGGAGCGTCCGACCCGGATCGACCGGGCCCGGTCGCTCGGCTACAAGGCCAAGCAGGGCATCGCCGTCGTGCGGGTCAAGGTCCGCCGCGGCGGCCGAAGGAAGCCCCGGTATATCCGTGGGCGCAGATCCGCACGCATGGGCATGCGCCGGTTGACCCCGGCAAAGAGCCTGCAGCGCATGGCCGAAGAGCGTGCATCCCGCAAGTTCCCGAACATGGAGGCCTTAAACTCCTACTGGGTCGGTGAGGACGGCCGCTCCAAGTGGTTTGAAGTCATCATGGTCGACGGGCACCACCCGGCGATCAGGAGCGACCGCAACCTCGCGTGGCTGGCCGACCCGGCTCACCGGGGCCGGGCGGAACGCGGCAAGACCTCCGCCGGCATAAAGGGCCGCGGGATGCGGACGCGCGGGCGTGGAACCGAGAAGACGCGCCCAAGCATCCGTTCCCACGCGAACCGCGGTAAATAAATACTCCTTTTTTCATACGGCCTACCCACGATGAAGATCACGGACGCCTGTGTACACCCCTATCCTGCCGGCGACTCGACGGTTGCGCGGATAGCGATCGAGGCGGCAGAACTCGGCTTCGACAGCATCGTTGCTATCGGAGATGGCGGGGATCGGCATTATGGCGTCGAAATTTTCCGGGGTGCCGTGATCGGTGCCGCGTCCGTAAAAGAGGTTCTCAAACGGGTGCGCGATCCCGCCGTCCGACGGGCCGATGTGGTCTACGTCGACGCCGGGGATATCTCCTTCAACCGTGCGGTTGTCGCGGTGAAAGAGGTGCATGTCCTCAGGAACATCCACGCCACCCGGAGAAACGCTTTCGACCACGTTGCCGCACGGACGGCGGGGAAGCGTGGTGTGGCAGTGGATATCTCGATGGCCCCCATCATCCACCTCCGCGGGACGAAACGCCAGAGAGTGCTGCAACGGTATGCGGATATCCTCTCGCTGCAGCGGCGCTACGGATTTCCACTGACGGTATCGTCGGATGCCCGCTCGATACTCGGGCAGCGATCGGTCCGCGAGATCCGCGGCCTCTGCGCACTCTTCGGCATGACCGGGACGGAAGTGACCGAAGCGCTCTCGTCCGTCGGCCGGATCATCGAACCGCACCGGCCCGTGAGGGTGGTCGAATGAAACCGAGGCCCCCGACGATGCGGGGAAAGCGGCGCTATATCCTGGCGCGGATCCTTCCCTGCAGGATGGCGGTAGACCAGAAACAGGTGTACCTCGCGGTCATCGAGGCCGCAACCTCGCTCTTTGGTGATGCAGCCGTCGGTCTTGCGCAGCCGGCGGTGGTCTTCTGCGAAGGTGGATACGCCGTGGTCCGGTGCCGGCGGGGAACGGAGAAGGATATCGCCGTCGCGCTTGCAACCGTCAACGCGATCGCCGATGAGCCGGCCGCACTCCGGACAGTCGCCGTCTCCGGGACCATTCATGCACTGCGGCGCCGGATAAAACCTATCCGGCCTCTTTCCGGGGCCGGGGATGTGAAGTTCAGGGATACCTATTTCACGGTGTACCGCTATCCGCGTCAAAAGGTTGATTTGGTTGAAAAAGGTATTAAGCATCAGAAGTCATTGTTTTTCACCGAAGCCGATTTGGAGGAACGATAATGCAACCACAATATCAGATGGGATATGACCGGGCGATCACAGTCTTCAGCCCGGACGGAAGGCTTTACCAGGTCGAGTACGCCAGAGAAGCGGTGAAACGGGGCACGACGGCCGTTGGAATCAAATGCAGCGAAGGCGTCGTACTGATCGTCGATAAAAGGGTGACATCACGTCTCCTCGAACCGGTCTCCATCGAGAAGATCTTCAAGATCGACACGCATATCGGTGTGGCATCCTCCGGCCTCGTCGGCGATGCGCGCTCCCTCGTGGACAGGGCGCGGGTCGAGTCCCAGATCAACCGGGTCTCCTACAACGAGCCGATCAACGTCGAGATCCTCGCAAAGAAACTCTGCGACCACATGCAGACCTACACCCAGTTCGGCGGTGCCCGTCCCTACGGAACCGCTCTCCTGATCGCGGGGATCAGCGACGGGGAGGCCCGGCTCTTCGAGACCGATCCGAGCGGCACGCTGCTCGAGTATAAGGCAACCGGGATCGGCACGGGCCGGCCTGCGGTCATGAAGGTCTTCGAGGACGAGTACCGGGAAGAGGCAGACTTCACCGGCGCCATCAACCTCGGCATCAAAGCCCTGCATGCCGCGACGGAAGGCAAGCTGGACGTAAGCGCCATCGAGATCGGTGTCGTCTCCATCGAGACCCGGGAGTTCCGGAAGCTGGAGAAGGATGAGGTAAAGGCCTACGTCGACCAGTTTGAAGAGTGAGCCAACCGTATGATACCCCTGGATCAGGCTGTTGTAGCCCGGCTTGAGAGCCACGGAGAACGGTTTGAAGTGCTTGTCGACCCAGACCAGGCCATGCGCATCCGGCAGGGGGAGGAGATCGACCTCGAGGATGCCGTCGCCGCCGATTCCGTCTTTTCGAATGCTGCTCATGCCGAACGGGCTTCGGACGAAGCCCTCATGAAGGTCTTCAAGACGACCGAGTTCGAGCCGGCCGCACTCCGGATCATCCGGAAAGGCGAGATCCATCTCACCTCCGAACAGCGCCGCCACCTCCTCGCAGAGAAGCGGAACCGGGTCATCACCTTCATCGCAAGGAACGCCGTCAACCCGCAATCCGGGTTCCCTCACCCCCCGCAGCGCATCGAGCTTGCGATGGAAGAGGCGAGGGTGAACATCGATCCCTTCAAATCCGTCGAGGAGCAGGTCAAAGACGTGGTCAAGGCGCTCCGCCCGATCCTCCCCATCCGGTTCGAGGAAGTCCGTATTGCGGTGAAGATCCCGGCGGACTACGCCGCAAGGGCCTACGGGGAGCTCCAGACCGCGACAACGATCGAGCAGAACGAGTGGCAGAAGGACGGTTCCTGGATCGCCGTCGTCAGAATTCCGGC
>DAOSER010000041.1:0-15328 GCA_035363235.1 Methanoculleus sp.
CCCCAGGCGGCCGCGAGCGAGAAGAGGCATCCCGTCTTTCTGGCGACGATCGCGTCATAGAGTTCGGCTGCCGGGAACTCCGGTCCCCCGAGCATCTCCCAGGCCACGCCCCGGGCCATACGCTGCTGGGCCGACGCGAGCATCGTCACGTATCCGGCACCGTAGGGGGCGGCGAGTATGTAGGGAAGCGCAAGGACGCCGACGGCGTCGAGGACCGCCCGCCCCTCTCCCCGGGTGAGGTGGAGGGTCGGGCCCCCCCGCCGGACGGTGTCCCCGTCCAGCATATCGTCGAGGATGAGGCTTGCGGCGTGGGCGAGCTCGACGGCACAGGCGAGATCGAGGGCCTGCCGGGTGGGCACCGTCGCCCGCGTCAGGCCGGCGTGGATGCGGAGAAGAAGCCCCGCCCGCATCCGCTTCCCCCTGGCGAGGAGCGGGAGGACGGCGGGATCGATCGCACCCTCGCCGCTCGCCACCTCCTCGATCCGGCGGTTGACGGCGGGCCTGATCCTCTTGAGATACTCGCGAAACGGTGTCATGGCTCGTCACTCCCGGGATGCACCGGCACCCCGCTAAGGCATCCTGGCGGTAAAAAAGGTGTGGGTCGTCCGGTGCCGGGGGTATCTTCATTGCCCTGCAGAACCTCCGGGCCTGCCGGTGATACAGCGGTTGATCGTCGAGAAGAAGGTGGGGCGCCTGGAGACCGGCGACGCGTTCGGGGACTGGCTCGCGAGCATCCTCGCCGACCGGTTGGCCGGGTGGCGCGGTAAGATCCGGGTCTACCGGGTAGAGCCTGCGTCGCACGTCGTCTGCCGGTACGAGTTTGCCGGCACCGGGCTTTGCGTGATCGGCAAATTCTTCGGTGCGCCGACGGGTGCGAAGACCCGCTACAACACCGAAGCGGCGATGAGGAACGAGTTTCGCCGGCTTCGCCACGTATCCGGCTGGATCCGGGTTCCCCATGCCATCGCCACAAACAGCCGGTTCAACGCCGTCCTCGTGACCGAGTATGTCCCGGGGAAGACCATACGCGAACTGCTCGGAGCGGGGGTTTCCCTCTACGAGCCCCTGACCGGCGTCGCGCACCTGCTCCGCCGGCTCCACGACGGCACGCAGACGACCTGCAAACGGGAGCGCGACTACGCCTACTTCCATGCGGTGCTCGACCAGAACGCTCTGCCGGGCCACCAGAGGAAGCGGTTCGACCGCCTGCTCGGGGCGTGGTGGCACGGCACGCGGCTTGATCCCGATGCCGGCTGCATGGTCCACGGCGACGCCACGCTCAGCAACTACCTCTTCGACGGCGAGACCTGCGCAATCGACTTCGAGGGGGCACGGAACCATACCCACCCGGTCCGTGACCTCGGCATCCTCGCTTCGGAACTCAAGACATCAGGCAGGAGCAGTTCAAGGGCAGAAGACTACATCGGCCACCTGCTCTGGCACTACAGCCGGAGCGAGGAAGAATTCCGGCGTGATACCGCCGTCCTCCCCTTCTTCATGGCGCTCGGCTACCTCAGGATAGCAAGGCTGCCCTGGCGGGCGGCGGAACGTGACTGGCTTTTAGCGGAGGCGGAGGCGTGTCTCGCGGCGATCCACCGGTAACAGGGGTCCTCTTCGACTGCTACGGGACGCTCATCGATGTCCTGACCGATGAACAGGATTTCGAGACCTACCGGTGCCTCTCGCGGTGGCTCATCTACCAGGGTGTCCGGATCATGCCTGAAGTCCTGCAGGACCTCTACGCCGCCCGGGTCAGGGAAGCGGCCGACCGGACCGGGGAGCGCCACCCGGAGGTGCGGGTCGAAGAGGTCTTTGCCGGCATCTGCGCCGAACACACCGTCTGGGAGATCGATGTAGAGCAACTCGGCATCGAGGCAGCCCGGGCGTTCCGGGCCGCATCGCTCCGGCGTCTCGGCGTCATCGAAAAGAGCCGGAGGCTGCTCGACCTCTTTTCCATGAAGAAGACGGGGGTCGTCTCGAACGGGCAGCGGGTCTTTTCGGAGCGCGAGTTGCGGGCGCTCGGGCTCTACGGCCGCCTCGGCTTCGTCATCTTCTCCTCAGACCTCGGCTACAAGAAGCCGGACCCGCGGATATACGCGGCGGCTCTCCGGCGGATGGGGCTCTCCGCTCCCGGCGTCCTCTTCATCGGGGACAACACCGAGAACGACGTCGAGGGACCCCGGAGGTTCGGGATGCAGGCGCTGCACGTCGAGGAGGCGTGGGAGCGCTACGGTGTGTGAGGGCGGGGAGGTCACCCCACCCGGGGTGCGGGTTTCATGGGGTCCGGGATGCATAAGCCCCAGCAATGGACGAACGACGGTGGCTGATCACCTTCGGAGCGGGGCTTATCACCCTCTCGATCGTGCTCTACGCCCTGCACTTCCTGATCTATCGGGACCTCTTCCACATCAGCATCTACACGCTCGGTGATATCGCTTTCCTCCCGCTCGAGGTCCTCCTGGTGACGCTCGTCTTTCACCAGGTGCTCGCGTCCCGCGACCGGCGGCAGAGGCTGGAAAAACTGAACATGGTCATCGGAGCGTTCTTCTCGGCCCTCGGGACACAGCTGCTGACCTACATCTCCGATAACGATCCCGACCTTGATGCGGTCCGGCCGCTGCTACTGGTCGACGATACCTGGACCGACAATACGTTTTGGGAGGTTGCAAAACGGCTGAGGCGGCATCCCTGCCGTGTCGGGGTGGAAAACGTCGACCTCGCCGCCGTCAAGCGGTTCCTCGGGTCACGCGAGGACTTCCTCCTGCGGCTGCTGGAGAACCCCGTGCTCCTTGAGCACGAGACGTTTACCGACCTCCTCCGGGCGATATTCCACTTCAACGAAGAATTGCAGCGCCGGCCGGACGTCTCCGATCTGCCAGAGACCGACGCGGTCCATCTTGCAGGAGACCTCGAACGGATCTACGGACTCCTGATCCGCGAGTGGCTGAACTACATGCGCTACCTGCAGAAGAACTACCCGTACCTCTTCTCGCTTGCGATGCGGACAAACCCCTTCGACGAGACGGCATCGGCGGTTGTAGGATAGAGAAATTCCGCTTCGTGCCGTAAGGTGCGAGACAGGAGTTCGAAGGGCCGAAAGGTTTCAAGTCCGGGGGCCCCTCCTCACCCCATCTGCGCCCGGATGTGCTGCACCGTCTCGGGGTACTGCTTCTGAAGCCTGCTCTTTCTGAGGTTCTCCCGCACAATCCACCGGATATCCTGGTCGTCGAGGGTCGCAAGCTGCCGCAGGTATTCAAAGCCGATAGCCGGCAGAGCGGCGACGACCAGGCCGAGGGTGTAGCCGAGCGCCTTTCGAAGCGCACGGAAGGCCTCGGACTGCCTCTCCCCCGCGGTATAGACACGGATCAGGGTCTTTCGGTGGAGCCTGAACGCCATCTCTGCGAGGTCGGGTTCAGCCAGGAGATCCGGTTCGGCAATCCCCGCGACCGCGGCCCGCATGGTGAGCCAGGAGCCTCCCTCCACCCAGCCTTCCAGCTCCGGGACCGTCGTATCCCGCTGCCGGGAGAGGAGGTCCCCAAGCCCCATCGCCACCGCCTCCCGGACCCGCCACCGCGGATCGACGGAGGCCTCCGCGAGGTGACCGAGCGCCGCCTCAACGCACGCCGGCGATACGGATCCGATCGCCCCGATACCCCGGACGCCGCAGAATGAGAGGAACTCGTGCGGGTCTCCCGTCGGTGCATCATCCGGGGAGACGAAGGCAAGCTCGACGCAAAGTCCCCACAGGACCCGGTGGTCACTGGTATCGGCAACCGCGAACTCCCGCACGGTCTCGGCAAACGCTCCCGCGAGCTCCAGGTTTGCCCGGTGTCCGGGGAGACTGCTCCCCGCGACCAGGTAGGCGAGAAGATCCCCGGCGTTTCCGCTCGAAAGAAAACTCGTGAGCAGCCGGGCGACCTCCCTGATATAGGTCTCGTTGCGGGTCATTGTGTGCAGAAGAAAACGACCTGCAGGAAGTAAAAATGATCGCTACCGGGCGGTCAGGGTTGCCACGAAGGCATCGAGTGCCGCATGAACGTTCTGGCCGCTCCGCGCAGAGATGGGGTGCACCGTCTCCCCGGGGAGGTCCCGGCGGATAGCCTCGGGAACCGCGCCCGGACTGTCGCACTTGTTCGCCATGAACGCGAGAGGGACCTGGAGAGCCTTCAGCTGGCCGTAGAGGTGCCGGGTCATCGCATCCACTCCCGTGGTGGCGTCCACGACGATGATCGCGCCGTCCATCCCCCGTGAGAGGATCTGCCGGACAAACTCGAACCGCTCCTGTCCCGGCGTCCCGAAGAGATAGACCGCCTGGTCCCTCACCGTCAGCCGGCCGAAGTCGAACGCAACGGTCGTGGGGCCCTCTTTCGAGGCTGCTTCGATGTGGCGGCTGCGGGGGTCGAGTGCCTGGATAAAACTGGATTTGCCTGCGTTGAAAGAGCCGAATACGACAATCTTGAGCCTGCCTTCTGCCATCAGCCTTGTATCGGCGCCAGAATGTTTTAGGGTTTCGCTCTGGTGCGCGGTGGCGAGGATGGAGATGTATCCGGGCATGTTCGGGAAATGATTTTTCCGGTATTGTGATGGGAGGCAGGATTGGTTCCCCGGCCAGCAGGGAAAAACTTCGCCAACTATATACCGACAGATCCAAAGGTACGGGTATGGGGCTGGAAGAGGTGAATCTGGTCGCGCAGGAGATCATGATGACCCTGGATAATCTCCTCCTTGCGGAGAAGCAGGCAAGGCTCCAGGTATCTGCGCTCGAAGAGCGTCAGTACCCCCTGGCCGCGACGTTTGAGATGGTCCGGGATATGGAGGCCGACAGCGCCATCGAGGAGGCTCTCAGCAGGTTTGGCTTCGAGTATCATACCATCGACGACGATGCCGAACTCTGGATCTCGGACGAGCACGGGCTGATGGTCTTCCTCTCCTTCACCGCGCCGGACGGGCGGTACTACACCTACAGGATCGTCGCGTTCGACGTTCTCGGCGAAGAAGAAGAGGAGATTACGTAGCCGTGCCAGGTGCTATATACCGCAAACGACATCTGGTGTGCAGCAGAACCTGAAGGGATAGAGATGGAACGCTCGGTAAAACGCCTTATGGAAGATAAAGAGAAGCGGCGCGAGGAGTACATCGGCAAGTACATCGAGCAGCTCTCGGACGAGAGCACCCCCTACCGGCTCCGGGCGGCCGAGGCGCTCGGGGGGTGCGCCGATCCGCGGGCGGTCGAGCCCCTGATCGCCGCCCTCGCCGACAGCGAGAACGAGGTCCGCTGGGTCGCTGTCCAGGCGCTCGGGAAACTCCGGGACGCGCGGGCAATCGAACCGCTGCTGCCCCTCCTCGCCGACCCCGACCGCTGGGTGCGGCGCGGTGCCGCCTGGTCGCTCGGAGAGCTCGGCGATCAGCGCGCGGTCGAACCGCTGCTGCCCCTTCTTGCGGATAAAAAGAAGGACGTCAGGGCGGCCGCCGCCGATGCGCTCGGGAAACTCCACGACCCGCGGGCGGCCGGCACCCTCTCCGCCGCACTCGAGGACGAAGACGAGCCCGAGGTCCGGACGGCAATCCGCCGTGCGCTGCGCGAGATAACCGGCGAGGCGGAATTTTGACGGGAGAAGGAGAGCAAAAGAGGCTCTTTCGCTACTACCCGGAGGACTTCGGGGCGCTCGCGGTGCGGGTCGCCCACATGGACCTCACCTTCGACGTCTACGACGGCCACACCCGGGTCGTCTCCGCCCTCACCGCCGGGACACTCGAAGCACCGCTTGCGTCACTCGCCCTGAACGCCCGGGGTCTCGACATCCTCCGGGTTGCGTGTTCCGGATACGCCGTCACCCATACCTACGACCGCGACGCCGCGATCCTCACCGTCACCTTCGACCCGCCCGTCCCGCCACGGACCCGGTTCACCCTCGAGACCGAGACGATCTGCCGGCCGAGCACCCATCTCCTCGAAGGGCTCTACTACGACGGTCTCTGCCCCGGCGGGCCGCCCACCCAGATCACCCAGTGCCAGCAGTGGGGGTTCCAGCGGCTGGTCCCGTGCCTGGACGATATGACCGCAAAGTGCACCTACACGACAGCAATCATCGCCGATGCCGGGTATACGAATACCATATCAAACGGAGACCCCGCGGGACCGCGTCTTCCCTGTGCTCCCGGGCGCTCCATCCAGAGGTACGAGAACACCACAACCCCGATGGCCCCTTACCTCTTCTTCCTCGGGGTGGGGTGCTACGACACCTACCGGCGGGAGTTCGAGTACCCCGACGGGCGGACGTTCACCCTTGAACTCCTCGCAAAGCCCGGTTCCGATCCGGAGGGCGCGGAGCGTGCGCTCGCAATCCTCGCGGATGGGGTGATGTGGGTCCACCTCTTCACCGGCCCCGAGCAGTACCGCGACCGGGAGACCCGGGAAGAGATCTGGCGCGTCGCACAGGTGCGGGATGAGGCGAAACGCTCCGGGAATCCGGATGCCCTCGAAGATTCCAGAAAAGCGCTTAAAGAGCTTATTTTGACCATAACCCCGGGCTACGCCTACACGGGCGCAATCTACCGGGAGATCGCCATGCAGAACTCCGACTTCGGCGGGATGGAGAACGTCGGGAACACGACGATCGCCGCGAACCGGATCATGCCCGGCCTGGACACGACCGACCCGGCCTTCGAGTACATGATCCGGGTCAAGGTCCACGAGTACTACCACAACGAGAACGGCTCCGAGGTGACGGGGAGGAGCCCGTTCGAGATCTGGCTCAACGAAGCGGTGACGGTCCACGTCGAGAACCAGCACCACGCCTTCCTCTTCGGGGAGGCCTACTCCCGCCTCAAGACCGTCCTCGACCTCCTCGATCCTTCGGCCGGGACGCTCACGCTCGACCGGGGCGCGGGCTCGATGCCGATCGAGCCGGACGGCTTCAATGACCCGAACGACCTCATCACGGGCGTCACCTACGTCAAAGCCCCTGAGTTCGTCAGGATGATCGAGACGCTGATGGGAAAAGTTGCGTTCACCCGGGGTCTCGCCCGCTACCACGACCGGTTCCGGCACGCGAACGCCTCGCGGGCCGACTGGATACGCTGCATGGAAGAAGCCGCCGGGCAGGACTTCTCGGGGATGGCGGCGGTCTGGCTGAAGGAGAAGGAGTACCCGGTCCTCACCGTGGCTCCTGCATACGACCCGGGCGAGCGGCGGTTCACCCTCGCCTACCGGCAGAGCCGCTCGCCCGGCGGCCGCCTCCGGGAGTTCCCGTTCCGGTTCGCGCTCGTCGACGCCGATGGCCGGGATACCGCAGACCGGACTGTCCGGATCGCGGACGAGACAGGAGAGATCGTCCTCGACGGCGTCGACCGGCCCGCGTTCCTCTCCCTCAACCGCGGCTACTCCTTCTACGGGAAGACGGCATACCAACCGCCGGAGGACGAACTCTACCTCCAGATCATGAAGGACTCCGATATCGTCGGCCAGTTCACCGCATTTCTCGTGCTTGCCGACCGCGAGATGCTCCGGCTGCTTGAGGAGCCGGGTGCGGCCGTCTCCGACCGGTTTGCCGACCTCTGCATCGCCCTCCTCACCGACGACCACCTCATGGAGGAGGCGGGCGGGCAGTTCCTGACCATCTTCCCCTCAGTAGAGGACGTTCGGTTCGCCCACCGCTACCGGGCGCTCTATGATGCGCGACAGGCAATTTATGCCGCCATCGCCAGACGGAACCGCGATACCCTCCTCTCGCTCTACCGGCGGGCGTCGGCGGGCGCTCCCGCCGGGCCGGGCAGCCTGGAGGAGGAGGCCGCGGCGATCCGGCGGCGACAGAGGAAGAACATTTGTCTCTCGCTCCTCGCCACCCTCGACACCCCGGAGATCCACGGGCTGCTTCTTCGCCAGTACCGGGAGGCGACGGCCGCAACCGACCGCCTCGCGGCGTTTTCGCTGATCCTCGAGAGCAACGCCCCTGAGCGGCTGGAGACCCTTGAAGAGTTCTCCGCCGCGTCGGCAAAAAGCCCCGTCGCGTGGGAATCCTTCCTCGGCACCGTCGCCGGGAGCGACTCCGACGACCTCGTCACGATCCTGCAGCGGATCGAGTCCTCGCCGGCCTTCACGGTCGAGCAGGCCAGCGAGCAGCGGGCGCTGTATGGGAGGTTCGCGCTGAACAGGAAGCAGTCGCTTGAGACCGAAGAGGGACGGGCTTACCTTGCACGGGTGCTCCGGCGGCTCGCCCCGATCAACGAGTACAGCACCGTCCGGGCTCTCGACGCGTTCGCGTTCATCGACGGGATGGAGCCCCGCCACCGGGTGCCGGCCGTCGCGGTGCTCGCGGACCTCCTCGATTCCCTCGATCCGGGTGCGTACCCGGCCGTCTACAACAACGCCCGCCGCTTCCTCCTCGGCGCCCCGGAGGCCGTCCACGCCTACGAGGAGGAGCACGGGGAGATACCGGCCCTCCGGGAACTTGTCTCCTGACTCACCCGTACTCCAGGTGCAGCCCGACGCCCGTCTCCCGCACGTCCGCCACCTTTGCAAGAGCGATCTTTGCCGCAAGGTCGGTGCAGTGGCAGGGGTGGAGGGCCGCCGGCCGCACCTGTGCAACATAGTTGAGGATGCCCTGCATCTGCTCCTGCGGCGCATCGAGCAGGTGGAACCCGCCGATGACGTCAGCGACCCGGTCTTCTTCACAGACCTCGCGTGCCTGCTCGATGATCGAGCAGATGCCCGCATGCGAGCAGCCCGTTATGACGACGAGCCCCTCCGCGGTCCTGCAGGCGAGCGCAGTATCGTCGGCGACGGTGTCGTCCCGGATGCCGTCGGGGGTGTAGATGTAGCCGCACGGGGATGCCCTCTCGAACTCGAACCGCCGCTCGATCTCGCCGAGGAAGACCAGGTTCTCCGTCAGCCAGAGGGGGGCCGCAGTCAGGAGAACCTTCCCGTGCCGGAAGAGTTCCTCGACCGAGAGGTGGCACCCGATCTCCCCGACCCCGTCGCAGCTCCTGGTGAGGAACGCATCAGGATGGGCGATGAACGTGGGCTCGACCCGCTCCCGGCCCTCGAGGATGGCCTCGGTATGGAGCCGGACGAGGGCGTCGAGGCCCCAGGTGTGGTCGAGGTGGCCGTGGGAGATAACGATATCCTCGACGCGGAGGAGATCGATCCCCATCTTCCGGGCGTTGGCGACGAGGATGCCTGAGTAGCCGGCATCGAAGAGGACGCGGGTCCCTCCGTCCTCGAGGTAGATCGAGAGCCCGGGTTCCGCAAGGAAGTAGCGGTCGGTGAGGGTGGCGTTATCCACGAGGACCGTCAGTCTCATACGCGGCGTTCACCCCGGCAAAGGAAGGTCCGCGAGGCGGCGGAGACTTCGCCCCGGCGGAGGCCCGGAGCCGTGAACGGATCCATGCAGATACTGGGAACGTCCGGCTTAAGAAGGTTTCCCGGGGGCAAACCGCTCAGCCTTTTCCCTGAGCGCCCGGTTCATGAGCAGGAACCCGAGATGGGTCGCCCGGAGGGTGCCGGTGAAGTCGACGACGGGCACCAGCAGCCCGGTGAAGACCTCGGCCTGGACGAACCGGGAACCGTCGCCCTCGGGGATGATGGTGAACCGGTGTTCGCCGTCGAAGAGTCCTGCAATCAGGACGCGGCCGACCCACCGGAGCTCGTGGTCTTTTGCGACCCGCAGCACCTTCGGCCGAAACCGCATGGTCTTTCTTCCCGGAGGCCGGATCTCGACCGAGAGGCGTGTCCCCACCCAGGGTTTCCCCTCGATCGAGAGGATGAACGGGTTCCACTCGGGGTAGGCGGCGAAGTCGGTCAGCACCTGCCAGACGGCCGAGGGCGGAGCGGCGATGATGGTCTCCGCCCGGACCTCCCGGACCAGGACCCCGGAGAGTGCCGGCAGGGGAGCGGTCATGTTCTCGTCACGATCGCACCGGATGGGCAGGAAGGGTGAAAAGGCTTTCTTCTTCCCGCAAAACCCGGGGAGGGAGAGGCGGATCGGGAACGGGTGCCCCGGGGGCGGCCGGAGAAAAGAAGTCACTCCCCGCGAAACCAATCTCTGAGAGTGACACCATGACGGCAACAGGATACGAGACTTTCTCCCCCGGAAAGCCGGAAGAACTCGGACCGCTCGGCCTCGCAGTCGGCGTGCAGCTCGGGCTCGATCGTCTGAGGGACCTGCAGGAACGCCATGAATTAGAGGTTATCCTCTACTTCGACGAAGACCTCGCCCGGAACTCAACGCTCGATGCCGACCATGCGGACTTCCAGATCGTCCCGGTGCAGGCCCGGCCGTTCATGCCCCTTGCGGTCTTTCTGCAGGTGGTGGCGGAGCACGATCCCGGGTTTGCAGACCGCATGCGCCGCGAGCCCCCGGCGGTCGAAGTTCTGGAGACCGGGATGTTTAACCGCTACTCCGGGTGCGTCCAGTGCACACGGCCGTACGTGAAGGGGCTGCTGCTGTAGCCCACCGACCTAGCGGCGGGCTGCCCTGCCACGTGCGGCGGACGCCCGGGTCCCGAGATCGAATTCGGCAAGGACCCGCCGGCAGGTGCAGTGGCTTCCCAGGTGGCAGATGGCGGCTTTCGTCGTCTCGAACCGGACAGGAAAGTCGATCCCGGGGATGATCTCCGGGAGGTCGCCGAACCCGAGCGTGATGTGCGGCGAGTAGCGCTCATATACAGAGGTCTTCTGGAACCGCAGAAGACAGTCGACAGACGCCGCGGACGCCTCTCCCGCAAACATCGCAGGTCCGGCTGACGGCGCCAGGTATGGTTTTACGGCGCTCATCACGGCCTTGTGAAAGAGCTGGAGGATCTCCGCACGGAGGATGTGGAACATAGAGACGGTCTCCCCCGCGTTCATCCGGTGTTTCGCGACGGCGTCGATGGTCATGGCCATGGGGGAGCACTGCCGGGTAATCTGGTCAACCCTCGCGGTTATCTCCGGGATATCCCTGCTTCTTGCCGGGAGCATCGCGACCGAGATGTGCGGGAGGCAGTCCTCCCTGTCGAGGCGTATCCCCCTGTCCGGGTTGCCGGCAAGCAGGGCCCGGTTCGCGCCAATCGCCATATCCATGATCGGCCCGGGCGGCAGGAGAACGATATCGATGGCAACTGTATCGGGAAGTTCGTGCATGAGGCACGAACTGGCAGGAAAGATAGAAAAGTGTTTTGGGTTCGGCGGCCCGCACCGTGACGCCGCCAGTTCACGCCCGGCCGCGCTCACCACTTCACACCGAAGATCGGTTCCTCCTCAACGATGTTCGTGATCCTCCGGACACTCGCCTCCATCGGAACGTCCTTTCCGCTGCAGAGTCCCTCTTTAAGTTGCTCCAGGCCTGCAGCAACCGAGTCTTCCTTCGAACGGACACCGCCTACCGTCACCCTGAACGTCAGCGTCACCAGCCACTGGATCGTCTCCATTTCTTCCCCCTCGCAACGTGGATGGAGTATACCGGCGGGGGAATATAAAAACAGCTCAGGCCGCAAGGATGCCCCCGTACCCGGGATTTGTGTTCGTGTCATCTCCCGGCACGGAGGAAAAAAGGATGGTGGACTGATGAGTGAGAACGGAGAGCGGCACGGCGTTATGAGCACCGGGGCATAAGGACGTATAGAGAGGTATAGAGCGTTGCAACACGAATGGAGGTACGTTTGCGGCCACTCGCCCGGTGAACCGATCCCGTAACGGCTCGTCCGTATCCCGGACACAATATATTTCGCAGACGATAAAAATGTTTTCCGGGTTTACCCGGTGTGCCCACAACCCCGACCAGGAGGTGGCGCCATGCACAACCGTTATATATAAACATCAGGGACTCTGGACTCCGAAGATCGTATCCTGGAGGGAAGAGAGATGGTCCAGAAACTCACGGCTGCTCCCCGGAGGAACACGCCAAGGCGAACGCTCAGGCATATCCCGGGCATACTCATTCTCATCCTGGTGCTCGTCCCGGCAGTGGCGTCCGCGGCCGGCCCGACGGTGTTCGTCTCCAACTACACCGTCACCCCTGCCGTTCTCATGCCCGGGGACGAAGGGACGATCACGGTGGTGCTCACGAGTACCACCTCACCGGCCACGGGATCGCCGCTCAACATCCAGCTGGACACCGGCACCGGGGAGACGAACACCTCAACAGAAGTGCAGGAGAACGCCTACATTGAGAATGTGCTCCTGGTGAGCACGGACGTCGAGGTCGTGACCGGGAGTTTCCAGGATATCGGCGAGATCGGTCCCGGCCAGTCATTTCCCCTCACATTCCGGATCCGCGCCCCGGGAGAAGAGGGGATCTACTTCCCCGAGGTCTGGGTCAGTGTGCGGGACGGGGCCGCTGTACGCTACCCTGTCCCGGTGAACGTCAACTCCGCATATGCCCTGATCAAGAAACCTGCACTCCGGATAGAGAGGACCGTTCCGGCATCCGTAGACCCGGGCGACCCCTTCAACGTCACGCTGACCCTCCACAACGATGGCCAGGCCAGCGCGAGCGACATCTCCGTCAGCGTCAATGCAACCTCCGGCGCGATCACCCCGCGGAACTCGGAGAACTACTACATCCCCGAACTCAAGGCCGGGGAGGAGTCGGTCCTGAACCTGACCTTCGAGACCGACACTAGCGCACCGCTCGGGCTCGAACAGATCCTCGTCACCATCGACTATCGGGGCGCCGATCTCGCAGCATCCCGGCAGGTGGCGACGATCGGTGTTCCCATCGTCGGCCGCGCCGAGATGGGCGTCGCCTCCATCCGGACCGAACCAGCCCGGATCACCGCCGGAGACCCGGTCGACCTGACGATCCGGCTGGAGAACACCGGGACGGCGGATGCGGAGTCGGTCCGGGCGACCGTCGAGGACCTTCCGCTCCCGGGCTCAAAAGAGGCGTTCCTCGGGACGATCGAACCGGGGAACGACGGCCCCGCTATCTTCACCCTGCAGGCCGACGAGGCCGGGGAGTTCGGCTACACCATCGTCATACGCTACACCGACGACTATGGGGAGCACACGATCCGGCAGGCCCTGCAGGTCGTCGTTGCGGAGCCGGACCCGATCCCGGTGATAGCCGCCGTGGCAGCCGTCCTCATCGTTGCCGTCGCGGTCGCGGTCTTCCTGTATCGGCGGCGGCAGGGGGAGTGACGTGCCTGTGCTTGCAGGCCTCAGGGTCTCCGCGTTCCTTGCGGGGAAGTCCATCCAGCGGGGGAGCAGGGGGACGCTCGCCCTCACCATCATGATCATCGCTCTCATCTTCGTGAACCTGGTCTTCCTCCCCTCCATCATCTCCGGGGTTGTCGTGACCTTCGATACTCAGTCGATCGACTTCGACCTCGGAAACCTGGTCATCGAGCCCCGGGAGGGCAGCCAGTACATCGACGGCGTGACCGGCCTCCAGAAGAAGGTCGAGCAGATAGCAGGGATCACCGGGACATCGCCCCGGATAACCGCCGGTGTGACCTACTTTTACCGGGGCCGCAACGCCGCAAGCACGCTCTACGGCATAACCCCGGAGGATGAGCGGTCGGTGACAAAGATCGCCGAATACATGACCGCGGGAGAGTTTCTCTCGAACGGAGACACCGATGCAATCATCCTGGGCACGACCCTCGCGGGGACGGAAGGGGAGGAGGCGGGCGGCCTTCCTTCGCTCCAGGGGGTCGGGGTCGGCGACTCGGTGGAGGTAGCCTACCCGAACGGCGAGACGCGAATCTACCGGGTGAAGGGGCTCTTTGAGACCCAGTCCTTCGGCGTCGATACGGCGGCCTTCGTCACCACCCGCGAGATGAGTGAGGTGCTCGGGCTCCAGGACCAGGCGTCCGTGATCCTGGTGAAGACCGCGGTCAACGGCAGGGAGGAGGAGTACAAGACGGAGATCCTCTCCTACGGCGTCCAGGAGGATGTCCTGACGTTCCGGGAGAAGTCGGGAGGGTTCGTTGAGCAGGCGATCCAGAGTTTCAACATCATCAACGCAATCTCGACACTCGTCAGCCTGATCATCGCGGTCGTGGTGGTCTTCATCGTCATCTTCATCAACACCGTGAACCGGCGGCGCCAGATCGGGATCTTAAAAGCAATCGGTATCGACCAGCAGATCATCATCAACTCCTACGTCCTCCAGGTGCTCTTCATCACCGCCGTCGGGGCGCTCGTCGGGATAGCGCTGAACGCCGGGGTGACGACCTACCTGACCGCGTACCCGCTCGTCTTCCCCGGCGGCCCGGTCTACCCGGACGTGGAGGCCTCGGCTATCCTCCGGAGCATCGCAAGCCTCTTCGGGGTCTCGGTGGCGGCGGGCTACATTCCGGCATGGCGGATCGCGCGGGAGGATATCCTCTCCGCAATCAGGGGGTGAAGCGGTGATTGTCGCAGAGAATCTCACCCGGGTCTACACGATGGGCAGGGTGGAGGTCCGGGCCCTCGGGGGTGTCTCGCTCGATGTCGCGAAGGGCGAGTTCGTCGGGATCATGGGGGCGAGCGGCAGCGGCAAGTCGACGCTCCTCCACATCCTCGGGCTCCTCGACCGGCCCACTTCCGGCAGGGTCCTGATCGACGGGACCGATGTCCTCGCCCTCTCCGACCACCGGCGGACCCTGTTTCGGCTGAACCGGCTCGGCTATGTCTTCCAGGACTACGCGCTGATCGGGGAACTCACCGCGCTCGAGAACGTCTACCTGACGTCTCTTGTTCGAGGAGCATCAAAAGCCGAGTACCTTGAACGGAGCGCCGAGATCCTTCGCCGGGTAGGCCTTGGGGACCGGATGGACCACCGGCAGAGCGAACTCTCCGGCGGCGAGCAGCAGCGGGTGGCGATAGCCCGGGCGCTCGTGAACAACCCGAGCATCCTGCTCGCCGACGAGCCCTGTGCGAACCTTGACAGCCAGACCTCGAGGAGCATCCTCGACCTCTTCGCCCGCTTAAACGAGGACCTCGACCAGACGATTGTGATGGTCTCGCACGAGGACTGGCATAAAGAGTACTTCTGCCGCATCGTCACCCTGCGGGACGGGCTGATCGAGGAGATGGTTGAGTGCAGGAAGGCGTGACGTTCTTTCACGGGCGACGGCGGCGGGTCTTCCTCCGCCGCCGGGTGCCGCTGTATCGGATGCGCCCGGCCATGCGGATTATGCCGAAAAGAACGGCGATACAATTTTATATTAAACAGATTATACTCACCCGGCCGGTGAGAAGCATGCAGGAACAGAAGACATTCAGGTGCAAAGATCTCGGCCTTGCGTGCGAGTTCGAGGAGAAGGCCGAGAACGAGAACGAGTTGATGAAGCGGGTCGAGGGCCATGTCCAGACCGCCCACCAGATGAACCCGGAACAGCCGGAAGTGCAGGAGAAGATCCG
>DAOSER010000042.1:0-15326 GCA_035363235.1 Methanoculleus sp.
GGTGGCGTAGAGGTCAACCCCCTCCGGCTGAATGAGGAGGACGTTCATTGCATATCTGTGGGCGTGTGAGGTCGATAAGGTTTCCTTCAAGACCGGCCCGGGGCTTCGTCGGTGGGAGTGTATCCTGAGAGAAATCGAAGTTATAAACTATGGTAAAGCCCGGTACGCTGGACCGTGGTGATATCGCCACGCACTGCCCCCGCCCCTTGGGGCGGGGAACGACGCTCCGCTAGGAGCGGAGTTGAGGCACCGAAGGTGCGGGTGAGGAGGCCGAAGGCCGGGTGGGGTGGGGTTTACAGATACTCCCTATGAGGTAGAGACAGGGGAGGGGGGGTCTCCCCCCTCGAAACCCTTCAGGTTTCTCAAGCTCGCTACGCTCGCACTCCCCTTCAGCCCCTCAAAGAACTTCGTTCTTCTCGTGCTCCTGCCCTTCGGCCAGTCGCACTCCCCAATGGCGATACTCCCTCGGAATCCGTGTATCATGCCTGCGACTGGCAGAACTTTGGATTTCGATATGCGAGCACCCAGGCAATCTTCGAACCCCTCGGCATCAGGATTTCAGGATGCTCCCTTTCATACCCCGGCGGCAGGTGCAAACAAAAAAAGATCGGCGGGGAAGAAAAACCCCTATCAAAGATACATGCGGCTGTCGGGCGCCGCCACCTCGCGCTTCACCTTCTTGACCGCGAGAAGGAAGTCTTCCTGTTCGACGGCATCGGCGTCGCGCCGGATCGCCATCATCCCGGCCTCGCGGGAGATCGCCTGCAGCTCCGCGCCGGTGGTGTTCTCGGTGAGTTCGGAAAGCCCGGACAGGTCCACGTCCCCGGCAAGCGCCATCTTCGCGGTGTGGATCTTCAGGATCTCATGGCGTGCTCCGGCATCCGGCAGCGGGACCTCGATGATCCGGTCGAACCGGCCGGGACGGAGGAGGGCCGGGTCCAGCATGTCGATCCGGTTCGTCGCCGCCATGATCCGGATGTTGCCGCGGTTCCCGAAGCCGTCCATCTCGGCCAGGAGCTGCATCAGCGTCCGCTGGACCTCGGCGCTGCCGGAAGTCCCGTCGTTCGTGCGCATGCTCCCGATCGCATCGATCTCGTCGATGAAGACGATCGCCGGAGCGCGCTCCCGGGCGAGGACGAAGAGCTCGCGCACGAGCTGCGCACCCTCCCCGATATACTTGTGGACGAGTTCGCTCCCGGACATCCTGATGAACCGGGCCTTTGATTGGCGGGCAACCGCCTTTGCAATCAGGGTCTTCCCCGTGCCGGGCGGGCCGTAGAGGAGGATGCCCTTCGGGGGCTCCACGCCCACGCGCTCGTAGATCTTGGGTTTCGTGAGCGGGTACTCGACGGCTTCCCGGACCTCCTCGATCTCGTCTCTCAGGCCGCCGATCTGCTCGAACGTCACGCTCGGCTGCTCGTCGAGCTCCATGATCCTGACCCTCGCGTCGTAGATGTTGCCGATCGTCTTGACGATCGAGAGGGTATTGTTCACCGCCACCTTCATTCCGGGTTTGAGGGTGCGGTGGAGTTTCTCGTTGACCACGGTGACGTATTCCTGGTTGTTGCCCTGCTGCCGGAGATACACTTCGCCATTCTCAAGCACATCGACCACAGCGGCAACAAACAGCGGCATCCGTTTTAATTGAGCATTCTCTTTCCTGAGTTGCAGGAGCTCCTTTTCCAGCAACTCATTCTTGAGTTTGTAATCCAGGATCTGCGCCTTTAAGTCCTGGATCTGGAGCGTGAACATATCGTGCTCGCTGCCGGGAGTGCTGCCAATGGTTTCGTCCATGTCACTCATATAGTTGGATCTCCAACCACATTATAGTGTGGTGGCAGTGATCATGCAAGGCAGAAGCATATCCCGGGGTATCGCAAACGGAGAACTCCTCATATCCCCCGAACCCATATCGTTCCTCTCGGGCGTCGACCCGGAGACCGGCACCGTCGTCGAGCACGGGCACCCGCTTGAAGGCCAATCCATCGCCGGACGCGTGCTCGCCTTTCCGTACGGGAAGGGCTCGACGGTCGGGTCCTACGTCATCTACGCGTTAAAGCAGAACGGGCTTGCCCCGGCGGCGATCATCAACACCGAGGCCGAACCGATCATCGCGGTCGGGGCGATCATTGCGGGGATCCCCATGGTCGACCGCCTCCCGCCGGAGTTCTCCCGCCTCCCGCCCGGCACCCGGGTGACGGTGAACGGGGATACGGGCGAAGTAATATACGATGAGACCGCGTGATGCCTCCTGTGCAGACGTATTATGAGATCCTTTGCGTCGCTCCCGACGCCGCGCCCGACGAGATCCGGGCGGCCTACCGGAGGTTCGCAAAACAGTACCACCCGGATATCAACCCGGACCCCGACGCAAACGAGCGGTTCATCGCCATCCAGCAGGCTTACGAGACGCTGATCGACCCCGATGCCCGTGCGCGCTACGACCTCGCCCTCCGGGGTGGTGCCGGCTCTGCGCCGCATGACCCGTTCCAGCGGTACCGTCCCGGCGGGCAGGCGGCGTGGACGCCGGGATTCTCGTGGCAGGTGCCGAGATCCGGGCCTGGCCGGGCCGGCATGATAGCGCTCCTCTTCTTCGGAGCGTTCCTGATCGTCCTCACGCTCGTCCTGTCGCTCCTTCTGCGCGCCGTTACCGGCAGCAGGCGGCAGGACTCTTAGAACCTTTCTCCCGCCCTCGCGATCCGGAAACCAGGGCCCGTGCCTCTGCCGGACATGGGAAGCGAAACCTTATCTGGTAAAACAGCCTTGTGCCGGGTGATTCTCGCGAGGTGAACGTGATGCCTATGGAGAAAGTGAAACGCTACCGGTGCAAGTACTGCAACTACGTCTACTCCCCCTTGCGGGGCGAGCCCCACCGCGGCATCCCGGCAGGTACTGCGTTTGAAGACCTGCCGGAGGACTACGTGTGTCCGGTCTGCGGTGCGACGGGGAAAGGGCAGATCGGGACGTGGGGGTTCGAGTCCTGGGAGCCGACGAAGTACGTCTGCAAGATCTGCGGCTACGTCTACGATAAAAAACGCGGCGAACCGCTCCGCGGCTACCCGAAGGGCACCGCATTCGAGGACCTGCCGGAAGATTACACCTGCCCGGTCTGCGGGATGGACCCGCGGATATCGAGTTTCCACGGCCCGGTCGGGAAATCGCAGTTCGACCCTATCATGGACGTCTGAGTGAGGAGAAGGCTCCCTCGTCCGGGATCGCACCCTGCAGGATGCAGGGGGATCCCGTGCTTCGGCACGATGCATGCTTTTTGCGGCGGCACTCTTTATGATTCCATAACACCTATTATTCTCTGAACCTGCTTGCCTGCACAAACCGGTTCTTTCAAATACTGGCCGGCGCATCAATCTTGGAAAACAGCGGTTGCCGCCTCCACAGGCAACAGTTGGTGGGATGTGCAGCGTTGAGCAACCGTAGAGTAAACGGGCAGATGGTGTCGGATGGATTTCTTCGGTAATATTCTGGGTCAGGGAAAGAATGCAAACCCCTCGATAAAGCAGGGGATCTCTCAGTTCGAGGCCGGGAACTACAGTGAAGCGGTGAAGAGCTTCGAGAAGGCGCTCAAGATCGATCCCGAAAACGGTCCGGTCCGTCTCTCCATGGGCCGGGCGCTCGCCTGTCTCGGCAGGGATAAAGAAGCCGCGGAGTGGCTGAGGAAGGCTCTCGAGTCGTCTCCCGGCGACGCCGAAACACTGCAGGCACTGGGACACACCCTCGCCCGGACCGGCGGCTACGAGGAGGCAGCCGGGTGTTTCGCGTCGATCGCCGCAGAAACGCCTGCAGATACGAACGCCCGGTACTGGCAGGGGGAGATGCTTGAGAAACTCGGCCGGTACACCGACGCTGCGGCTGCCTACGCCCAGGCGCTGGCAGGAGACCCGGAGAACGTTGTCCTGCGGGAGAAGCACGGGAGGATGCTCGAGCGGACCGGTGACTACCGGGAAGCAGCGGCCTGCTTTGCGAAGATCTTCAGGATGAACCCCGAGAGCACCGATGCCCTTGCAAGAATCGGGACCGCTCTTTTATACCAGGGGGATTATCCCGGAGCCGTCGAGGCGTTCAGCCGGCTGCTTGAGGCAGAACCCCGCAACCTCGAGGCGCTCTACGGCAAAGCCCGGGCGCTCGAACACCTCGGCCGGTTCCCGGACGCCGCCGGGTGCTACGCCGAGATTGCTGCCGTCGAGCCCAACATCCCTGCCCGGTACCACCGCGGCGTGCTGCTTCTCCGGGCCGGACGTTACGCAGAGGCGATGGAATGCTTCGATAAGGTCGCCCTTGCCGACCCGGACCATATCGCGGTGCGCTACTCGATGGGGATGGTCTACGATACGCTCGGCCGCTACGACCGGGCGGTCAAGAGTTTCGACCATATCCTGAAGCACGACCAGAGCCAGGTCCAGATATGGTACGCTCGCGGCATGGCGCTCTTCCACCTCGGCCAGTATGACGAGGCGATCCGGTCGTTCGACCGCGTGCTTGAGAACCGGGCGATGACCGGGATGAAATGGATCGGGAGCAGCACCGACCTTGCGCTCTTCGAGCGTGACATGCAGGATGCCCCCCGGAAAGAGAAGGCGCCGGGATTCGATGCGTTGAACAAGATCGTCTACGACTGCCGGGGAACTGCGCTGCTCCATCTCGGGCGGTATGCGGAGGCGCAGAAGGACTTCGAGAACGTTCTTGAGGCCGATCCCGGGAACGTCTCCGTCCTGCAGCGGAGCAGTGCCGCACTCCTCCATCTCGGCAGGTTCGACGAGGCCCTCCGCTGCCTGGACGCGGTCCTTGAGAGGGAGCCGCACAACGCCGTCGCCCGCTCGATGAAGGTGGATGCCCTCATGAACCTCGGCAGGTACGGCGACGCGCTGGCGTGCCTCGACCCGATGCAGGAAGCCGGCGAGGATGATCCCGCGCTCCTGTACAGGAAGGGAGACGCTCTGCTGCACCTCTCCCGGTACGGGGAGGCGGCAGAGGCGTTCGAAGCCCTCCTCCGGGTCGACCCCACAGATACGGCGGCGGAGAAGAGCAGGGGCGATGCGCTCATGCACCTCGGGCAGTACGAGGAGGCGCTCGCCTGCTATGACCGGGCGCTCTCGGCCGATCCCGCCGACCGGGCCGCCCTGCTCGGCAGGAGCAGAGCGCTTGAGTACCTCGGACGATACGAGGAGGCGCTCGAGTCCATCGACCGGGAGGCGAAGACAGGCCCCGGGGACGCCGGGACGCTGATCCGGAAGGCATCGATCCTTGAGGGCCTCGGGCGCTCTGCTGCGGCGGCCGACTGCTACGAAGCGCTCCTTGCCGCCGATCCGGATGCCGGGGGCCACCTGGTGAACCTCGGGTCCGTCCTCGCCACGCTCGGGCGGTTCGAGGAGGCCGCCGGACGGTTCGAGGAAGTCACTCGTGCCGACCCGGGCAACCTCTTTGCGTGGTTCAACCGGGGCCGGGCCCTGGAGAGGATGGGGCAGTACGCGGATGCGGCTGACTGCTACGCAAGAGTGACCGCCGGGCGGCCGGAGGATACCGGCGCCTGCTTTGCGCTCGCCGTCGCGTTTGCGCGGCTCGGCAGGCACCGGGAAGCGATCGAGTGCTGCGACCGGGTGCTCGCCGCCGACGCCTCGAACGCCGCGATCTTGAAGATCCGGGCGGATATGCTGGAAGCCGTCGGCAGGCACGAGGAGGCGGGAGCAGCATACGAACACTACCTGAAGATCGCTCCCGACGACCGCGATGCACGGATGGCGTTCGGCATGGCGCTCGAGCGGGACGGGAAGTTCGCCGACGCGATCAAGCAGTATGCGCTGGTGCTCGAGGGCGATGAGCGCGACGCCGAAGCGTGGTACACCCTTGAGAGCGCCCTTGTGCATATGGGCCGGTACGAAGACGCGCTCGAGTGCTCCAACAGCATCATCGAGGCGAGCCCGGAGAACCGGGCAGCATGGCAGCGGCGCGGGGAGATCTTCATGTGGCTCGGGCGCTACGCTGATGCTGTGGAGTGCTTTGAGAAGGTGATCGAGGCCGATCCGGCGGATGCCCTCACCCTGCGAAGGCTCGGGGAGGCCCACGAGAAGGCCGGCAGGTACGACGATGCCCTTGCCGCCTATACGCAGGTGCTGGACCGGGAACCGACCAGCATCGAGACCCTCTATGCCCGCTCGTCGGCCCTCATCCATCTCGGGCGCTACGAAGAAGCGGTCAGGTCCATCGACAAGATCATCGTCCTCGACGAGAACCCCGCCACCCTCTTTATGCGGGGGACGGTGCTCGAGAAGGCGGGCAGGTATGACGACGCCCTCGTGAGCTACGAGAAGGCGCTCTCGGTCGACCCGAAGAACGCGGCCGTCTGGAACGCGGCCGGAGGGCTCATGGATGCGCTCGGGCGGCACGAGGATGCCGTCAAAGCGTTCGATAAGGCCATCGCACTGGGCGAGGGGGACGTCCATGCCTGGCTCTCCAGGGGACTCGCTCTCGGCCACCTGGGCAAGCACGATCAGGCGGCCGCATGCTTCGATAAGGTTCTCGAGATGGACCCCCGCCATGCCCGGGCATGGTACCTGAAAGGGAGAGCGCTTGATCGGCAGGGCAGGTTTACCGACGCGGTGGAGTGCTTTAAGAAGGCGCTCGAGAACGAGAGGGGGTCATGAGGTTCGGGCGGGTCTTCGGCGTCCTGTTGATCGCGTGCGCCCTGGCCCTCTGTTCGGGCTGCATCGCAAGCGAAGAGAAGCGGGTGAAGTCCGGAGACACGGTGCTGGTCCACTACACCGGGACCCTTGAGAACGGGACGGTCTTTGACAGTTCCGCCGGGCGCGAGCCGCTCCGGTTTACCGTCGGCAGCGGCAGGATGATCCCGGGGTTCGAGGAGGGCGTTATCGGGATGCAGGTCGGGGAGGAAAAGACCCTTCACATCCCGGCCGACCGGGCCTACGGGCCGTACCGTGAGGAACTCATCTTCGCCCTCGACGCTGCCGGGGTCGCCGGCGCCGAGAACCTGGCGGTCGGCGACCAGGTCGGGGTACCCCTGCAGAACGGGCAGGTGATTCCCGCGACGGTCGTCGCCGTATCGGCCGATACGGTCACTATCGACGCGAACCACCGCCTCGCGGGCGAAGACCTCACGTTCACCGTCAGCCTGGTTGAGATCGGGTAGGGATTGCTCAACATTTTTTAATCCGCTCTGCAGATCGGTCCCTATCGTAGTTGCATGAACTCATAAACCACTTTTCTGCGGCCACATCTGCACGGATTTCAAGGAGACTGCGTGTCTCGCACCTGCCGGTGCTCACACTCCGTTCCCGGCGGAACGTCGTTCTCCAGTGCTCGTGTTACTGCCCTTCAAACCTGCTGATTTCTTCTGATAACACAAAGCACGGCTTCCGTGGGAGTATCACCATGGGGGAGGGGCTGACGGGGAGTGCGATGGGCGGAATGCGACCGGTCGCTAGAGCGGGAGCATGAGCACCGAAGGTGCGAACGCCCGGAGCTCGACCACCGTCAGGTGGGGAGTGCGAGCGAAGCGAGCTTGAGCACCGATAGGTGCGAGGTGCGATGTTCCGATAGGAACGGAGCTCGAGAAGAACGATGTTCTTCGAGGGGGAGCATCCCCCCTCCCCTGTCTCTACCTTGTACGCGGACATCTGTGACCCCCACTCGAAGACCTTCGATCTTCTCAAGCTCCGGACGTTCCGTCCGTCGCACTCCGCCCGGCCTCCGGCCTCCTCACCCGCACCTTCGGTGCTCGAACTCTCGTCCTACAGACAGTCGTTCCCCGCCCCGGGGGGCGGGGGCAGTGCGTGGCGATATCCCCATGAAATCCGTGCATCGGGGTAAGCGATGTCCCCACAGGACATCTCTGGAGAAGACCGACGGTCTTGGGCTTGCGATGGTTCGGAGAACGTCAGTCTATAGGACAGTCGTTCGAGAAGCTATCTGACTTCGAGGAACGGAGCTCGACCACCGTCAGGTGGGGAGTGCGAGCGTAGCGAGCTTGAGAAACCTGAAGGGTTTCGAGGGGGGAGTATTCCCCCTCTCGGCGATAGCCCCACGGAAGCCGTGCCCGCGACGCAACAATGCTCAAAAAAAAATTTAAATCCGGCCAAAATTACTCTTTCTTCCCCTCCCCGCCCTCCACCGGGGTCACGAGCACCTTGTCGACCCGGTGGCCGTCCATATCGAGGACCTCGAACCGGAAGCCGTTCCAGACGAACCGGTCGCCGGTCTCGGGTGTCCGCTCGAGGTACATCATCACGAACCCGCCGAGCGTCTGGTAATACCCGCGATCTTCCCCCGGCAGGTTACCCGCCACGTTGAGGAGGTCGTGGAACTCATCGACCGGGAGCATCCCGTCGAGGAGCCACGACCCGTCTTCACGGCGAACCGCCGGCCCCTCGGGCGGGCGCTCGTCCGACGGGATGCCGCCGACGATCGATTCCACGATATCGTGGATGGTGACCAGCCCCTGGATGCTCCCGTACTCGTCGGTGACGAGGGCAATCCGCGCCCCGGACGTCTTGAACTCATCGAGGACCGAGAGTGCGAGGACGCTCTCGGGCACGAAGAAGGCGGGTTCGATCGCCTTCATAATATTCGGGGGCTCGCCGGCGATCATCCGCGCCCAGAGGGTGCGGACCGAGACGACGCCGAGCAGGTTGTCCAGGTGGTCGCGGTAGACCGGGAAGTAAACGTGCCGGGAGTCCACCATCTTTTGCCAGTTCTCTTCGGCGGGGTCCTCGACGTCCACGGCCACGATATCGGGGCGCGGGGTCATCAGCACGCTGACCCGTCGGTCGGCGAGGCGGAAGACGCTTTCCACCATATCCTGCTCCGCCTCAAGAAAGACGCCCTCCCGGGTCGCCTGCCCGATGAGGACCCTGACGTCCTCCTCCGTAACCTCGGGCTCCGAGGGCTTGCGCACCCTGAGCACCGCAAGGACCACTTCCGTCGAGATGCTCAGCAGCCGGACGAGGGGTGCGGCGGCCCAGGAAAGGAGCCGGATCGGGCGGGAGACTGCCGATGCGATACGGTCGGCGTAGGTCATGGCCACCCGTTTCGGCACCAGTTCCCCGATGACGAGCGTTAAGTAGGTGATGGCGGCGACGACGGTTGCGACCGCGAGCGGGCCGCTGTATGGGGCGATCAACGGAATTTTAGCGAACTCTTCCGCGAGCGGCCCCGCAAGCGTCGCCCCGCCGAACGCTCCGGTCAGGATCCCGACGAGGGTGATCCCGACCTGGACGGTGGAGAGGAACTGCGTCGGGTCCCCGGCAAGTTCGAGGGCGGCCGCCGCCCCGGCGTCGCCGGCCGCTGCCCTCTTCTGCAGGCGTGCCGTTCTTGCAGAGACGATCGCGAACTCCGCCATCGAGAAAAAACCGTTTGCGAGTATCAGGAGGACGATGATCGCGATGTCGGTGGCAGGCGGCATTGTAGTAGTCTTGCCAGCAGAAGCCTTAAACCTGCGGGGCACCCGGGGAAGTCCATCGGGCAGCGGCCGGGTGCAGGAGCAGCAGTCGGTCTCCTGCAGGGAGAGTAGCCGGGAGGGGCCGGGCAGGATTGATCGGGAGAAAATTTTATCAGTGTCGGAACCTGAGTCCCACCAGGTGATGCAGGATGGTCGAGGTCGGCGAACTGGCTCAGGATTTCTCGATACCGGACCAGAACGGGCATGATATCCGGTTATCGGGCTTCCCGGGGAAGCGGGTTATCCTCTCGTTTCACCCGCTGGCCTGGACCAGCATCTGCGCCAGGCAGATGGAGGCGCTCGAGGAGAACCGGAAGGCGTTCGATGCCCTTGGGGCCGTTGCCCTCGGTGTCAGCGTGGACTCCGTCCCCTGCAAGCGGGCGTGGGCGGAGAGGCTCGGTATCCGGAAGACCCGGCTGCTTGCGGATTTCTGGCCCCACGGCGCCGTAGCGCAGATGTACGGTGTCTTTGATAGCCAAAAGGGCTACTCCCGGCGGGCGAACATCGTCGTCGACGAGTTCGGGCGCATCATATTCGTCGGGGAGTACCCGGCTACGGCGGTGCCCGATATGCAGGATGTCCTCGACGTTCTCCAGGCGCAGGAGAAGAGCAGGCGGGCAGAGGAGCAGGTGCCGGAGATATAGTCCGGCGTTCTTCATCCCCCAACCCGGAAGAAATTCCCGATCAGCGTGATCAGCAGGATGGCCGGAACGCCGTAGCGGATGAGCGCTATGTAGCCTGTCTGTTGCCACCCGCAGCCGCCGATCTCTTCATAGATCCGGGTGCGGCTCATGAACCACCCCCCGACGACGCTCACGATCAGCCCGGCCACGATGAGGCCAAGCGTCCCGAAGGCGTAGTCGGCGAGGTCGAGGAACGGCATTCCGAAAGCCTCGAGGTTCAGGGCGGTGTAACTGAGAGCGGACGGGAGCCCAAGAAGCATGATTGCGGCGAAGACAAGGAGCGTGGCGCGCTTCCGGGGGTAGCCGTAGGAGTCCATCAGCGCCGCCACCGGGACCTCGAGCATGGAGACCGCCGAGGTGAGCGCTGCAGCAAAGAGCATCAGGAAGAAGAGCGCTCCGAGCAGCATGCCGTACCGGATCTCCGTAAAGGCCGTGGGCAGGGTGATGAACGCAAGGTTCACCCCGGCTGCAGGGTCAAGGCCGGCGGTGAAGACCAGCGGGAAGATCACGAGACCGGTAAGGATCGCGATCAGCATATCGGCGCCGGCGATGATGACGGCGTTCCGGAAGAGGGCTTCTCTCCTGAGGTAACTTCCGAAGGTGAGCAGGATGCCCATCCCCACGGAGAGCGAGAAGAAGGCCTGCCCGAAGGCTGCGATCCAGACGCCGGGGTCGGTCAGCCTCGAGTAGTCGGGGGAGAGGTAGAACCCGATCCCCTCGGCCGCTCCGGGTTCCGTGAGCGAGACGGCCACGAGGGAGATGAGGATCACAAGGAGGGCCGGGATGAGGTACCGGGAGGCTCGCTCGATCCCTTCCCTGACCCCGGACCGCACCGTCACATAGACCGCGAGCCCCGCGGCGAGGAAGAAGATGAGCGGAAGGTAGGAGTCCGTAAATGCCCCGAACTCCATCGGCCGGCCAAGGGCGAAGAAGAGGGCATACGCGAGCACCCAGCCCGTGATCACGAGGTAGTAGCCGAGGATCAGGCTGACGACGGCGACGATGACGATTCCAGCGGCGGCGAACCGCTGCCGTATCGACCCAAAAGCGGAGATGACCGACGTCCCCGTGGATCGTCCGATGGCGAGTTCCAGCACCATCAGGGGGAGGCCGAAGAGGAGGACGGCGATCAGGTACGGGACCAGGAACGCGCCGCCCCCATTGGCCCCTACGATGTAGGGGAACCGCCAGATGTTCCCTATTCCTACGGCCGACCCGATGCTTGCAAGGATGAACCCCAGCGTTGACGACCACTCTTCTCTTTCCATATCACTCACCGTTCGGGGCCGGTTCCCTCCGGGTAAAGAGGCGCTCCGCCTTTATATTCATGCCCGCCCGGGTCCGGTGCATCCCTGACCAATGCACTTTTGTAGCGGGGGCCTCATACGAGTGCGGTTAGAAGCAGCATGAGCGCCAGTCCCCGGATCCGCATCGATGGAGGGAAGGCGGATTGAACGGTCCATACCCGTTCCTTATCTCGATCCCCCACAGCGGCATCTCTGTCCCGCCCGAACTTCACGGTCTCGTCAACCTCACGCATAAGGAGATCGTCTTCAATAGCGATCCTTACACCCGCCGCATCTACGGGTTCGACGATGCGGTGGAGGCGGTGGTCGATTTCGACGTTTCACGGATCTTCGTCGACACCAACCGGGCGCCCTACGACTACCCGCCGCGGACCCAGGACGGCGTGGTCAAGGTCATCACGCAGGACGGGACGCCGGTCTTCAAGAGAGGGCAGACGCCCGGCAGGGAACTGATAGGGGCGCTCCTGAAGAACTACTACCACCCGTTCCACAAACGGCTGAGCGAGGCGCTCGATACCCGGCCGATCGAGATCGCCTTCGACTGCCACAGCATGCTGCCGCAGTCTCCGCCGGTCCGGATGGACGCCGGACGCCCCCGCCCGCTCTTCTGCCTGAGCAACCGGGGGGACCGGAACGGGAAGCCGAAAACGGCAGGCGGTCTCGTGACCTGCCCGCCGGAGTGGCTCCAGGCGCTCGCCCGGTCGTTCCAGGTGGAGTTCGAGGGTGAGGGGCGGGTTGCGATGAACGATCCCTTCCGGGGCGGGTTCATCTCGGTGGCGCACTACCGGCGCAGAAGGGTCCCCTGGGTCCAGGTGGAGATCAACCGCGGCTTCTACGAGGCCGAAGGGCGCGAGGCCGGGGAGGGGCGGCTCACCGGACTCCAGGGGCGGATCTTCTCCGCCGTCGCCGGGTTCTGGGACGAGGTTACGGGGTGAGAAACCGCCCCAATCGGGCCGGAATTTCCGGGGCCGAAGATACTATGCCGGTAGAGCGCCCACTTATATAGTGATGGATCGCCTGCATCTGCTCCTGCAGCGCTACTTCGGGCATACGGCGTTCAACCCCTACCAGCGGGAGATCATCGAGGACCTTCTTTCCGGCCGCGACGTCCTTGCGGTGCTTGCGACCGGAGGCGGCAAGTCGCTCTGCTACCAGGTCCCGGCGCTCATCGGCGAGGGTGTCACGCTGGTGATATCGCCGCTCATCGCCCTGATGAAGGACCAGGTCGACGACCTGCAGGCCCGCGGGATCGGCGCGGAAGCGCTGAACTCGTCCGGGTCGTACGCTACGACCCGGCGGATCCTCTCGGAACTCAGCGAAGGCCTCATCCAGATCCTCTACGTCTCGCCGGAGAGGGCAGTCGGCGACGACTTCCTTGCGCTCATGGCGTCCCTTCCGGTCAACCTGATCGCGGTCGACGAGGCGCACTGCATATCGATGTGGGGGCACCAGTTCCGTCCGGAGTACCGGTCGCTTTCGGTGCTCAAGGAACGGTTCCCCGGTGTGCCGATGGTTGCCCTGACGGCGACCGCGACGCCGGACGTCCGCGACGACATCGTCCGGCAGCTCAACCTTGCGGACCCGTCGGTCTATGTCGGGAGTTTTAACCGCGAGAACCTCCGCTACACCGTCGTCGGGAAGGGAGAGGATGCATACGAACGGCTCCGCGCTTACCTCCGGAGCCGGAGAGGGGATGCCGGGATCGTCTACGTCGCGACCCGGGAGGGGGCCGAGACGCTCGCGGCCCGTCTCCGGGCCGGCGGGATACCGGCGCTCCCCTACCATGCCGGGATGACGGCGGCCGCCCGGGCCCGGACACAGGACCGGTTCATCGGCGGGAAGATTCCGGTCGTCTGCGCGACGAGCGCGTTCGGCATGGGGATCGATAAGCCGGATGTGCGGTTCGTCGTCCACTACGATATGCCCAAAACCCTCGAGGCCTACTACCAGGAGAGCGGCCGGGCCGGGAGGGACGGAAGAGAGAGCGACTGCATCCTCTTCTATAACGATAACGACGCACGGCGCCTCCGGTCGTTCATCGACCGCGATCTGGCATCCGAGTTCCAGCGCGAGGTCGCACGCTCGAAACTGCAGGGCATGGTGGATTACTGCACCACGGCGGAGTGCCGGAGAACGGTGCTCCTTGCGTATTTCGGGGAGCGTTTTGAAGGGGTCTGCAGCGGCTGCGACGCCTGCGCTCCGGCCGGGAAGGCCCCCTCCGGGCAGCGGAAGCGCGGCACCGCCCGTTCTGCAGCGGGTTGAGCCTCCCCTTCTCCGGGGAAACATCTATTACATCGACGGCAGAATGAGCGCTCCGGGAGTTGTCATGGCAAAGAAGTTAACCCGTTCGACGACCGACCGGTGGGTTGCCGGGATATGCGGCGGCATAGGAGAATACCTGGAGATTGACCCGAACGTCATCCGGGTCATCTGGGTCATCGTTACCGTGCTGACGGGGTTCCTGCCCGGGATCATCATCTATATCCTGCTCTGGCTCATCCTGCCGGAGCAGGGGCAGGCGCGGCCGGTTGGGACGTACAGCGAAGCGTGAGCGAGGGCAAGGTGCGGCCGGGAAGGCTGCACCTGTTTTTTTTTGTCGAGAGGGGGGCCGGCTGTGCGGGCTCCTCTTACACAGGATTACCTGGTTCTCTATTGGTCGCTCGCCCGTACGCGGCTTTCCAGTGATATCGCCACGCACTGCCCCCGCCCCCCGGGGCGGGGAACGACTGTCTGTAGGACGAGAGTTCGAGCACCGAAGGTGCGGGTGAGGAGGCCGGAGGCCGGGCGGGGTGGGGGTTATAGACAGGTAGTGCCTCATGAGACAGGGGAGGGGGGATGCTCCCCTTCGCACCTATCGGTGCTCAAGCTCGCTTCGCTCGCACTCCCCGTCAGCCCCTCCCCCAATGGCGATATTCCCACGGTCCACTGTACCGGGCTTTCTCATCGTTTTGACCGTTCAATCAGCCAGAATTACGGAGGGCGTCACTTATCACGTCGCAGCCCATCCGGACTCCATATTCCTGCAATCTGGATCGCCGGATCTCTCACCGCCGGCCCTCCTACCGCGCTTTCCCTTCCTGCAGCTTCTTGATCATATCCCGCAGAGCAATCGCCCGCTCGAACTCCAGGCGCTCCGCCGCCTCCCGCATATCGGCCTCGAGCTCGATGATCAGGTTCGGGACTTCGGACTTCGGGACGTGTTTGATATCAGTGATATCAACCTCTTTTTCGCGGATCGGTTTTACGATCGTCTGCGGCGTGATGCCGTGCCGGACGTTGTAGTCGAGCTGCATCGCCCGCCGCCGCCCGGTCTCGGCCATCGCCTTCTTGATCGAGTCGGTCATGGTATCGGCGTAGAGCACGACCTTCGCGTTGACGTTCCGGGCCGCCCGCCCGATGGTCTGGACCAGGCTTCTTGCGTCGCGGAGGAACCCCTCCTTGTCGGCGTCCAGGATCCCGACAAACCCCACCTCGGGGATATCGAGGCCCTCCCGCAGGAGGTTGATCCCGACGAGGACGTCGTACTTCCCGAGGCGGAGCTGCCGGATGATCTCGGTCCGCTCGATGGTGTCGATCTCGGAGTGGAGGTAGCGGGTCTTGATCCCCTGCTCGGCGAGATACTCCGAGAGTTCCTCGGCGAGCCGTTTTGTAAGGGTCGTCAGGAGTATGCGGTCGCCGCGTTCGATGGTGGTCCGGATCTCGGCCATCACGTCCGGGATCTGCCCCTCGATCGGCCGGACCTCGACCGCCGGGTCCACAAGCCCCGTCGGCCGGATGATCTGCTCCGCGACGCTCGAGCGCTTCAGTTCGTAGTCTCCCGGGGTCGCCGAGACGAAGATGACGTTTCGCATGTAGCCCGAGAACTCGTCG
>DAOSER010000043.1:0-14841 GCA_035363235.1 Methanoculleus sp.
GAGGAGGAGGGCGAAGAACGAGAGCGGCGAGACCTGGAAGAACGCGGCGGACCCGAGCCGGGGCGTTTGAGGTGCGTATTGTACCGGGCGCAGGTTGTGGTCGTGGGGAGGTTTGTCGGGAACGAGTCGTGGGTTCTGCTCGATGAGACACTCTAACTCACCGACCGTCTCCATCACCACAAAATGCCTCTGCGATGTACGGGACGGACCGGCGATGATGCCACAACTTTCATGGTACGTCATGAGGGTCACCCGGAAATGGATATCGAACTCTGTTTTTCACCCTGACAGTGTGTACCTCAGAGTCGTTGAGAGGGATGTGATTCCGGATTGTATCGATAGATTGCATGAACGGCTACACGCAAAACGGAGAGAACCTTATGTTACCACGAAGAATAATTATGCGGGGCAGCAATCGTATGGCCATTCACGAATCCGACACTATGGAATTCAAAAAATCTCTTTCCCTCCTCGAGCCGGCGCTCAAATCGATCTGCGGGTTTCTCAACTGCCATGGGGGCACCATCTCGTTCGGCAGGACGAATTCAGGAGCCGTCGTAGGCGTGGATCCTACCGACCACTCGCTCCGCAAGATCTCACAGCAAATCACCTCACGGATAAAGCCGGAGACCTCGCCGGATGTCAGGGTTATGGAAGAAGAGAGGAAGTCCCTGATTGTCATTGCGGTTCCCGAGGGGGCGAACAAGCCGTATTTCCTTGATGGCATCGCGTACATACGGGTGGGGACGGAGAACCGTGTTATGCCCCCAGATGAACTGAAACGGATGATCCTCAATGTTCATGCAGTTCCCTGGGACGATCAGCCTTGCAGGGGTGGAACCCTCGATGACATCGATGCTGCCTCGGTCAGAGTGTTTCTTGAGCGGGCGCAACGGGCGCGGAGGTTCGACGGCGATCCGGCCATCCCTGTTGAGAAGGCGTTGAATAAACTTGGTGTGCTCAGTGGAGGGGTGCCAACCAATGCTGCTATGCTCTTCTTTGGAAAAGATCCGCAACGGTTTTTCGTCCAGTCGGAAGTCCGTTGTGCCAGATTCAAAGGTGAGGAGATCTCAAGCACCTACTTTAACATGAGCGTTTTGCGTGGCAGGATGGATCAGATAATCGAAGGTGCGGGCCGGTTCATCGGAGATACGATCCAGAGGGCTGCGTGGGTTGCTCCTGGAGAGATGCAGCGTGAGGAGCACTGGGAGTATCCACCGGATGCCCTGCGAGAAGCAGTGATCAACGCAGTCTGCCATCGTGACTATGCGGTTTCCGGCACTGTCCAGATCCGGTTCTTCGATAACAGGGTACAGATCTGGAGTCCAGGCGAACTGCCGGACGGCATCACGGTAGATCTTTTGAGAGTCGAGCATGCCTCGCGCCCACGAAACAAAACCCTCGCGAGACTCCTGTTCTTTGCCGGGTATATAGAGCAGTGGGGTTCAGGAACGCTCAGTATGATTGCCGCATGCAGACGTGACGGTCTTGCGGAACCGCAGTTCCGGGAGGCCGGTAGTGATTTCGTCGTCACCTTTACTGGTTCGGTATTTACTACGCTTCTGGAACACCCCGATCTGCTGAATGAGCGGCAGCGGGGCGTTATCGAGTACCTTAAGACCCATCCGTCCATATCGACAGAAGATTACGGAACCGCCTACGGATGCACCGCACGGACAGCACGGCGCGATCTCTCCACTCTTGCCGAAATGGGTATCATTGCCGTGAAACGGGAGGGGAGGTTGCGGCGATACGTACTCAATCCGTCATTCCGGTCATTGCGGACAATCGCGGACAATCGCGGACAGAACCCTGACTGAGGGAGATCTGTAAATTCTGTAATCCATGGGCGAAACCGCCAAAAATCAGAGAACCTGCCCCCGATCCAGGTAGCAGTATCCGGACAATTGCGGACAGCCGGTAGGGCAGCCGCACACTCCCGTCATCCTTGCAGGAATTGCAGCGTCGATGGCCTTCGGCATCTGGTTTCAGGAGTCAGCGTTCGTTGTGGTGACGGGGGTCCGGTCGGGGGAGACGATCGCGTTCACGAACCACGGCGGGATGAACATGGACCGGGTGTCGGAGATCCGGTGCTGGATCGGCGGGACGGCTCCGGGAGACGAGAACTCCACGCTCGATACCCGGGCCGGGGCGTTTGAGGTGCGTGTCGTACCTGACGCATGTTGTGGTCGTGGGGAGGTTTGTCGGGAATGAGTCGTGGATTTTGGTTGATAGGATGGTTTGAGAGCGGGTTCCCCGTAGTGACCCCTGGTGACTGGCGTTTTTTTGGTTTTGAGTGTAGTTGTGCTGTTGCATGTGGGATTCTGTTCCATTGACGGAACCACTCAGGCATTTTAGACGGGGAAAAAAGCCCGGTGCAGTGGACCGTGGGGGTATCGCCAGCACTGCCCCCGCGCCTTGGGGCGGGGGAGGAGCGCGAAGCGCGGGCGGGGTGGGGTTTACAAATATGCCCAGTACGATGGAGACAGGGGAGGGGGGCTCGCCCCCCTCCCCGAATGGCGATATTCCCTCGAAAGCCGTGCATGGGTTGTGTGTGACCGAAGGATGCATGTCACACTGTTAACGTGAACAATAGCTAGCGGATAGGGCGAACCAGAGAAGTTCCCGTCGGGGGAAAAAGGAAAGAGTGTTACTCCTCCTCATCCGTCTTTTCTTCCTCGTACTCTTCCTCCTCCTCATATCCCGATTCATCGTCGTCCTCCGCCCTCATGACGTACCCTGCCACAGCGAGGATGAGCGGCACCCCGACCGGGACGGCAAACCCCGCCGGCCCGTGAAGGGCGGGGCCGTACCGGGAGGGTGCGACGAACCTGAGATCCGGAACCCCCTCAGAACGGAAAGATCGCGTACTGGATGTACCAGATATACTGCACCACGGGTATCCAGAAGTGGTACCCCTCCCAGCAGCTCGTCGCGAACCGAAAGTCGACGACGAGTTCCCAGGCCAGGGGGAAGAACATCAGCACCGGGACGGCGTAGGCGAGGAGGCGGGGGGAGGCCCGGCGGGCGAGGACGGCGACGTAGAGCGCCGCGGCCCCGGCGAGGAAGAGGTAGGTAAGGTACATGAGGAACGTGACCTGCCCGCCGGGGTTGTTGCCGGCGATGACCTGGAGGACGATGAAGATGAGGGGAAGGTCGATGACCGCGAGCCAGAAGAGTGTTTTGAGGGATTCCTTCACCCCGTCGGCATCGAGGCCGGCGTGTTTGAAGGCGTAGACCCCGATGACGAGCATGGGGAGGTAAGCCGGGGAGAGGTAGCGCATGTCGGGGATGATGCCGGGGCTTGCCGGCATCCCGGGGATGGACCGGGCGTAGGTGAGCACCACCAGGACGGCGGCGAGGGCGAAGAAGGCGAGGAGAGGTGAAATTTTGTGTGACGAAGGTAAACCAAGCCCAAGTTGCAACGCTTGATAAACGAAAAGGGATCAGGGAGGTAGACAGCAAGGCTGTTTTATGGGGCCTGCGATTCAGTACCGAGACCGGTATTGCCTAGTTGTACCACTCTTCTCACGTAACAGAAGAGTTTGAAGCAACCCAAATAATGTTTTGTTTTTTCCTACACTTACGTTTCTCACTTTTCTGCAACACTGTTTCACATCGTTATATCCTCCCGGGAAGGATCCCTGCAATCCGGCGCTACATAGACAGCTTTTTATGGGAACATCGTAGATCACCAATCATATGGTGGAGAGGGAGCGGGACGGCGGGGTCTCGGAGGTAGTGAGCGTGATCCTCATGGTGGCTATGACAGTCATCCTTGCCGGAATTATTGCGTCGCTGATACTGGGGATAACTATGCCCGAAGAGCCGAAGAAAGTGGTGGTTACTGCAGAACGACAGGGGAGCAGCATCGTCTTTACAAACTATGGTGGGAACGACATTAACAAGGTTGTTTCTATCGCGTGTTGGATAAACGGAACCGACGCAATTCATTACGATCAGGTGTCGCTTCCCGTGGCAACAGGTTCCTCGGTCATCAACGACAATGCAAGCGCCACTGGACCGGATCGTGCCATTGTCATCGCGACGTTTGAGGACGGTACCGCTTCAGTGGTATTGGATACGGAGTTATAATTCTTTATCATATCTTAGATCGAGCAGTGCCTGATATTGGCCCTTGGCTGAATGCAATCTGGGTGAGCCCACTAATAGATGTTATGCGTTTGGCACTGCCCGGTCAAAGCACGGAGGGACGAACTGGCAGGATGGAGCGGCTACACCGGAGATATAACGAAAATATCTGGTATCTCCGATAGGTCAGACACCCTACTGTAGAGTTGGATGAGTGCGTCACTCTTTCTCTTCCATCTTTTCGTCGTCGCCCTCATCTCTCTCCTCAGCCTCCGACTCAACCCCTATATCCTCGGCCTTTAGTGTATAAACCGCGATGGCAAGGATGAGCGGTACACCGATGGGAATGGCGAGCCCTGCTGGCCCATGAAGTGCGAATCCATACTGTGCGAAACAGGCGGCAAGGTAGGCGCCACCTGCTCCTCCCACGAGAAGCGAGACGGGCTTTCCGGATGATTCGCAGTCTTCCGACTGTCTGGTAGCAAAATAGGCGATTGCGGCGACCAGAAGGAGAGTGCCGCTGACCCAGAGGAGAATGGAGAGAGCACTGCGGCCGGTAATGGTGCCGGAAGTGACGTAGTTGAGATCGCGGAGGACGGTGATGACGTTGTTCCCGAGATAGGTCTGCTGGTACCGCAAGAGTGGGAATTGAATGCCCGCACCGATGGCGTCGCCGATGATGTAAACGTTTATGGGCAGGACGAGGGTGAGAGCAAGCAGCAGCACAACAAGTGGTCGCTTTATGGGGTACATTAACCGTTCTCCATCTCATATGGAAGGTAGTCTACAGTGGCTTTCGAATGAATTATAGAGCGCTCGTAAAAACAGCATCTCGGCCGCACCCTACTTATAACTCCCGTTGAGACTGTTGCTCGGGCTGTTGGCCATTGTACAATGTATTGTTGTTATCGTCGAATGTTCTCGGGATTTTGTTGTCCTTTCGGTAAACATGAATTCTAGGATACTCTAGGAGTGTCGGAATGGGGAGATACAGCAACGATGTCTTCAACGGAAGAGACGCTTTATTTTCACGGAGTTGTAGCATGAATTTTCATCCGTAAAAAGTGAGAATAGTTTAGGTTTAGACATTGGTATCAAGAATGACCTGTGAGGAGCCATCGGTGAAGAACGCCGTAACCACGATGTGGTCCTTCTCACCCTGGGCACCATCTACCTGGCAGGTAGTACCAACTATGAGTTCATGACCTGTTGCATTGAGCGGTTTTGGCTCGTCTGCATTTTTGGTATAGTTTATACCTGTGACAATCTGTGCATCCGGGCCACCCATATAGGTGATCGAGATTGTCTTTGCCGTGGCATTCGTCGTCGCTGTTGCCGTTGCAGCCACCTGTTTGTTGGTGTCAATGTTCCCGCTCATCCCAAACACAAACGCTGCAATCACCGCAGCGAGGATCACCGTGATGGCGACCATGAGGATGACGCCGATCACCGGTGATACTGCTTCTTCATTTTCTCTGAAGTTCATCAATACACCTCTTTGACCTCATGCCCCCGATGGGGCTGTCAGTCGACGAGACTACCTACTTTCTAATTATATTTAAAGATATCGTAGTAAATCTTTCCGGAATGAATTAATATCGTCTGACACGCCAGTGTGAAAGATCCTTTCATAACATAAAGGAGTTGTTGCAAAGAACAAACAGGCCGGGATCGCTATTCAGAGGATTATACGGATTCATCGACCCCCAAATATAATATGTGGGCTCCGGAGAAGCCCCCGGGGTGCGGCAGGTAGGGGAGATCAGAGGGCAGAGCCGGCCGGGATTTTCCCGTGTGCGCGAAGGACGTGAGCGAAGTGAACGTCCAGAGCGGGAGCACCGGAGGTGCGACTCGCGACTGGCGCTCGCTTGCGAGAGGCAGGAGCGGGAGAAGACCGAAGGTCTTCGACTCGCGAAGGTCCATAGGAGCGGAGTGTGAACCCCGGAGGGTTTTCGAGTCACGATACTCTGGAGAACGACTGTCCGTAGGATGCGATGGCCCACAGGGTGCGATGGCCCGCAGGACCGGAGCGTAAGCCCCGCCCAGGTGCGAGCGGAGCCTGAGCCCCGCCAGGCGCACCCCCCCAACGTCCCGGAGACCTACCCCCCTCGTTCTCACGAAGCGGCCCCGGTCCTGCGAGCTGAAACTCGTTCATCGCACATCTGCAGCGATCGGCAGTGCGGGCCGGCCGATAACCGCCTGAACGATGGTAACAGGCGGCCGGCCCAATGGGGAGGCATAGCGAGGAACGGGATGAGTTGAGCAGTCGTGCAAAGCGGCACCGCCGTCGGGGCCGGCACGCCGGCCGGGGAAAATCATGGACGGGGTTCGTTCACCCCTGCCCCCCGGCAACAAACGCCCCGGGTTCCCGGACGGTGATTCCCGGCAGAACCTCCTCGATCCGGTCGCGGCTCCTCAGGATATGGGCATAATCTGTGGTGACAAAACAGATCTCTTCCTGGATCGTATAAATCAGCAGGTAATACGAGTCCAGCACCACGAGGGTGTCCGGCTCGTAGCCGAGCGCATAGACCAGAACTCTCCTCTCTTTGGGGAAAAAAGCATCATAATTATCGGGACAGCAGGTGTGGCGGAGGACCCGGGCGGAGGGATCGTCCCGGCAATCCCGGTCCAGGGACTCCAGCGCCCCCTTGACGGCCCCGACCACGTCCCGCCGGAACGCTCGACGCCCCTTCTCCGTCCCCAGCACCGTGTTCCGGATATCCTCCCTGTTCCGGCGGACAAAAGAACGGAGCACGCTTCGCTCCCGCTCGCTTGCAAGCGACTCCACCAACCGGTCGGTGAGGCGGTCGATGATCCGGTCGAGCGCCAGGGGATCGGGGTGGGCAGGGAGGTTCTGCTCCATATACTCCAGGTATCGCAGGACCGTCCTCCTGAACCTGCCCAGCACGCCGATGCACTCACGGTGGACGCGTTCGCTGGTATGCCGCCGGAACCCCTCCTGCTGCATGTAGTGGTGCGTATGGCGGTGCTGTGCATCCCACTCGACCAGGGAGCCGATGAGGATGTTTGCGTCGAGAAAATCATGGGAGACCATGTATCAGCCGGATAGGTAGCCCTCGACCAGTGAGGAGAGGATCCTCTTTGTGCGCCTGTCCGGCTCCCGGGGAGAGAGACAACGGGCGGATTCACGGACATATCTGGTATAAGCATCCACCTTCGGGGCCAGGGCCGCAAGGGTTTCCCGGTACTCCTGCTCCCACTGCCTGAGCCTTCCATTGTAATACCTGTCGTGCCCTCCCTCCAGAATGCGTATTCCACTGGCAAAGGTGTACCATAGCTCCCAGGCGCCCGTGTAGGTCGCTTTGATGACCTGATATGAGATCGGTTCGTCCTTTCTGGCGATGTCGAACGCTCCTCCGGCCCCTGTGACGTATGCCGTACACTCATCGTTGAATCTCTCGAAGAGAGGTTCTTCCACGAGCACAGCCTCGCACCTGTAGAGGGCATCTTCCAGACGATCGATATCAGGGGTGCCGGGACCCTCCTCGCCCGGGCACCACTGGCTGAGCGTGCGCTGACCTTCCGGATGCGATGCAAGGTAATCCTTGAACGGGGCGAGGAACTCCACCCTGTAGCGGGGCATGAACTCATACGGCGCGTGATCCCGGTAGATGCGGTCGATGAAGGTCTCCAGATGATAGGGATCGAATTCCCTGACGACGCGCCCGACGACGGCTGAAGCATCCTCGCACACGCTGCCCGCTGCGGCGGGGCGGGTATTGAGCATAAGAAGGGTCTTGCCGGTCTGTGTCTTCCCTTCCCGAAGGATGCCCTGACGCCTCAGGATATCGATCGAGGACTCGACGACCTCCGAATAGGGACCGAATTTATACCAGTAGAAGGGGAGATGCTCTCTTTCCGGGTTGTTCTCGGGAAGGGCTGCTCTCACCGCAAAGAGGATCTTATGAATCGCTGTTTTTGGCAGTTTGAGATCCGGTCGCACCTGGTAGATCTGCTGGATGAACCGGGAGGCGACTTCGGATGAGGACATCGTACGATTTCATTCGTGAAACAATTATATACAGATTTCTTATCGTAGGCGGGTTCTCCGTATCGGGCCTGGAGCATATACCGAAGAAATCCCACATATCACGGGGATAAAGGAGAGTCCTGAGATGAGTATCGTTCTATAACGTGAGATTGCGGAGCCGCTGACCCCGCAACCGGCGGCCGCTATCCCCGGGACACGGGCCGATTTTCAAGCGCCGGCCCCCTCGTCAGCACCCCGGGCGAAGTGCGAAAGGCTATCTGCACAAAGAGCGACCATCAATCTGCGCAATATCTCTCCTGCCGATTGCCTGCAGGTGAGTGTGTAGTGGTATGCCTGTGTTTATCGACACCAATGGAACTCGAGGGGTGCTGCAGTGATCCCCGACGACATCATCCCGGTAGCATTCGCCGTCGCCTCGTCGCCGAAGCGCTATGCCCTGCTCCTCGGTTCCGGGATATCGGGAGGAAAACTCCCCACCGGCAGGGCGATCACCCGGGATCTGATCAGGAGGACTGCCGCTGTCTCAGGGGAGCGGATCGACGGCGACCCCCTGGACTGGTACCGGAGGCGCTACCGCGCCGAACCGACATTTCCCGGCCTTTTTGAGACACTAAAAGCCCGCGACGGTGATGAAGAGGCGATCCTCGGCGGTTACTTCACCATCGTCGACGAGGAAGGGGTGCGGATCACCCCCGGCCCGACACCCGCCCACCGGACGATCGCGACGATGGTCAAGGAGGGGCTCATCACCCTCATCGTCACCACGAACTTCGACAACCTCATGGAGCGGGCGCTCCTGGACCAGGGGGTCCAGCCGGTGGTGATCACGGAGTTGAGCGACCCGGAGATGATGTCCGTCTTTCCCGACCGGTGCCGGATCGTCAAGGTGAACGGGGACTATCCGAGCACCGACCTGCGGATAACTCCTGAAGACCTCAAGGACTACAGCCCGAACATCAAGGATTATCTGCACAGGATCTTCTCGGAGTATGGACTGATCGTCTGCGGCTGGTCGGCAAAGGACGATACGGGGCTCGTAAGGATTCTTGCCGGAGAAGGCTCGGGAAGGGTCCGGAGGTACTCGATCGTCTGGTGCCGGCGCAAGGGCTCCGTCCCCATCCCGGCAGAGGTTGCAAAAGCGCTCCACCCCTCAGAGGTCGAGATCACCTCTGCGGAGGAGTTCTTCGCCGAACTCTACTCCCGCATCGAGGTCCTGCGCCGTTACGACCACAAAGAGCCGATGAGTGTCTCGACCGCGGTGCAGAAGGTCAAGCGCATCCTGCGGGAGCCGGGACCCGAACTTGTCCTCTCTGATCTCGTCCATGAAGAGACCGATCGTGTCCTTGAGTATGTCATGGCCCGGCAGCGGTACCAGGCCGCCGGCAGCCGCGGCAAAGAGTATTATCAGGCAATGCTCCGCGATCTCGAAGATGCCGCCGCACCCCTGGCCGCGATGGCCGCCACGGTGGCGTATTACGACGATACCTCCACCGACCTCATCACCGATATGCTCGTGCGGCTGACGAACATCCCCCCCGCCACACCCGGTATCGCCGGGATCCAGAAGACGGACCGGGGCTACACCGAGGCCCTCCTTCTGCTGCGGTACTACCCGGCCCTCCTCGCGATCTACGCCTCCGGCATCGCTGCCGTCCGCGCCAGGCACTTCAACATGCTTGAGGCGATCATCCGGAGGCCGAGGAGGTACCGCTACGGCGGGGCGCTCCAGGAGACGGTGCCTATCTACGATCTCGTCAACATTGCAAACGTTCTCGGTTTTGATCCGGGCTGGCTCACCGGTCTCGCGCAGGAACGGTTCGGGAGCGATGCATCCCACAGGGACTACCCGTACCTTGCCCTGTACGCCATACTGCAGGGCCTCTTCCCGAACCGGTACGCCTTCTACGAGTCCCTGGATATCTTTGAGTACATCTTCGGGCTCGCCTACCTCGCGGGGTTCAGCGATGACGAGATCCGGCCGGAAGAGTTCCGTTCATCGACGCCCCGGCCCCTGCAGGCCCGGCACTGGTACCGGCGCCATGATGGCCTGCCGTTCAACCCGTCCGCTCCGCTCCCGCCGCTTCCCCTCCATATCATCACCTACCTTGCAGATCTCAAGCGCAGAGCCGCAGGCTCGGACTTCTTCGGCGGAGACCTTTCGGTCTTTGAACGGGCAAACAGGAACTATGCAAAGGGGTTCGGGATCGAGCGCCCGGAGACCGGCATCGGGGTGCGGGAGCCCGAGGGGTAGTACCTTCCGGCAATGCCCGCTCCTCGCCGGGCCTGGAGCAGAGCGGTCAGCGGTCCTGCACCGCGGCGAGGATCCCGGCAACCACCTGTCCGAACCCGGGTATCCCTCACAGCGGCACGGTCTCCCGACAGACGCGGTCCCTGATGTACCAATGCAGTCCTCCCTCGGTCACCACATCGACCTCGCGGCCGAGCAGATTTTTCGGGTCCTGAGCGAGAGCGATGTGGTCGAGGTCGCTTGCCGTGGTTTCCTCAGCCCGGACCGCCGACCCGAAGACCCTGCAGGCACCGTGTCTGGCTGCGATTGCAAGGATCCCTTCCCGCGCCTCAAGCAAATCGGCACGCAGACTCAATCCATCACTGCTTCGATCTTATAAACCTGGGAGTATAAGAGTTCTCCCGGAGGCCGGTAGCGGCTGGAGATGCGCTGCTCCTCCGACAGCGAAATGCATATCCTGCAGTGGGGCCACTACTGAATGGAGGATTGGTGTGGGCAGACTCCGGGGGATCAAAGGTCACGAGGCAGCGCGGGCCTTTGTGCGGGCAGGTGGCGTGATGCGGCAGGGAAAAGGCGATCATGTCAACATTAAAATGCCATCCGGGGTGATTATTACGCTGCCCTGGTCGAAGGAGTTAAAGATCGGGCTTCTTACGGCGGTAATAAAGAAAGCCGGTTTAACAGAGGAAGAGTTTCTTGAACTACTTTAAAGTGGGGCGCTAAAATGGAGTTTACCGTTGTGATCCAGAGGGCTGAAGAAGGAGGGTTCTGGGCGGAAGTCCCGGCGCTTCCCGGGTGCTACTCCCAGGGGGAGACGGTCGAGGAGACGCTGGAGAACATCAGAGAAGCGATCGAAGGGCACGTGGAAGCGTTGCGGCAGGAAGGGCAGGGTGTTCCGCCGGAGGAAGACCTGATCATCGGCAGGGTCCGGGTCTCCGAAAGCGCGGCATGAGCAGGGCGTTCCGGAGCCCGTGGAGATCCAACGGCGATCCGGAGTGAGAAATGTCCGGCGAAATGGTCAGCAGCCCGACAAGGATCTCAGCAACTGCTCCCCGGCATCAGCGATGCTGCTACATTTCTCGCGGTTTAACTTGTGGAGGTGAAGGGGCTGGAGTTCCCCATACCGGTGAGTGCGGGGCAATTCGCTGATCTTACTCCTGCCATCTCGGCAGGGTCAGGAGGTACTGCCGCACCATCTCCTCTGCTTTCTCAGGGGGCATCTCGAGGTTTGCAGCCATCATCGGCGCGTACTTCTCGACCGCCCCCTCCCGCGTGAGATCGGGTTCGGTGAACGCACCGTCCCGGTAGCAGTAGGTGCAGTAGGCCGTGCTCCGCGAGCCGTCCGCCTCCGTCCCGGCGTCCTCGTCCCGGGCGAGGGGCATCCCACAGCTCTCGCAGGTCGCAATCTCCCTCCCGGCCCACCGCTTCAGGCACGAGAGTTGCTCTCTCACGAACGCTGCCGCCTTTTCCGGCGGGATCGCATACATCTCTGAGAAGATCCTCGCGCCGAATGCCGCCATCTCCTCGATGCTGATGCCGGGCTGGGTGAAGACACCGTTCCGGTAGCAGTGCGTGCAGTAATCCTTCGAGGGCGTGCCGTCCGCTTCCGTCCCGAAATCCTCCGCTCTGCCCATCGGCATCCCGCAACTCTGGCATGATCGTACTCTGCTCATCTCCATACATTGTCCTCCGGACAAAACGCTCTAAACAGATGAACGGACGGCTCCGGGGATAAAGATTTGCAAAAGAACTCCTGAGATGATGCAGCTCCGGCCGTCCGGGAACGGGGCCCGTGCTTTCGCCGAAGAGGCCGTCCCCCACTACTTCCCGCGGGGCGGGAACCGGATCGTCATACTGCCGCCGTCGCCGGCCTCGAGCACCGCGTCGGGCTGGAGCGCCCCGACGTAGCCGGCAAGGTAGGGCACGGCCACCCGGACGTCTGCGAAGGTCTCACGAAGCGCCGCCGCAGCGCCGGCGATCGTGATGGTCACGCCCCCATCTTCGGCCTCGTCTGCGGACTGGCAGGGGATCCCCCATGTCAGGAGGAGCCCTTCCATCAGGGTCGGCGGATCGAACCGCTCCTCGGTATGGGCAAGAAGCGCCGTTCCGTTCTCCTTGCCGAGCTGCCCGGCGATGGTGGTGATCTCCTCCGTGAGGCCGGGTGGTGCGTCCGCAAGAAGTCTCCGCACGAGGGGGACGGCAAAGTCGTGCCGTCGCAGAGACCGGGCTACCTTGATCAACTGCCAGTCCCGGGCAAACGAGATACCGGTGCGCATCTTACCCTCTCAGGATACCGTAGGCCATCACGCAGAGGCCGAGGATCACCACGATACGGGAAAAGACCGCCGACCAGGCGATGATGAACGCATCAGGCGTTAAGGCGCTCACGAGATCGGCAAACGTGATCCCCACGACCAGCGTAAATAGCCCGTAGATGAAGAGGAGCAGGGTCGGCTGCCTCACGATCCGGTAGGCATTGTAGATGACGCCGATGAGGAGCGCCCCGAGGAGCAGCGTCACAATCGCAAGCATCTGCTGTATGGTCTCAATCTGCAATTCGCTCATGTCTGTTCCTTGATCTTCCTCACCGAGATGATCGTCTGGATATCCCTCACTCCGGGCAGGCCTGAGAGGGGGACGAGCACGCTCCGCTTCAGCTCGGATATGTTCTGCACCCGGACCTTGACGAAGAAGTCTCCCGGCTCGAGCACCTCGTAGAGTTCGAGGATGCATGGGAGGTCCCGCATGAACTCCTCGATCTCCGGCTTCCCCTCCGGGTGGACTCTGACGTTTAAGAAAGCGACCAGGGTATGCTCGAAACACTTCTGGTTGATGACGATCGTGAACCGCTCGAGGATGCCGGCGTTTTTCAGTTTCTCGATCCTCTTGAAAACCGTCGACGGTGCGATGCCCAGCATCGAGCCGAGCTCTGCCATGGACATTCGCCCGTCTCTCTGCAGCTCCCGCAGGATCGCATCGTCGATCTCATCCATTCTATCAATAATTACAAACACTTGAATATTAAAATTCCGTATTTGTTTTATATCATGAATTGGTCTTTTTTCATTTCTAGTGAATATTGCCAGCTTTATTGGAAATTTATCGCAATTTTGTCTGACAATGAATAAATGGAAATATACTGGAAAAATTGGAAATAATCATCATAATGCCGCCCCGGCGAGGAATAACTATTTCAGAGCCGGTGAAAAATTGTTCCCCCGGGGTTGACGATCCTTACAGGCCCGGGACCTCCCGCCGCTTCCCTGATGGCCGTATCGATGAACTCCCTTGCCGCGGCGAACGCCCGGCGCGCGGGCATCCCCCGAGCAAGGTATGCCGTGAGCGCCGCGGAGAAACAGCAGCCCGATCCGTGCACGGAATAGGGATAACGTTCTCCCGACAACCGTATCTCCCCGTCCCGGTCGACCAGGATGTCGACCGCCGCGCCGCCGGCGAGATGCCCGCCCTTCACCACCACGGCACGGGCGCCGAGGTCGAGGACCCGCCGGCCGACCTCGGCCATCTCCTCGACGGTCGTGACCCGCATCCGGCCGAGCACTTCCGCTTCCGGGATGTTTGGAGTGACGATCGCCGCCCGGGGAATGAGGAGTTCCGCGAGGTCCCTGACGGCATCCTCCGCGAGCAGCCGGTGGCCCGACGTCGAGACCATCACCGGGTCGATGACGAGCGCGGTCCCCTCCGGCAGGGCCTCCGCGACCGCACGGACGTTTGCGGCGTTTCCGAGCATCCCGGTCTTCCACGCCCCGATCAGAAAATCGTCGGCGACCGCTTCCATCTGCGCCCGCACCGCGGGGGGAGGGAGCATCCAGGTCCCCCGCACCTCGCGGGTGTTCTGGGCCGTGACCGCCGTAATAACCGTCAGCCCAAAGACCCCGAGCGCCGTGAACGTCTTCAAGTCCGCCTGGATGCCTGCCCCTCCCCCCGAGTCCGAACCGGCGACGGAGCAGGCGGCAATCATCTCTCCACCCGTCATCCATCAGATGTCGCCCGGTATCTGCTTGAATCTTTGCCTGCCCCCCGCCATTCCTTTTATCTCGTTCTGCACCGACCACTCTTACAATGGATGTAGAAGAGATCAGCCGCCGGCACCTCGCCGCCGGCACCCCTGACGACGAGATCGTGCGCCTTCTTTCCCGGGACATCCTCTCGATCAAGCACCATCGCGTGACCCCCGCCTACGCCGAGGCATTCGCCCGGGCGGTTCTGGCTGAAGCGAAGAACTCGTCCGGGCTCTCCGGCGACCTCTTCGCCTATGAGCCCTCAGGCTCGACGATGGGTGAGTTCGGCGTCGGTTCAAGAGGGTCGGGCGACTTCTTCGCCCACCGGCAGCTTGCCCGGATCATCGGCCGGACGGACGCCGCGGTCGGCGTCGACGAGATGGACGACGCCGGCGCCGTCCGTGCCGGAGGCGACTACATCATCACCACCGTCGACGGGATGCACTCCCGCCTCTCCGACTTCCCCT
>DAOSER010000044.1:0-13075 GCA_035363235.1 Methanoculleus sp.
AGCAGCAGACGATGCTCTACTACCGGGCGCACGGGTTCATGTACCCCGACGAGATTGCACGGCAACTCTACGCGGAGATCGCGGAGATCGAGGAGCAGCACGTGACCCAGTACGGCCTGCTCGGCGACCCGAACGAGACGATGCTTGAGAAGATGGCGATGATGGAACTCAACGAGGCTTACCTCTACCACTCGTGCGCAGAGACCGAGAGCGACCCGAGGATCCGGGGAATCTGGGAGATGTTTGCGAAGATGGAGGTCACGCACTTCAACGAGTGCGCGCGGCTCCTCAAGCAATACGAGGGCCGGGATATCCGGGACCTCGTGAAGGCCGACGTCATCGAGCCTCTGGTGGTCTTCGAGCAGAACAAGGACTACGTCAACAGCGTCATCGACGCCCAGCTCGATCTCGCGCCGAACAACATGGAGTATGTGCGGATGCGCGATCTCCCGGACGACTGGGCGAGTTTCGGCTACCAGCGCGTCATGAACGCAAAGGGCGTCCCGAGCGAGGAGGTCGTCGGGAAAGCGGGCCCGGCCCTTGCTGAGCGCGACCAGGCGGCGAACATCCGGCAGGTCAAGCAGGAGATGGCACGCAGGGTGGAGAAGGGCATGGCCGCGGTGCCGGCCCGGTGAATACTCTTTTTTGCAAACGGCGGTTCGTTAGAACCTGAGGTGCGAGTGATGCCCTCCCTGCAGGTGGCCGGTCGCGGTCGCATCTCTGAACGTGGTTATGTGGCCGTCCTGGCCCTGTTCAACTCACGCGAGGCCGCGAAGAGGACTGTCGACACCCACGCCGGACTTCGCGCCTTCACGCAAGATCATGAGAGCGTCCTACGCTCCCTGCTCCGGTGCTGAATCCCCGGCTTCCCTGAGGGTGAACCGGAACGCCGCACCGCATTCGGGATGTCCCGGCACCCGGTCCTCCACCCAGATCCTGCCCCCGTAGCGGGTCACGAGCATCCGGCAGATCGAGAGCCCGAGACCCTGGCCGCCTCCCCGGGACTTTCCCTGCTCGAACCGCGCAAAGATACTCTCCTTGACCTCATCCGGGACCCCGGGCCCGGTATCGGCGACGGTAACGAGAGCCATCCCTTCCTCATCTGCGTCCTCGACGGTTATGGTAACCTCGACCCCCGGCCCGCCGTGGTTTGCAGCGTTGCCGATGAGGTTCGTGAAGATCTCCGGGAGAAGGTCGTCGGCGAGGACGGCCACCTGTGGCCCGCTGTAGGTGATGTGAGCGTCGGAACGGTGAGCGATCTCTCCCCGGATTACCCGGCCGAGGTCAATCGGAACGAGCCCGGTCTGGCTCTCGCGGATCTTTCTTATGGTTCCGACGTTTGCCGTGATCTCAATACTCTTAGTGATGCCGGCACGGAGTCTCTGCAGGTAATCCCGTTCCTCCCCGAGAAGCATCTCATCGAGCAGCCCGGCATAACCGACAGCGATGGTGTTCGTGTTCCGGATATCGTGAGTGAGGATATCCAGGTAGAGGTTCGCCTCCCGGTTCGCCACCTCGAGCCGGTCATAGAGCATCCCCCGAAGAATCCCGGCCCCGGCCTCCCGGCCGACCGCCTCGAGGATCCGGCGGGTCTTCTGCGGGATCTCCCGCTTCCTGGTGCTCCCGAGCACGAGTGCCCCGACGGCCGAGGATTCGGCGATGATCGGGATAATGGCAAGGGAGGCGACGCCGAGGGCGGTAGAAAGATCCTGCAGGGCAGGTACCGTCTCCCGGGTCTCGATATAGCGGGGCTCGCCGACGGCGAATAGGTTGTCGTAGGGAGAGAGGCTGACGTTGAGAGTTCGATAGCGGGAGAGGTAGGGATCGGGCACCTGCCGATGGCAGCGGAGCACCGCCTGCTGTCTGTCCTGATCGAAGAGGTAGACGGCACCGACGTCAAACTCAAGATGCCTGAGCGTGGTGTCGAGGACGTCTCTGAGAACTTCATCGGGGCTGAGTGCGTATGCCGATGCCGCGATGATGCCGTTCAACACCGCGAGTTGCCGGTTCTGCATCAGGATCTCCTCTTCAGCCTGTTTCCGTTCGGTAATATCCCGAGCAAAGACAGCCACGCGGTTTTGCTGCGGAAGGTATGCGATAGCCTCGTAGTATCGCCGGGTACCGGCGTCGAAGAACTCCCGGTGATCAGGTCGACTGGTCGTCGCCACGGCCTGCACGAGATCGCTCCATGAGGGGTCCGGGGAGGGGAAGACTTCCGGGATCTGCCTGCCCAGCAGTTCCTCACGGGAGGTCCCCCGTGCCTGTGCAGCCGGTTCGTTGGCGTCAAGACACCGGTAGCCGGCAGGTCTGCCATCCGCGTCCCTGGCGATCTCGATCAGGTAGAATTTCTCGAGCATCTGCTCAAAGAGCAGCCGGTAACGCTCCTCGGACTCCTGCAACTCCTCTTCAGCCGCTTTGCGCCCTGAGATGTCCGAGAAGGTTATAACACCGTAGCGCACGGCGCCTTCCGGGTCCATGACCGGGGCTGCGCTGATGGAGATGTGCGTTGTGGTTCCATCCCCGCGGAGGATCTCCATCTCGTCATCGATGATGGCCTCTCCTGTCCTGATTGCCCGCGAGAGCGGATATTCCTCGATCTCATAAGGCCGCCAGCCCAGATGGACATCCTCATCGATCTCATCCGGATCGGGTGCATCCCCCTCGGGGAGCGGACACTGCCAGATCTCCTGCATTTTGTCGCTTACCAGGAGCAGCTTGCCTGTGCCGGCTTCGGTGAGTATGACACCGCAGGGCATCTGCTGCAACACCGCTTCGAGGCGGTTCCTGTCCGACTGGATCTGCTGCACCAGGCGGCCATGTTCCAGTTCAGTCTGCCTGGTTGCGGTGATGTCTTCTATCAGGCACCCGAGCATTCCCCGTTCCAGGCTGAATACGATAATATCGAGGTATTTCTTAAACGCCTGGCTATAGTGCTCGAAGTGTGAGGGTACGCCGGTCCGCGCGGTCCCGTCGAGGCATGCAATTAATCGGTTTCCAGCGTCGGGCAGGATCTCACGGAGCCTCCTGCCGACATACCGGTCACGTACTGCTCCAAATATCACTTCAAATGCCGGGTTGACGTCAAGGAACCGGTAATCGGCGGGTTCGCCCCGGTCGCCGCGGACGATCTCGCAGCAGGCAAACCCCGTAGCCATCGACTCGAAGAGTGCGCGGTACTGCTCCCTGCTCTCCCGGAGCGCCGTCTCCAGGTGTCTCTGCTCCGAGACATCCCGGCATACGATAAAGAGATGGTCCACGCTACCCGACGGTCCATAGAGCGGGTTTATGAGGTACTCGCAGACGATACGGCCCCGGGCAGCTGTATCCGGTGAGACCTCGCCGCGCACGGCCTCTCGCGTCGTGAAGACGTCCCGGATATGCGTGAAGAACGGTGCCCACCCTTCGGCGGTCCGGCCTGCTGCCTCCCACGGGTTCAGGAAGGGAGCACGTGCATAGATGCAGGTGAGGTCACGGTCCAGGATGAAGGTGGAGTCGTGCAGGTTTGCAAAGGCGGCGTCAAGGCAGGCTGTGCTGCACCAGAACCCCGGGGGTGTGGCACCATCTGTTTCAGAGGGCCGGAGGCTCCCGGAGGTGCTGCGCACCCCACGGATCGCTCGCAAGCACCGGTCGAGGGTCTCCTCTACCGCGGCGTTGTCCAGGTTATGACAGATGTCTTTCGCCTGCAGACTCTGGAGTTCCTCGATGGTCTCCCGTATGGACTGGCGAACGGTAGTATTCATGGGTATCTCGGAGCAGTCTGTTCTTTCCTGGGGCTCCTCCGTCACTCTCTGCGGTGGACTTCCAGGCCGACGAGAATCTTCTCCGTGTCGGAGAGGTCCCCGATGATCTTTCTTATGGGAGGGGGGAGTTGCCGGATGATGGTGGGTATTGCAATGATCTGCTCCCGGCGAGCGATCTCGGGGTGCTCGAGGAGATCGATCACCTCGATCGAGTATCGCCCGGCAAGATGCTCCTCACAGACATTGTAAAGATTCTCTATCGCCCTCCTGGACCTGCCGGTCTTTCCTGCTACATGGAGCCTGAGCTGCCAGAATTCTTCGGTATCGTCTTTGATATCGGTAGATTCACGGTTCAAGATCTGTCTCCTCCCTGATCGAGTTCTTCAAATCCCCTATACCTGTACGCCTCGCCCTTGCTGTTATGCTCAATCCGCCCGCCGCCTTCTCGCCAGCTCTCTTCTGTATCCGTTACGCACCTCCTCATCAAGTTCCCGCCGCTTGCTGTACCGCTCGAACTCGGCCTTATGCGCCTCGTGCTCCGCTTCGAGTGCGGCTATCTGCGCTTCGATCGCTTTTTGCTTCCGTTCGAGTTCGATCTTTCGCTTTCTAAGTTCTTCTGCCCGGTCTTTTGCCTCAGCGCGCTCCTTTGCTTCCTGCACGTACCGGGCCGATCCGGTGAGGACGCCGGCCGGGCCGAGGTAGACATCCAGGAGGTCTATCCCCTCGTCAGCAATAACAAACTCTCGGACCTGGTTGGAGTGGGCCATGCCCCGGGACTTCAGGACGTAGAGCACGCGATTGTGCTCGCCGCCGGATTCGATGCTCCGGAGAAGGATCCAGGTGTCCATCAGCGACGAGATCCTGATCCTTGTCTGTTCAGAGGCCTCCTCTACCTGTGTCAGGTCGGTGAAGAGCCCGGTGATCTGGTTGACTTTCAGGTAGTCGATGAGCCGGGTCAGCATCGACTTTGTGTCGAGGTCTTCGCCGGCGGTGATCAGGCTCGAGACCGGGTCGACGATGACCACATCGGGCGCAAGGTCCTGAACTGTCTTGATCATCGTGGCAAGGTGCGTCTCAAGCCCGTGGGTCATCGGCCGCGAGGCGTGGATGGTGAGGAGCCCTGCATCGGCCATTGGGGCGAGATCAATCCCGATGGAGCGCATGTTCCGGATGATCTGGCCCGGCGACTCCTCGAAAGTGAAGTAGATGCACCGCTCGTTGCGCCGGCAGGCGGCCTCTGCGAACGTCGCGGCGATGCTCGTCTTCCCGGTTCCGGGGGTCCCGGAGACCAGGATGCTTGAGCCCCGGTAGTAGCCCTCGCCGCCGAGCATGGTGTCGAGCCGTGGAATACCGGTCGGGATATGCTCGTCAAGCACCTCGTGCATGAGTCCGAGCGTGGTGACCGGCATGATGGTGATGCCGTTCTCCGGGGTGATCAGGAAGGGGTACTCGTTTGTCCCGTGGGCTGAGCCGCGGTACTTGACGATACGCAGGCGCCGGGTCGACACCTCATTGTTCACCCGGTGATCGAGATAAATGACGCAGTCGGAGACATACTCCTCGAGCCCGTTACGGGTCAGGTTGTTGCCCTGCCCGCTCTCACCGGTCACGACCGCCGTAACACCCTTCTCCTTGAGCCAGAAGAAGAGCCGGCGGAGTTCGGCGCGGAGGATCCCTTCATTGCCGAGGCTCGCAAAGAGGGTCTCGATGGTGTCGAGCGCCACCCGCTTTGCGCCGATGGAGTCGATGGCATAGGCGAGCCTGATAAAGAGCCCGTCAAGATTGTAATCACCGATCTCCTCGATCTCGCTTTGCTCGAGCTGGATATGTTCGAGGACGATCTTCTTTTCTGCGATCAGTTGCGGGAGGTCGAAGCCGAGCGACCGGACATTCTTTATCAGGTCCTCCTCCCGCTCTTCAAAGGAAACAAAGACACCGGGCTCGTTGTAGTCTGTTGCGCCGCTCACCAGGAACTGCATGGCAAAAAGCGTCTTTCCGCTCCCTGCCTTCCCGGCGACGAGTGTGGGCCTGCCCTCGGGAAGCCCGCCGTTGGTAATATCATCGAGTCCGCTGATCCCGCTCACGGTCTTCGCGAGAGCGGTTTTAGTATCTCCGTGTGCAGCCGGGATACCTGCGGATGGGTACATTGTTTAAAATTGCGTGAAAGCTCGTATTATACCTGATTATTGGCGCACACGCCTTCTTATGTGCTTTACCTGTAACGGGACGCCGGAGAGAGCCGGTTCACGATGCCCGCCGCGCTCGCACCAGGCGCCGGGAATCTGCCTGTGATCTATAGCAGGGATCTCTTCTGCGGATCCGCGCAGAGATCATCTCCGGAAATGGGCTGTACCTCTTCCACGCTGCCACCCCCGGCCTCCCTGAGCGTGAACCGGAACGCCGCACCACATTCGGAGCGGCCCGCCACCCGGTCTTCCACCCGGATACTGCCGCCATACCGTGCAACAAGCATCCCGACGATGTAAAGGCCAAGACTCTGGCCGCTCTCCCGGACTTTCCCCTGCTCGAACCGGGAAAATATCGCCTCTTTGGCGTCGTCAGGGACTCCAGGGCCGGTGTCGGCGACGCTGACCTGAATCATCCCCTCCTCCTCTGCCTCCTCGACGGTTATGGTAACTTCGACGCCCGGCCCGCCGTGCTTGACGGCGTTGCCGATGAGGTTCGTGAAGATTTCGGGGAGAAGGTCGTCGGCGAGGACCGCCACGCGCGACCCCTCGTAGACGATGCGAGTGTCCGGGTAGTGAGCGATCTCCTCCCGGATCACCGCATCAAGGTCGACCAGGACGAGCCCGGCCCGGCTCTCGCGGATCCTTCTGATCGTCGCGACGTTGGCCGTGATCGCGATGCTCTTCCTGATGCCGGCCCGGAGTCTCTGCAGGTACTCCCGCTCTTTCCCTGTAAGGGTCTCGCCGAGCAGGTCAGCGTAAATGCTCGTGACGTTGTCGGCATTCCGGATATCGTGGGTGAGGATATCCAGGTAGAGGTTCGCCTCACGGTTCGCCGCCTCGAGTCGGTCGTAGAGCATCCCCCGGAGAACCCCGGCCCCGACCTCCCGGCCGACGGCTTCAAGGATCTGCCGGGTCTCCTCCGGGACCGCCGGTTCGGTGGTGCTCCCGAGCACGAGCGCCCCGACGACCGAGAATTCGGCGACGAGCGGGATAAAGGCGAGGGAGGCGGCGCCGAAGTCCGCGAGTACATCCCGGTCCAGGCCGCTCGCATCCTCTGTCCCCTCGACGAACCAGGGCTGGCCGGCGACGAAGACCCGGTTGTAGGGCCAGTGGCGGACGTTAAGGGTCCGGTTCTGCATCAGGGTGAAATCGGAGACATTCCTGTGGCACCGGACGGTCGCCTGCGTCCGCTCCTGCCCCTCCAGCATGTAGATCGACCCGACGTCGAACCCGAGGTTGTCGAGGACCGCCTCAAGCGTGTTGTCGAGCAGTTCGTCCAGGGTGAACGCGGATGCCGATGCGGTGATGACCGCGTTCAGGACGGCAAGCCTCCTGTTCCGGATACGGACCTCTTCTTCGGCCCTGATCCGCTCCGTGACATCGGCAAGCGAGAAGACCAGCCCCTGGACGTCTCCCTTCGCATCCTTCACCGGCACGAGGCTCCAGTCCCAGTAAGTTGTCCCGCGTTCGGGCTGGTTCTCATAAATGAACGGCTTTGCGTATATCCGGAACGCTTCTCCGGTATCCCGCACCCGCTGAAAGATTGTCCTGTTCTCCGGGTCCGCAAAGAGGTCGAAGTGTTTGCGGCCGAGAAGTTCCTCCTTCGCGTACCCGGACCCCTTCGCGTATGCCGTGTTCACGCGGACGAACCGGAACTCGGTGTCGAGGTACGCAAGGTGGACGTCGGTGTACTCCATGACCGTTCGGAGGAGGTCGCGCTCTTCCGCGAGGTCTGCAGCGAGCGACTGGTTCTCGGCGAGCAGCCGCTCCCGCTCTGCGTCCACCTGAATTCTCTGGGTGATGTCCCGGGCGAGCCACCGGATCTCCGTAAGAGTCCCCCGGTCATCCCGGACGGCCGTAGCCGATAGGGAAACCGGGATGGACGCTCCGGTCGCCGGCCGGACCCACACCTCGATCCCCCGCAGGGGTCCACAAACCCCGCTCGCGAGTTGTGCAATGAGGTTCTGGTAGGCCTCTCTGGACTCCGGGACGAGCAGCGACTGACTGGATGTTCCGATCAGGTCCTTGTGCTCTCTGCCCATGAGGAGGGCTCCCGCCCTGTTCACGTCGAGGATCATCCCTTGCGGATCGCAGATGAAGTAGCCGTCGGGGGCGAGGTCGTAAAGTTCCTGGTAGCGGTTTCGCTCCTGCTCGAGACGCCGATAGTTCTCTTCGCTCTCTTTCTTCGCGGTGATATCGCTGACGAGAAGGGCCACCGTCCCGTTGTCCGTGACCCGGACCGAGCACTTCACCCATCGGTCGGGAACGATCCGGCATTCCAGTCCCGAGAGTGCTGTCCCTGCCCGGAGCGCCGCGAGTAGCCGCCCGGCTGTTTCCTGATCGGCGATGCGCGGTGCAATATTGGTGCGGACGAGCGCCATCCCGTCCGCCCCGGTGAGATCCCTGTTGTCCGGCAGCGCGAGCAGGCAGCGAAAGGCCCGGTTGACCCGCACGACCCGTCTATCGGCATCAAGCACGAGCAGGCCGTCTTCGAGCTCGTCGAGGGTGGCGGGTGGGATGAGCAGCTCATCGGATGTTGGTGTGGAAGACATGGTACATTCGGCCGTTCTGCGTATCTGGGGTGGAACCTGATCGACAGTAAACTTTGGCATAGAACGTTCCGGAAGGGGTCGGTCCTGTGCAGGCTGATACTTTCCGGGTGTGCATGAAGTTTTTACGGTTTGTCCATATCGAGCATACCTGCATGACCGATAGTTTTATATTATTTAGCGCATATGAGTAATATGTTCCAAACGAGGTGAATAGAAATGCCAGGATTTGATGGTACCGGGCCCCGGGGTATGGGGCCGATGACCGGCCGGCGTATGGGCCGGTGCGTCCTGCCGCCGCAGCCGGCGGAGGGCAGCCCTGCCGGGGAAACGGACGAGACCACCCGGGAGGCCCCGGTTCAGCAGCAGCCGGTTTACGGCCTCGGAAGGGGCGGAATCCCGTACGGGTGCGGCCGTGGCCGCGGCTTCGGCGGTGGACGCGGGCGCCGGTGGTGAACGACCGGTGCAGGCCTTCCCGGCCTGCTCCTCGTGGTTCACGACGCTCAGATACCCGATGGGGTGCAGTGAGAGCATGGCAGCGGTGATTGATCCGGACCTCTGCACCGGGTGCGAGACCTGCGTTGACGTCTGCCCGGCTGCAGCGATCTGGATGGAAGACGGGAAAGCAAACGTTGATCCCGGGGCCTGCATCGCTGAGTGCCCGTCAGGCGCCATACGTCTTGAGTAGTGCCGGTCGGACGAAGAACTCTTTTTACGTGATTTATACACTCCGACCCAACCTGCATACACTAACCCTGTTGCGAAACCCGGGTATGGGGTGGGTCCATACCGGGTTGAGGTATGATCCGAAGAGGGGTGGGGTAGCCGGTCCCACATCGTAAGGAGCCCGGTGATACGTGCAGACGAGGTTTGCCGCGCCGACCTGTGGTTACCAGCACCGCCATCCGCGGCCCCTTCCCCGGCCGCCGCTCCGGGCCCCCCTTCCCCGGCCGAGACCGTAGACCGGTCCCGGGTAGGGTGCGTACGGGACGCGGTAGCCCCACACGGGCGGCCACTGCCTCCGTGCGGCGGGGTTGCAATAGCCGAACCCGCCGCCGGTCATTGGGCCTCGCCCTCCCGGCCCGGTACCGTCAAATCCTGGCATGGTTCACCTCCTCGCAGGTGGACATCCACCCGCTATTATTGCTCATATGAGTATAAGTAAATAAACAGATCTATCGGGGCAGGTGTCGACAATCCGGACGTTGCTTGATTGGATAGCCCGGCACATGGAATGCGCCGCTCGCCCGAACGGTAACGGACGCCGGTCGGTTTCGGACCTGGCCCGGCTACCTGTCAGCCCGGTGCCTGCCCGGTCCGGGGCATTTGCTTGTGCGAGAGGCTCAGGGCCGTCTCACCGTCTCGGGTTTCCTGTCCCCGGTGCCGGCGGCTGAGAGAAGATCTATCCCCTGCTCCCGGGATTTAACAGAGCGTTTCTTGCTTCCCGGGCAAACGCAAGCGTCCTTTCAGGGTTGCGGACGCCGTTCATTTTGACGCCGGTGTGCACATCGACCCCGTACGGGCGGACCTTTCGTATCGCCTCCGCCACGTTCTCCGGCGTGAGTCCTCCCGCGAGGATCACGGGAACCGTCGAGTTTGCCACAATTGCTGCACTGATATCCCAGTCGTGAGGAATCCCGGTTCCCCCGAGCTTCTCCTGCGTTCTGGTGTCGAGGATGAGCGCATCGGCGTAAGGTTCGTAGCGTTTTGCCGTCGCGATGGCCGACCTGTCCATGACGTGTACGGCTTTTATGATCTGTATATACGAGAGAGCGTCGCGGATAACGCCTATTTCAGACGGTTCGACGGTGTCCTGGATCTGCAGCGTCGTGCAGCGCGAGTCTCTCACGAGCCTGATGAGATCTTCCGTCCCCTGCAGATGGGTGACCGCGACCGGCTCGATGAACGGCGGGAGATGGCGTATCATCTTCGCAGCCTCTGCCGGCGTTATATAATCGCTGCTCTGGTGGGTCACGCCCATGATGAACCCCAGAGCGTCGCAGCCGGCGGCGACTGCGCACCGCATATCGGCAAGGCTCGCGGTTCCGCAGAATTTGATGCGCATAGGAATCACTCTGTCGCCCGGGGAGAAGAGGGTATTCCCCGGGGTGGCCGGTTCGGGACGGAGGCATACTCCGCGGCCTTATTCCACGAGTTGACCCACTGGACCGGGCACGCCTCCCGAATCAACCAGCCGGGGGATCACGGGGCCGATCTGGTTCAGGAACGGAGTGAAGAAAATTTTTCGATTTTCTGGCCCAAGCGGTACAGCCAGGAGGGGTTGACCGCCGAGATGGGCGCGGCGAGCCCCACCGCTCCGCGTTGAGGCTCGTGCCCCTCCTTGTGGACGGTCACGATTCCTCTGCGGCCAGGCCATCGCGGAGGGCCTGCATTCCGGGCCTGAGCAGAGGGATATCGTCCTGGATCGTTCTCCAGATGATTGCCCTGTTGATCCCGAAGTAGGCGTGGATCAGTTTATCGCGCATGCCGGCCATCTCTGTCCAGGGAAGAAACGGGCAGCTCTCCCTGATCTCGGGAGGAATACACTTCGTCGCTTCACCGATCACTTCCAGCGCTCGCATGACGGCGTAGACGGTTTTATCATCGTCGGAGAACTCCTCATGCGACATGCCCCCGGGTAAAGATCTCGATCTTTTCGATGGCATCAAGGATATCATCCAGGTAATCAAGGGCGCTTCGCGGAGCCGTCATATATAGATGACCTCCTCTGCAACACGGCGGCCGATACGGGGTTTGAGTGCACTCTTCTCGACCAGATCCACCGGCCTATCGAGAAGTTCGGAGAGGTACTGCTCAAGCCTGAGGAACCCAAAGATCCCCGGCACCCTGGAGAACTCGATCAGGATATCCACGTCGCTCCCCTCGTGCTCCTCGCCGCGCCGGCACGAACCGAAGATACCGATGGATCCGACGTGGTAGGTCTCCTCCAGGTATGCCTTCTTCGCCCGGAGAATGCCGATGATCCTCGCACACTCCCCGCCTGGCTCGCCGGTGATGGTGTCCATTCCTGAACGGGATATGCGTCGTTCTCTCTTGTATAGGTATCCCCGGGTGTGTCGGAGTGCGGTGAGTTTTCGAGCTGGGGGGCAGGGTAGGGGCGGTGATCAGCGGAGGCTACGATCTCATCGTGGTTCATCGATAATCCTCTGCTACCAATCTCTCGTTGTGTGCGCTAACGAGCAGCGCACATCCGTTCCTGCCATTTCCCTGCTCTAAAGGATGCCTCAAGTGCGGATGTAGAGGAGGCAATCAATGGGGAAGGGCTCCGGGATATGGCCGGGACGGTTTCCGGCTGAGGGTGCGGCGGCGTCCTGCTCTGCCCGGGGGAGGAATCCCCCATTCATTATGTGAGAGAAGTCTGGCGGGTTCAAGCGGCCCGGAGCATCAGGATGCCCCCTCCACGATTGCGATCTCCTCCTCTGTGAGCCCGCAGGGTGCATGCACCGGCCGGCTGCGGGCGGCGGGGTTACTTCAGCATCCCGTCCCGCCAGAAGAAGGTCTTGCCGGGGTCCCGCTCGTACTTCTCAAAGACGCTCGGGAAGATTTCGGGATATTTTGCATCTTTGAGAGGAATCCAGAACATCGTTGCCGGATTGTTCGGGCTGCCTCCGACACCGACCACCACGAAGACCGGGATGCGGTTTGACCGGGAGTAGGCGTTGTATCTCTTGATCTGGTCGGGGGCCGCCCATTTGACGACGGGTCCATTGATCTTCTGGCTCCTGTAAAATCCGGAGCGGTATTTGCATTCGACGGCAAACCTCTCGTTCGTCGGTTTATAGCGGATAACGAGATCGGGATTGGTGTTGGACTCCACGTAGATGCCCTTACTCTTGTCGTGGTTGTCCCGCGTCCAGTCGCTGATGGCGAAGTAGTCTGATCTCCGGGTAAAAAGGCCCGCGACGTATGCCTCGAAGTCCGTTCCTTTTTGATAGTTGATGTCTTCCTCTTCTTCATTCGACAGCCAGAGGTCGAGAGTTTTTGATAATTTGTCGAGAAAGCCCATGAGGAGGGAAATGATACGGATTCATTTAGATTTTTCGAATTTCAGCGAATCACCATTACAATCGCAAACAATCAATCTTAATACACTTTCACGCCATCGGATAATTATATGGAGAATTTTCAGCACATCACCAGTTTTATATGGAGTGTTGCAGACGATGTCCTTCGCGATGATTTTAAACGCTCAAAATACCCCGACGTGATCCTGCCGTTCACGGTCCTGCGCCGCATCGACTGCGTGCTCGCGCCGACCAAGGAGGGCGTGCTGAAAAAATACACTGAGTTAAAAGACGAGATCCAGAACCTCGACGGTGTTCTCAAACATGAATCGGGCTATGCCTTTTACAATGTTTCAAAGTATGATTTCAAACGACTCCTCGACGATCCGGCGAATATCCATAAGAACCTGATCGACTACATCAATGGCTTCTCCGAGAACGTCAGGGATATCCTGGACAGGTTCAAGATCCGAAACTCCATCCAGACATTGCATGAGAAGGGATCGCTCTACCTGCTCATCCAGAAGTTCGCCTCCGATACGGTGAACCTTCACCCCGACCGCGTGAGCAGC
>DAOSER010000044.1:13085-14815 GCA_035363235.1 Methanoculleus sp.
GGGCTACATCTTCGAGGAACTCATCCGGAAGTTCAACGAACAGAACAACGAGAACCCCGGTGAGCACTTCACGCCCCGTGAGGTAATCAAACTGATGGCGAACCTCATGCTCAGCGGCGATGAGGATATGCTTGCCCATAATCATATCGTCAAGACGGTCTTCGATCCTGCCTGCGGAACCGGCGGAATGCTCTCGGTCACGAAGGAGCACATTCTCGCCGATATCAACCCGAACGCGGATATCCGACTCTTCGGGCAGGAGACAAACGATGAGACGTATGCGGTCTGCAAGAGCGATATGCTGATCAAGGGCGACGACCGCGATGCGGAGAACATCAAGCCCGACACCTCGTTCTCAAGAGACGGTCATGCGGACGCGAAGTTCGACTACATGATCTGCAACCCGCCCTATGGGAAGTCCTGGAAGAAGGAGGAGGACTTCATCAAGGCGGAGTACGAACGCGGGACGGCCGGGCGGTTCGAGGCGGGCCTCCCCCGGATCAGCGACGGGCAACTCCTCTTCCTGCAGCACATGATCGCCAAGCGCAAGGCGCCGGAGGACGGCGGGAGCAGGATCGCGATCGTCATGAACGGGTCGCCGCTTTTTACCGGCGACGCCGGCTCGGGTGAGAGCGAGATCCGGCGCTGGGTTCTGGAGAACGACTGGCTGGAGGCGATCGTGGCGCTGCCGGGCCAGCTCTTCTACAACACGGGGATCAACACCTACATCTGGGTGCTCTCGAACCGGAAAGAAGAGAGGCGGAAGGGGAAGGTGCAGCTCATCGACGCGACCGGGTGTTACGTGAAGATGCGCAAGAGCCTCGGAGACAAACGCCACGAGATTGCGAATTCGCAGATCCGGGAGATTACCCGGCTCTTCGATGCTTTTGAGGAGTCGGAGACGGTGAAGATCTTCGATGCCGCCGACTTCGGGTATCGGAAGATCACCGTCGAGCGTCCGCTCCGTCTCAACTTCTGCATATCGGCGGAGCGGATCGAACGCCTGCAGTCCGAGAGCGCGTTCCAGCGACTTGCGACGAGTAAGAAGAAAGGCGACGCCGGGGCTGCCGAGATCGCCGAAGGGAGGAGGCAGCAGGATCTGGTGCTCTCCGTGCTTCGTGAGATGGCAGGCGACGAGGTTTACACCGAGCGCCCGAGATTCGAGAAGGTTCTGACCGCCGGGTTCAAGAAACGCGGCGTTAAACTCGATACTACGGTGAAGAAAGCAATCTTCTCGGCGCTCTCCGAGCGTGACGAGACCGCGGCCGTCTGTCACGACTCAAAGGGCATGCCGGAGGCCGACCCCGAACTCCGCGATACCGAGAACGTCCCGCTCGCGGAGTCCATCTATGATTACTTCGAGCGCGAGGTGCGGCCCCATGTTCCGGATGCCTGGATCAACGAAGCGGTCACGGATCACAGAGACGGTCAGGTGGGAAAGGTCGGTTACGAGATCAACTTCAACCGCTACTTCTACACTTACACGCCGCCCCGGCCGCTTGAGGAGATCGAGGCGGAGATCAAGGAACTCGAAGCGGAGATCCTGGTGATGGTGAAGGAGATGATGGAATGAAGCCCTACGTGCCCGAATCCCTGCCTCCGGCCGGGATCGACTGGGAGGCTCACATCCCACAGATAGCGTCGGCGAACCGCGCCCTCGCCCGGTACGACGGCGTCCTCCAGGCGATCCCGAACCCACGGCTCCTCCTCTCCCCGCTCCTGACGCAGGA
>DAOSER010000045.1:0-14433 GCA_035363235.1 Methanoculleus sp.
CATAGGGCCGGAGCATGAGCACCGATAGGTGCGGAGGAGGAGCGCGAAGCGCGGGCGGTGGGGGTGCAAATGCCCTGTTATGAGGTGGAGATTGGAGAGTGAATCTCCTTCTCGCACATCCGTAACCCCCCGGCGGCGCTATGCTACCGGTCGCATTCTTTTGGATGAAGATAGCAGGGCAGCCCCGTCCTCCAGGTGCCTTCCCCTCCGGCAGGCGACCCCCTCAATCGAACCGCTTGAGAACACCCATGACGAGCATGATCACCGGAATGACCTCCAGACGCCCGATCCACATGATCAGGATGAAGAGGAGTTTTGCCGGATCGTCCATGTCGGGCGAGACGAACCCCGCGGATATACCACTGTTGCACATCGCGGAGACGACCTCGAAGATCACGTTGCTCGAGTCGAAGGCCGTCGGCTGCAGGTGCATCACCAGTATCGTGGTGATAAAGATGATCAAAAAGTAGAGCATGATTATCAGCATGTTTCGGGAGACCTCGAGGTCGGCGATGTTCTTCGGGACCACCCTGCCCTCGTACTTGAAGGGCACGAGCACTTTGCCGGAGACGAACATCCGCCGGAACCACCAGACCAGGCTCTGGAATCCAAGGACCACCCGTGAGAGTTTGATACCACCGGCGGTGCTTCCCGAAGCCCCGCCGATAACCATCAGCATCGCGAGGAAGAGGATGGTCACGCTTGCCCATTCGTTCGGGGAGGCGACCTGGAACCCGGTGCTGGTGACCGCAGCGGTGGCCATGAAGAGCGCCTGGCGGACGGCCGTGGGGAGATCGGTTGCGGTGAGCGTGATAAGATCCCACGCTATGACGACGATCCCGAGCGCAACAAGCATGAAGAGGAGACGTGCCTGCTGATCATCGAAGAACCGCACACCTCTCTGGCGGTAGAGAAGGTAGTAGAGCTTGAACGGCAGGGCGCCGGCGATCATAACCGGGACGATGAAGACTTCGAGCAGCGGGTTGTTGTAGAACGGGATCCCCTCCGAATGGACGGAGAATCCGCCGGTAGAGATCGCGACGAGGGCGATGTTCACTGCGTCCCAGACGGGTATGCCCGAGAGGAGGACAAGCACGATCGAAGCGGCGGTCAATACCAGGTAGATCTTCCACATCTCGAGCCCCGTTGCGACGACGCTCGGCATCAGCGCCTCCGAGCGCCCTTCCGACCGGTAGAGGCGGAACTGGGTCAGTCCGGTTCGCGAGGCCATCGCGACGGTGAAGGCGACGATCCCGATACCGCCGAGCCACTGCATCAGCGACCTCCAGAAAAGGAGAGTCCGGGGCATCTCTTCGACCGACCGCATCACCGTCAGGCCCGTGTCGGTCCACCCGGACATCGCCTCGAAGACAGCGTCGAGGTACGAGACGCCCAGCCCGAGGCAGAACGGCAGGGCGCTCACCAGCGCCATGGCGAGCCAGATCAGGGCGACGGCCATGAGGGCGGTGGATAGGGGTGCCTCACGCTCCTGCCGGGGGACCCGGAAAAGAAGCGACCCAAGGAGGAAAAGGACGACCGGGACGGAGACCATGGGCAGGATCATCTCCCATTCCCGGTAGATCACCGCCACGACGAGCGGCACCGCCGTGGCGATGCTCATATACCTGAAGATATTGCCGATGTCGGGTGCGATGATCGAGAACTGCTCGATCCTATCCATCAGTACACGTTCTCCGGGTGCTCTTATTTACTTTCTCCTGCAGTCATTTTGGCTATCGGGGTTCAGAGTACGCCCATAATCGTTATCGGCCGCACCCACACCTGTCGTTTCCAGCAGACGCCTTCTCCCCGGTGCCGGCCGCGCCCGGAGCGCTCTCGACGAAGATGCGCCGGTTGATGATCCGCCAGGCAAGGATGAGCTGGGCTATATCCCCGGCCGTCAGGTAATCGCTGTCCTGACTGAGGTCGATTGGCCCCACCTGTGTCTGGAGCTCAATGTTCCTTTCCAGCCTTCTTGCGACAGCGTCGTTTAGTTCTCCGTCGAACGTGAGCGCCCCCATCGCCTTCCCCCCGACGTCCTCGGTCGTGAACTCGACCATGAAATTCCGTTCCGAGAGGGAGAGAAGGGGAAAGAGGTCAATGGAGAGGTCGACGTCCCCGATGCTTCGATCAAGTTTGCTCTGGCAGAGGGTGACGTGGTAGACATTACGCTTTTCGCTCACATCCCTCCCGTACTTTGAGAAGACGATCCTGATGACCGCATCCGCAAACTGGCATTGCGGTGCAACGTACCGATCGTAGTCAGGTTTGCGCTCCTCCATCTCCCGGAGGACGGCTTCGGTGGAGTAGCCTCGCCGCTCCACGTCGCGTTTGATCTTCCAGGCGCGTTTGACGTCGGGGTCCGGGTCCACGTAGAGCTTGAAGTCGATCAGGTCCCGCAGCGTCCTGGTGATGAATGGATGCAGCCCCTCGAGGATCAGGATCTTTGTGGGGCTGAAGGGTACCGGGGGATCGAACATACCGTTGTCGTGGTTGTAGACCGGTTTTGCGATCGTCCTGCCCGCCTTCAGTTCGGCAAGGTGTTCTTCCAGCAGGTCGAACCGATTCGCTTCGGGGACGAGCGGCGTGATCCCGAGAACTTTCCGTTCCCGGCGGTCATATCTGTGGTAATCGTCGATGGTGATGGTGGAGACGAGGTCCTGCCCGAAGATCTCCCGGATCGCCCGGGTGAACGTGGTCTTTCCGGACCCGCTGTCTCCCGCTACGCCGATGACGAAGACATAGGGCGACTCTGCAATGACTCTCTTGAAGTCGGACGGGGGCATAAGTCAGCTCAAGGGTTGGTCGGTATCTTACCGTGTTAACGTTTCGGTCCCGGGCGTGCGGTTCCAAAACTGCAAGCAACGCACGAAAAAAGAAGGGGGAAGGATCTCAGGAGCCGGCGACCCCCGCCTCCTCATGTTTCTTTGCGATCTCGTCGGCGAGCCGGTCGAGCGCCGCGAAGTCCTCCTCCTTCGGATGGCCTTTGACGTAGACCGGTTCAAGGAACTCGACTTTGAGCCGGCCGAGCATGTCCTTCACGGTATCGACCGTCTTTCCGCCCCAGCCGTACGACCCGATCACGGTCGCGTACCGCGTCTTCGGGCGGAGGAGGTTTGCGAGGTAGGCAGCGTAGACCGCCTGCGGGTGCGGGCCGAAGATGACCGTCGGCGCCCCGATAACGACGGTTGCAGCGTCCACGAGCGCTTTTGCGAGGTCGCCGATGTCGGTCTTCGGGAGGTTGAACGGCTGGACCCCGACACCTCGCTCCATCAGGGCGTCGACGAAGTGCTCGACCATCGCCTGCGTGCTCCCGTGCATGGAGACGTAAGGAAGCACCACCGTGTTCGTCACGGCGTCGCCCGTCCAGTCCCGGTAGGCATCGGTGATGAACGCCGGCCTGTCGTAGACCGGGCCGTGGCTCGGGGCGATCAGGTCGATCTGCCGCGTCGCGAGTTTATCGAGATGCCCCTTGATGCTCGACCTGAAAGGCATCATGATCTCGGCGTAGTAGCGTTTTGCGGACTCGTAGACCACGCCCTCATCGGGGACGTAGAGGGAACTCGTCGCGTAGTGCGAGCCGAAGAGGTCACAGGGGAAGAGGATCCGGTCCTCCTGAAGGTAGGAGAGCATCGTCTCCGGCCAGTGGACCCAGGGAGCGATGATGAACTCGAGGGTCCGGTCGCCGAGGCTGAGCGTATCGCCGTCGCCGATGACGATGAACTGTTCCTGTGGGACGTGGAGGAGGTCGACCAAGAAGTCGCGGCACTTCTGGTTCGTCACCACCTTTGCGTCGCCGAACCTCTCAAGCATCGCCGGTATCGAACCCGAGTGGTCCTGCTCGGCGTGGCTGGAGATGATGTAATCGATGGCGTCAACGCCGAGGCTGTCCAGGTTCCCCATGAGTTCTGCGGTCTTCATCGGGTCGACGGTGTCAATCAGCGCCGTCTTCTCGCTGCCCTGCACCAGGTAACTGTTGTAGGTGGTGCCGTCGGGGAGCGGGATCAGTTCGTCGAAGAGCCGGCGGTCCCAGTCGATGGCGCCGACGGCAAAGACGCCCGGTACAATCTCACGTGCGGCCATAATCTGCCTCCATCGGTTGTGTTTCGGCTGGCATACGGTTTATCGAGGTTTCCGACATGCTTGCGCCTCCGTAGGTTCTCGACCGTCCCGGCGGGGCCTGCCGCGCCGGTCGGCAGATGTCTCTCCGGCGCGAACGCTGATAACGATTTCGCTCTATCCTCCGGAGGTGGAGAGAGTGGTCTGCCTGTCCCCTCTCCTGACGGCGTTCGCATAAAGGTGGGCCTGCCGGGTCGGTTCCGGGAGCCGGTATCCCCGTGCGGTCGCGAGGACGAGACCGACTGCGGTTGAAAGATCGATCCGGTGGCCCACCGAGACGTAGACGGGTTTCACCCTCTCTTTTGTCCGCACCGCCATCCCGATCGTCTCGCCATTGCGGAGTATGGGGGCGGTCGATCCCTTCCCGGCCGCGGGCTCTGTTGCCGTGCCCACGAGGAGGTTTTTTGCGACCCCGATGGTGGGGCGGTCGAGCAGGACTCCTATGTGGCTTGCGATGCCGAGCCCCCGGGGATGGGCGATCCCCTGCCCGTCGAAGACGACGACATCGGGCTCCGACCGCAGCCGCCGGAACGCTTCGATGAGGGCGGGGCCTTCCCGAAAGGTCAGGAGGCCGGGGATGTAGGGGAACGCCGTCACCGCGGAGGCGGAGGCCCGCTCGACGACGGCGAGATCGGGGTAGCGGAGGACGACGACGACCGCGTAGATCTCATCCGAGCCCTTCGTGTAAGAGGCGTCGGCGCCGGCCACCAGGGAGACCTCCCCGATATCGCCGGAGAGGCGGACCCTGGCCCGGAGTTCCCCCTGGAGGCGGATCGCTTCGGCAGGCGTCAGGTCGAATGCAACATCACGGATCTCCATGGTCGGCTCCTGCCGCATGGCGGCAGGCATTGCTTCGGAGTTGATTATATAAATATTATTATATACTTGCCGCGTGTAGCACCCCGCGGGAAAAAACCTATGAGCCGCCAGAACCCGTTGCGATATGCCGTCGCCATCCTGATCGCCCTCCTCGGAGTGGCGGTCGCGTACGCTGCCTTCACGACTCCCGGCCTCTCCCTCTTATTGTGGGTTGCCGCCGCCGTCATACTGGTGGCGGTGCTCGTCGCCGCTGCGATACAGGTAGCCGACCAGTGGGAGAAAGCGGTCGTGTTGCGCCTGGGCCGGTTCTCAGGCCTCCGGGGTCCGGGCGTCTTCATTATCATGCCGCTCATCGATACGATTGCCTACTGGATCGATCTCCGCACGATCACGACGTCGTTCAAGGCGGAAAAGACCCTCACCCGGGATACGGTCCCGGTCGACGTCGAGGCGGTCCTCTTCTGGCGCGTGAGGGACCCGGAGAAAGCGGCGCTGGAGGTCGAGGACTACCGTTCGGCCATCAGCTGGGCAGCGCAGACGGCGCTCCGGGAGGTGATCGGGAAGTCCGACCTCGCGAACATGCTCGAGGGCCGGGAGAGGCTCGATGTGGAGCTGCAGCGGATCATCGACGTCCGAACCGAACAGTGGGGGATTCACGTCAGTTCCGTGGAGATCCGCGATATCCTGATCCCCCGCGAACTGCAGGATGCGATGTCCATGCAGGCCCAGGCGGAGCGGGAACGGCAGGCCCGGGTGATCCTCGGCGACTCGGAGTTGCAGGTCGCAAAGAAGTTCGAAGAGGCGGCGAGGACCTACCAGGGCAACCCGACCGCTCTTCATCTCCGGGCGATGAACATGCTCTACGAAGGCCTCAAGGAGAAGGCGACGCTCGTCCTCGTCCCGGCATCGGTGCTCGACACAATGAACCTCGGGACCACCCTCGGCCTCTCGGCACTGGCAAAAGACGTGACGGAGGGCAACGGGGACAGCAGGGGAGCTGCAGCCGGCGGCGAAAAGCCCCGTCCCCCCACGGTGAGAGAACCCGGGTCTCTCTGATGCCGTCACCCCGGGGCGAGGCTTTTTTATACGTGAAGGTGGGTTACGGCCCGGAGAATCACCTTCGGAGCGTGGATGATATGGCACGATGGGTGTGCAGTGTCTGTGATTACGAGTATGTCGAGGAGGCGGGAGACCCGGCTACCGGTATTCCGCCGGGGACGCCGTTTGAGAACCTCCCCGATACCTGGCGATGTCCCGGCTGCAGCGTGGGAAAGGAAGCGTTTGTGCGGGCGAGCGAAGAGGAGGAAGAGGTGAGATCGGATGAAGAAGACTATCTCTGAAGGGGCCGCCGTGACCGTGGCCGATGTGCTGGTCTCGGAACTCGCAGCATGGGGGATTACCCTGTACTTCGGTATCCCCGGCTCATCGTCGCTCCCGCTCGTGGATGCGGTCAGGAGGAACCCGGATGCCCGGTATATCGTTGTCCGGCACGAGCAGACCGCAGCCCTCGCGGCATCTGCCTACAACAAGTTCACAGGAAAGATCGCGGTCTGCCTGACCATCGCGGGTCCGGGAGCAACGAATCTCGCGACCGGGCTTTACGACGCGAAGGAGGACCGGGCGAGCGTCCTCGCGCTCTCCGGGCAGGTGAAGACGCAGTACGCCGGTCCGGGCGGGATCCAGGAGATCGACCAGGACGCGTTCTTCCGCCCTATCACAGTCTTCAACAACACCGTCGCCGACCCGGCGACGGCGGTCAAACTCCTCACCCGGGCGCTCCGGTACGCCATCATCGAGCGTGGCGTCGCCCAGCTCTCGCTCCCGAACGACGTGCAGCGGGAACCGCTTGAGCCGGCCTATTGTGAGCGCGAGACCTGTCTTCCCGCGGTCACGGTGGCCCCGACCGACGAGGCCGTCAGGGCGGCGGCCGGGGCGATCGACGGCGCCGCACGCCCGGTTATCCTCGCGGGTTTTGGGGCCATGCATGCGGCCGGGGCGGTCCTCGATCTCGCAGAGACCATCCGGGCGCCCATCGTCACCACCTTCCGGGCGAAGGGTATCCTCCCCGACGAGAACGAGTGGGTCGCCGGGGTGCACGGACCGCTCGGGACGCCGCATGCCCGGACGCTCATCGCGGAGTCGGACCTCGTGATCGCCTGTGGGGCGAGTTTCTCCGACTTCACCGGGATCCCGGGAGAGAAGCGGGCCGTTCATATCGACATCGATCCGCTCCAGCTCGGTAAACACCCGTTTGTCGTGGCGGTCTGGGGTGACTGTGCCATCGCCATACCCCGGATCCGGGAGCAGGTCCGGCCGCGGGAGGACCCGGGCGTCGGGGAATGGCTCGCGGAGCGAAAGCGGGAATGGTTCAGCCAGCTCGACCGGGAGGCAGACCCGGACGCCGTCCCCATCCGCCCGCCGTATATCATGAAAGTCCTCTCCGAGACCCTGCCGGAGGACGCGGTGATCTCCCTCGATGTCGGGGAGAACCAGTGGTGGTTCGGGAGGAACTTCCGGATGAAGCGGCACCGGTTCGCGATGTCGGGCTACCTCGGGACGATGGGGTTCGGGCTCCCCGGGGCGATCGCAGCGAAACTGGCCTACCCTGATGCGACCGTCGTCTGCATCACCGGGGACGGCGGGTTCTCCATGGTCATGGGCGACTTCGTCACGGCGGTCAAGTACGATCTTCCTATCGTCGTTGTGGTCCTCAACAACCGCGAACTTGCCATGATCCGGGAGGAGCAGCGGGAGGCGGGCTATCCGCCGTACGGCACCGATCTGGTGAACCCCGACTTCGCTGCGTATGCAGAGGCCTCGGGCGGTGCCGGGATACGGGTGGCCCGTCCGGAGGACCTCGCAGAAGCCGTTTCCCGGGCGCTACAGATGGATAAGCCCGCCGTCATCGATGTCGAGACCGATCCGAAGCGCTTTGAGTGAGGCTTCTGCCCCCGGGGGGCGCGGCATGCCGCTCACCCGAAATCTATAAATGTCCTGCGCGGAAATGAGGGGCCGAGGGTAATGTGAACACCCCGGTCACGGGTACGCAACCGACGGTGCCCGCGCCGGGTATGTGCGGATCTCCGGATGTCGATCCGGGTGGGAGCATCGGAATCCCGTTGTCTGCTCCACGCTGTGGGTTCCCTGGTGCCCGTGAAACGTCACGGGCGCCCGGGGGGAGAACGTGCGGCGAACCGGATCCGCTCCGGTTCACCGCTCTTCTTCTGGCCGGTTTGGTCCCGGGGTTGTGTGAAGCAGTTCTCCGGAGCATCGTCCCTCGTGCCTGTGATGCTCGTATCCTGTTTTTAAAAGAGGGATAGGGTTGTATCATTCACCGCAGAGGTAGTCGTAGAGGAACGCCGCGATCACCGCACCGACGATGGGGCCGACGATGTAGATAGGGAAGAACTCCCAGAGGTTCTGGCCGGCAAGCAGCCAGTCGCCGAGGTAGGGCCCGAACGTGCGGGCGGGGTTCAGCGACGCCCCGGTCAGGTTCCCGGTCGTCGTGATGATGCCCGCGACCGCGAGACCCACCATGAGCCCGGCAAAGCCCGGTGTGGCCCGTTCGTCGACGGCAACCCCCATGATGACAAGCATCAGGAGGAACGTTCCCACAGCCTCGATGACGATCGCCTGCAGGTAGCCGATGCCGGGGAAGGGTGCCGTTGACCCGAGACCCCCGATGGTGACGGCGTCCGGGCCGATGACCCAGGCCAGGAGCAGGCTTGCGGCCGCAGCGCCGACGAGTTGCACGACGATGTAGGCGACCGTATCGCGGCCGGGGAACCGGCGGGTTGCAAATAGGGCTATCGTCACCGCCGGGTTGATGTGGCAGCCCGATATCCTCCCAAACGCGTAGATCGCCCCTGCGATGGCGATGCCGAAGGCAAGACCTATGGCGAGCCAGTCGCCGAGCCCCCCGAGCGCCCCGATCCCGATGTTGAAGGGTGTCGCCGGGGTGGTCCCCGAGGCGAGCATCAGCGTGACTACTGCAGCACCGGTTCCGAAGAAGACCAGGATGAACGTCCCGACGGCTTCGGCGATGCATCGTTTTCCAAGAGATGTGGTCATTGTTTCACCAGATTACAGATGAATCGCTGCCAAAAAATGGCAGAGGGTCCGCCCTATTTCCCATATAGGGCAGCATAGCACTCAGGACAGAGGATCCTCGGCAGCGGAGCCTTCACGCGCTTGCTGGGGAGCGGGTAGCCGCCCTCCCAGACGTCGATATCCTTTCGGATGGCGTGATCCATGCAGAGCCCCATCCCGCAGACGATGCAGATCGCCACCGCCTCACTCTCCTTACCCTCGAGGGCGCAGTAGTAGCACTTCATGACTCCTCTCTCTAGACCGCCTCTTTCCACTGGCAGTAGCATTGTCGCTGGTCGACAAGGCTCGTCGTTGCGCAGTTCTTGCAGGCCCGCACCGGGGCGGCGGCGGTCTCCTTCTCGAGCGCGATGATGTTTGTCATCATCGTCGCGGTCACGGGTTCGCTCGTCAGGAGGCACGGGTAGTCGGCAAGACGCATCAGGGCGGAGAACCGGACCGTTATGGCACAGGCCGGGTAGGCATACCACTGCGGGTTCATCAACACCTCGTTCTCGTGGATGGGCGAGAGGTCGACCGGATACCCGCCGACCATCGGGGTCAGGGGCTCGTCGGCTCCGTTCCGCATCTTCCGCGCTTTATCGATGAGTTTCCACCCGCGGTAGATCATGTCCATGAAGTCGCAGTTGTGGAGTTCCGCCGCGGCTCCCCGGGCCGGGTAACAGACGACGTAGTTGTGGAACCGCTTCGTGAGCAGGTCGACGACCATGGGGGCGTTGAGGGCGTCGAGTTCGAGGATGTACTCGGTGGCCGCCGCCGATGCGCCGGTCGCGAGCGAGAGGACGTCCCAGTAACTCTTGTAGGCGTCGAGCGAGTTCTTGAGCGACGACTCTATCACCCCGGTGACCGCCTCGATGATCGCCATCACGACGTCGTCCTTGCACATGTTGAAGGTCGACTGCGCGATGTGGTGCGCGACGTCGCCGACGCTGTAGGCGGGAACCGTCAGGATGTTTGCGTAGTGGACGCCGTCGTCGACGGCGGCGCGAACCGTCGGCTCCATCCGCCGCCGGTACTCGGCCATGTACTTCCGCGGGTCGAATGACGACATCCCGGCGGCATCCATCAGTTCCGCCTGGGCCTCCATCGGGTCGCGGTAGATCCTCTGCATGATCTCGACCTCTCTTGCCGTCGCCTCGCCGGGGGTGGCGCCCTCCTCGAGGGCGTGCGCGAAGAACTCCCCGAACCCATAGGAGGTGTTCATCCCCCACGACTTGGCGGCGAGGATCGCCCGCTTGTGCTCGACCGGGATATCGGTCTTCTGGAGCACCCGGTTCACCACGTTGCTCGTGCTGCCCGGGATCAGCGCGAAGTCGACGACGCAGGTGGGGCCGTAGAACCCGCCGTAGCGTCGCACCGCTTCAAGGCCGATCCTGGCCTCCGCGGCCGCGATCGCCTTCGTGAAGGCCTCGACGCTCTTTGCGAACGCCTCGTCCTGGTTTTTGAGGATCTCAAGCACCACGGGTGTCTGGTAGTGCTCGATGAAGGGATCGTCTTCGGGGCGGACGGTTGTCGTGAGGGTCTGGAGGATCTCGGCGTGTGAGATGACTGAGTTCTTATGGAGGTCGATGACCGCCCGGCTCTGGTCGCCGATCGCAGTCATACCGCGGACGGCATCGATGTAGGGTTTCGTGTCCGCGAGGACGAATTTCTGGCCGCGCTTTGCTTTTACCGTCTCCACGTCCGCTCGCTGGGCGGCCATGGCCTCTTTGATCATCTTCTCGTAGAGTTCTCTCATATCAATCACCTGTATGATTGCTGCTGCCCGGTTCTTCGGACAGCATGTTCGAGGAAGCGATTCTTACGGCGGTCCCTGGAGAACCTCCGGATCCAGCAGAACTACTCTGAGTGATGGAGAATGCGGACAGTGTGGCCCCGGCAAGGAGGCCCAAAGAGCCGGGAAGACGGCGATCGGGGATACGAGATCCACCTTCTGGTTCGTGCACCCTCCATACTGCCTTGAAATCCCGGTACGGATTCTTCGATCGGCCTAATGGGTCGTCCTCACATATATCCCTTGTGTCGTTGGCCGGAACCAGTGTTCGGGAAAAAATATGGTTTTTCTGGCTCCCCGGGCAACTCACGCCGGCTCTTTGCCTTCGGAATCTCGCCGGCTCAGGTGTCAGAACCAGGCATCCAGCGTCTTCTGCGTCGCCTTCACCGAGACCCTGGAAAGAGCGCTCCTGACGCGCTCTTCCGAGAAGTCGTAGCGGCCGGAGAGCATCTCCACGACCCCTTCGACGTCCGGCGCCTTCCACTCGAGGGTGTAGTCGTCGGTGACCGGCGGGTCGAGGAAGAACTCCCGGACCGGAGCGGGGTCGAAATCGGGCTGCTTCTCGGCGATCACCGACTCGAACTCGCCGTTTCGCACGATCTTTAAGGCTGTCTTGCCGCCTACGCCCCGGATGCCCGGGTTGAAGTCCGTGCCCACCAGGATACCGATCTCGACGAGCTGCTCCCGCGTGACGCCGAGGCAGTCGAGGAGGGAGGAAAGGACGATCCTCTCGGGATTTACCGTGATCATCCGCCCGCGGCTCTTTCGCCGGCCGCTGACGGTGAGGTTCCTGACCAGGACCGGGGAGCCGAAGAGGAGCGAGTCGTAGTCCTGCGAGACCGCGTAGGTGACTTCTCCCCTTTGCACCATATGGGCCGCCTGGGCTTCGCCTTCGCTCGGGGCCTGTATCCAGGGGATGCCGAGGAGATCGAGGAGTTCACGGGACGACTCGATGGTGTGGCTGTCGATACGGGCGGACGCGCTCGCCTGTTTGTATGCCTCCTCCATATCCCCCTCCCTGAGCGCCGTCCTCCAGGCCTCGTCAGCCCTGGCACGGACAAGGCGCCGCTCGTTGATCGTCTCCTGCTTGAACTCCGGCGGCTTCCCGTCGAAGACGAAGACCGGCCTGATGCCTTTCTCCAGAAAGTTTGCCGTCCGGAAGAGGATGCCGGAAAGGTGGGAGGTGACCCGGCCGGCACCGTTCATCAGCGGGGTGCCGTCAGGCTGCCGGATGATGGAGAGGAACTGGTAGAGCGCGTTGTGGGCGTCCACTGCGGCGATACCGGAAAGGTCGTCCCATGCCAGCGTCTCTTTACATTCTGCCAGGATATCTCGGATTGCAACGCCCATGCTACCTGATCATGAGAAGGGGAGAGGCCATTAAGATGACGGTCCGGTTCACCGATACATACGGCGGGAGAGCCCGTCCACGATCTCCTCGATGTGGCTGACCGTGTTGTCGTATCTGGCGGTCATCGTCTTCCCCATCTCTTCCATGTTCACGCGCATGGTGCGCTCCCGTTGTGCAATGCTCGCCTCAAGACTCACGACCTTCATGCCGAGAGAGATGAGCAGCCCCCCGAGGGAGAGCATCATGAACGTCGCAGCAACCGCTATGATCAGGTCCTGCCAGAACCGCATCACCAGCACGACGGTGGAGACCACCATCACGATGGTGAGAACGATGTCGCCGATGAGTTCGCGAATCTCCATATTTTAAAGTGATGAGGATGCATTAATTAACCTACCTATAATGAATGGAGTTTTGTAATGCAGATACGCGACTGGCTGCCACTTCTCGGAATGCCCCTCATGCTCCTGTTCGTCCAGTTGATTGCCATCCTCCTCGTCATCCCCATGCAGGCGGCGGGGCTTGTGGCGTTTGAAGATCCCGAATCGGTGGCAAACCCCCTGATCTTTATCGGGATGCTGCTCGTCTTCACGCTGGTCCTGCTTCTCCTGATCCGGATGGGGGGGAGGCGCTTCATCTCCGCCTTCATCGGCATCTCCATATTCCTGACGTTCGTCTACATCTTTTCAGCGCTCTCCCTCCTCGTGCTCGGGACAACCGGTGCTGCCGCCGCCGCGACGTTCATCGGTGCCGGGGCGGCGACGGCGCTCCTCTACCTCTATCCGGAGTGGTACGTCATCGATATCCTCGGTGTGCTGATCTCCGCCGGGATTGCGTCGATATTCGGCATCTCCCTCGCCATCCTGCCGGTGCTCGTGCTGCTCGTGCTGCTCGCGGTCTACGATGCTATCTCGGTCTACCGGACAAAGCACATGATCACGCTCGCTGAAGGTGTCCTCGAGACAAAAGCTCCTATCATGGTCGTGGTCCCGAAGAGAATGGACTACTCGTTTCGAAAGGAGGGGCTCAACATCACGGAGGGGAGGGAGCGCGGCGCGTTCGTCATGGGCATGGGCGACCTGATCATGCCTTCCATCCTCGTGGCATCGTCGCACGTCTTCGTGGATGCGCCCGCGGTTCTCTGGGTCCTCTCGCTCCCGACACTCGGCGCGATCGCCGGATCGCTTGCCGGCCTTGCCGTCCTCCTCTACTTCGTCAGCAATGGGAATCCCCAGGCGGGACTCCCGCCCTTAAACGGTGGGGCTATTACTGGTTTTCTGGTTGGGGCGGCTCTCGCAGGCTCGTTCTCGTGGCTTCCTTTCGGTATGTGAGCAACAGATCCAGCACCGCCTCCACCCCTTCGCCGGTGAGCGTGGACATCGTCGGGTAGCCCTCGATATCCCGGATGTCCGCCTTGTTTACGACGGTCACCACCGGGACGTCGACGAGCAGCCGCAGTTCGTCGAGGAGCCGAAGCTGGTCGTCGAGCGCGTAACCGCAGTGTTCGCTTGCGTCCAGGACGAAGAGAACAACGTCGGCCGTGTTGATGATGGCGCTTACCGCCTGCCGCTCGATGGGGTTCCTCTCGGCCGCCGGACGCTCAAGAACCCCGGGCGTATCGATGAACTGGATCCGTTCGCGTTTCCCGATATCGCGGTGGCCGACGATGATCCCCTTTGTGGTGAACGGGTAAGAGGCGATCTCGGGTTCTGCCGTGGAGACGAGCCTGATGAACGAGGATTTCCCGACGTTCGGGAATCCTGCGACCACCACGGTGAAATCATCCTCGTTTACGTGCGGGAGTTTTCGCAGGATGTTTCTCGCCTCGTTGAGGAATAACAGGTCGTCTTCAACCTGATGAACGATGGAGGCTATGCGGGCGACGGCCTGCCGGCGTTTCTTGTCGGTGTCTATCCCAGAGCGCATGCTGCGGGCGTACCCGGAGCCGATGCTCCAGGCCTGATCGGCTGCCCAGTTGACGGCGCCGAGGGATTGTTTCAGCCGGTCGAGCGAGACAAGGATGTCGGCCGCCTCCTGGTAGAAGGGGGAGAGGCGCTCGAAGCTCGGGAACGAACTGACCACGCTTTTTAACTTGTCGTGGAGGGCTTTTGAGACCGATCTCACGAACTCCTCATTCGCGCGGTCGACGTTGATCTTCAGCTTCTTTTTGGCTGCCGCTCTCCGGAGACTGCGGTCGAGCACTTCGTCTGCCGTCGGAACGGTCGGGATAGTTTCAAACTCCACTGTACGCACAACCTAATGT
>DAOSER010000046.1:0-14000 GCA_035363235.1 Methanoculleus sp.
ATAGGCCTGTCAGCTCGAACAGCCTGCTTATGCGAGTAACTTATACGTATGACGTCCTCCATATAAAGCATTTCTATGCGCGGCAATTGCGTGCATTCACTAAATTCCCCGGGTAATCGACAGAATCTTATTCTTCGGAAATCTACGTTCCTCATACCATGAAGATACTTGAGTTTCACCGTGACGATGCAAAGGATCGGGTGACGGTAACGTGCGCAGATCGTGAGGTGTCTGTTCACTCACATTGCGGTTATTGCCGGCACTGTGCAGGTGTCCGGGTGGGCAGGCGGACGATCCCGACACCGCAACGCCAGGCTCTCTCCGGCATGATGAAGGGCATAAACCCCGATGAGAACTTGCTAAATGCTGCCGTCATGTTTAACACCCTTGTCCGGGACGGTAATGCAATCGAGTGCGAGGACGATGCGGCCGAAGGGTTCCACTCGATGTACCGCCGCTGACACCTGTTCTCCGTGGGGGCGGCCGCAGACCGATGGCCGCCTCCACTTCACAGCCGACAGACCGCGTGTCCCCATACACTTTCACCCTGCACAGGTATCCTTTATACCAGGGGAGCCCTCACAGAGATTTGGCTGCGCCACAGAAGGCACGAAGCAGGAACCCCTCCTGCGGATCACGGCTATACACTGGCGCAAACGCCGATCTGAATGCAGCCAGAAACATTGCTGCCAGGGCCGCCGTCAACCGGCCTATTGTGGTCTGCTCCCCCAACGCAGGGGGAGAGGTTGAATCGCAAGCCTGTGAAGAGCATGGTGCCACACATGGTAGCATGCCCCCGACGCGAGGTGGGGGTAGTTGACATGAAAATCTCCTTAAAATTGGAAGCGGAGTCCAGTTTGCTGCGCTCCTAAAACGCAACGTACCAGCGGTTATCGCCCTTCGAGGATTTTCATCGGTTGAGTCTGTGGCCGAACGCGGCCTCATAGGCGTTTTCATATTCGCTTGAAAAAAGATGAGCGTGCATCCGCTCAAACAAGATTGAACGCGCGCTCGGTCACTTCATACGGCTGAATGGTGACATCGTCCGCCGTCCGGAACGTGGCGTTCCCGACGACCTTCACCTCGTATGTCCCGATCGGCATATACCGGAACGTGTGGGGAGTAACCTCGCCGGTGTTTTTATCGTGGAGATAGATCTCTCCGCCTGCAGGCTCACTGGTCACACTCAGGCTTCCGTAGGGATAGGGTTCGAGGTGGAGCGTAAGACGTTTGTCCGTCTCGGCGGCCCAATCGTCGGTCAGCCAGATCCCTTCTTCTGCGGGCAGGTACCCGGGCCGGGTGACGGAGATGACGTGCGGCCCGTCCGAGACGTTCTTGATATGGTTGGGGGTGCACAAGCCGGTCCTGAACCCATCTATCAGGATCTCAGCACCCGCCGGACTGGACTCCACGAGTAATCCACAGAGAGAGTAGTCCCGGGGGTTGATATCGGTCGTTCCCCCATCCTCCGTAACCGTGAGTTTGTGTGAGATGTACCGATCACCGTCGCTAATCGTGATGAATGAATTTCCTCCGGCTACCTCGACGGTCCGGGGCAGCCTGAAGATCGGCCCCTCACCGTTTATGGTACATCCAACACCCGCGTACTCATCCGATGTGAGTGAGATCTTCCTGACTATGGCCCGCTCCTGCGCGTCGATCATGACGGGGCTGATGCAGTTTCTCTCCACCCAGACCGTCTTTATCGGGGTATTGAACGACTGGCCCTCTTTGACTACCTTCACTGTATGACTTCCTTCCCTGATGCCCTGGATGACATGGGGTGTCGTGGACTTCATCCTCTTTCCGTCGATGATGATTGTGGCGCCCGAAGGCTGGGACGTTACATATACCCCGCCGGTTCGGTCCTGCTCCGGAGTCAGTTGCGGTTCGTCGAACTTCAGGCGGCCAAGACCAGCAAAGCCGCCTTCGGGAGTGAGGTCCGCGAATACTGTCGTGTCGTCCGGAACCGTGATGGTCGCTTCGTACAGCGCGAACTGTTCCAGTTCAAGGCGGAGAGTGTGGGTTCCAGGCTCTACAGGGCTGATGGTGGCGGGGGTGATCATCCCGATATACGCGCCGTCGAGGTGGATCCGCGCGCCGGCAGGGTTTGAACCGACCGTGAGGGTCGCCGGCAGGGGTGCGGCCACCCCGTAAATTCCGAACACTTCAGGGTATGTCGTCACCGTCCCATTCGTGAAGTCAATTGTGGTGTTGACCCGTTGCCAAGCCGCTCCGGCGGCGTCGTAGCGATACCATGCCACATCAGGGGCTGCCTGCCCGTGCGCCGTCATCATGAACGGTATTTCTGCCGTTGCATGTTCCGGGCCAATACAGTATACCCGCTCCATTGCGGTTCCCGGGACCGGAGGAAGGTCTTTTATCGCCCGGATCGTCCCTGACGTCACCACGGCACCGGTGCCGTTGACTATCCGGCAACCGTTCGGGAATATGAGCGATAGACTCCCATCTTCGGTGCTGTAGTGCAGTTCTTCCTCCAGAACCCCGGCAGCGTTGTATGATAGCGAAAACGAGCCGATCTCATCGTCGGGAGTCGTCCGGGCGTCGGAGGAGATCTCCATGCCCGATAGTGATTCATCTCCTCCGTACCGGACGATCAGGATGGTGTTCCGGTTCTGGAGGTGGTCGCCGGCGGTGCCGACCGGGTAACTCTGCACCTTCACGACGTTCTCCGATCCCTTGATGAAGGGGAGAGCGTCCAGGACCGCGGTCCAGACCCCGGTCGGCCCTTCCTGCAGGGGGTTGAGCCAGTCCCAGGTGTTCAGTATCACCCGGTTGCCCGTGCCGCCTTGGTCGGGTTCAGCGGTGCTCACGACATAGAGTTGTGCAGCGGAAGCCCGATCCCGGTCGATGGTTCCGTCAAACTTCATCTCGGTGGCGGCGTCCTCTCCGGTTGTCCCCTCCCAGAGGTCCGCGAGGACGTCGTCGCATCCTTCCCCGATCCAGTAATCGATCCTGGGCCGGGTGGGGTCGCCGACGACGAGCACCCGGAGGGCGGCAGGTACACGGCAGGCGACCTTCGCCTCTCCTTCTATCTGCACCGTCAGCGTGTGGTCGCCGGCGGTGAGCATCTCCGGCGGGAGCTCCAGGGTGAACGTCCCGGCCATCGGGGCCGAGTCGGTCCCCTGCCGGTCCCAGGATACGGCCGCGGGGGTGATCGGCTTAGTGTCGAACCTGAACGCCGGCTCGATCTCGGTTCCGGTGCCTGTCGCCGTCTCCGTTGCATTGCTCACGTAGACGTAGAGGAGGCCGCGGTCGATCTTCGCGCCTTCGGGGACGGCGACGGGGATCCGTATGGTCGACGATGAGCCTGCGGTCAGGGGTTCTGCCGGCCCGGTTGCGGTGAAGACCTGGAGGGTGCCGTTGATGGAGCCGATCGTCGATGTATTCAGTTTGCTGCCTTTGATGCCGGAGGTGCCGGAAGGTCCGGCGCTGCTACTGCCGCCTGACCCCCCCGTATCGCCGCTACTCCGGGTGCCCTGGACCGAGTAGCCGCTCACGCCTGTTTCCGCGAAGCCGGTGAGGTCGTTTGACCACGAGATTCCCCTGCCCTGGTTGGACTGGTTGCACCAGCCGTATGCGTTGAATGCCGCAAACGTCTCCATGTTCTCAAACGAGTACTCGATCTTCGCGCACCCATCGTCAGTCAGCCCGTCAAGGAAACTGTTCGGGCCGAGGGCGCCGACGCCGAGGTCGACGAACATGATATGGAACCGGTCCTCCGGGTTGTTTTTGCTCATGTCCTGGCCGTAGTAGATGGGATAGTTCGCCTCCCGGCAGGGCTTCCAGGTCTGCGGCGCGTAGATGAAGTCTTCCCTGGTGAAGATCCGGTCGGTGAAACCTTCGCTGTACGCGATCTCCTCCATGGCCGGAGGCTGGTTCAATACCGGGGTCGGTGTCCACTGGTAGCCGCTTGCCCTGACGTGGAGTTTAAAGTTCTCGGGAACCTCTCCCTGCACCGCCACCATGAGGATGAGGTCGTCAAAGAACCCTCGTCCTCCCGTGTCGGAGAAGTAGAATGTGCCCGACTGGGTGCTGGTCTCCGTCACCTGTCCGTAGCGCTCGGACGGGTCGGTCGTTATATGGAGGGCGTTGAGTCCTCCGGCGTCGAACTTGACATACTTGGCGCCGCCGTTTGCCATCTGGATGTCGATGTGTTTGTAGTCGGGGAGGGTGATCCCTCCGACGTCGGCCGCCGCGGCCGGTGCGGCGATGAGCGCGATGAGGAGAGCGAGGATGGTAATCCCCTCCTGCCACCTGATCGGGTGCATGCTTAAACCTGTTTTCATCGCAGTGGTCTCCTGTATGTTTTCTGCCCGGATAGCCGGGTTCATGAAGATCTGCTCTCTGTGTTCGGTTCCTCCCGGCACCTCGCCGATGAGGGGAAAAAAGGGATGTTCAGGTTCTCCTCACGAGGAAGAGAATTCCGAATGCCAGGATCGCCGCCCACACCGGGAACGGGGTGGCCTGCGGCGTCGCCGGGGTCCCCTCAGCAGATGCGACCGTCTCTTTCGTTCCGGTCGGTGTCACTGGTGAGGTGGGTTCGGGGGTCACGTCGCCGGTCGCGCCGGGGACCTCTTTGGTCACCACGATCGCAAAGAGGCCGAATCCGTTGGCGGCGGCGGAGAAGACGGCGTTACCATTCTCCTCACCGAGCGCCTCGACCGGGACCTCCTGCCAGCCGTCGGCGTAGTGGAACAGGGTCACCTGCTCTGCCGTGCTGCCCTGCTCCGCGAGCCATCTGTTCGGGATGGCGAGCCGGAACTGGACGGCGGCGAGGTCCGCTTCAGACGCCCTGTAGAGGGTCGCCTGGACGTACTGGTAGAGGGTGCCCGCCGGGGGTTCGGCCGCCTGCGGGAGCGAGCCTTTAGCGACGGTCACCATGGCGTCCTTGACGTCGGTCTTCGTGGTGAGGGTGACCGCCGAGATTGCCGTCGCGTCCATCGCGAGGGTGGCGCTCTCGCCCGGCTTGAGGTTGCTTGCTGCCCCGACCGCGGTCGAGGTGCCGCTGTTGCCTCCCGATGAGGAGGGGGCGGATGAGGGCGACGATGCTGCCGTGGCCGCGGCAAGCCCGAAGATCGAGAGGCCGTTCGGGGAGTACGCCTCAAAGACCATGTTCCCGTCGGCGTCGTTGTCGACGCGCTTCGTCGCGAGCACTTCCTTCGTGCCGTCCTCGGCGGACCGGATGATCCGGATCGCGTCCGCGCCGCCGTGAGCGGCAACCCAGGCGGGGCTGACCGCCATTCGGATGGTGGCGCCGGCGATGTCCTGGCCGTTCTCAAGGTTTATTCTCACGACGTTCATCGTGTAGGCGACGTCGCCGAGGGCGAGCCCGTCGGCGCTGGCGGCGAGCTGGAAGGCGCTCTGTGCATCGGCGGAGACGTTCTGCGAGACGGTCGTCGTGAGGCCGGCTCCCTGCGGGAGGCCGGTCAGGTTCAGCGAGACGGAGACGTTGACCGTGCCGACTGCACCGAGATCCGTGACGATCGGGTTCGTGTCGAGCCTGATGTTCGCGACCGTTCCGTTCACGGTGCCGCTCTCGTTGGTGGGAGCGCCCTCGGTCTCGATGGTGAGGATGAAGTTGCCCTCAGTGATCCGGATGGTGTTCCCGGAGACGGTTGTGTTGGCGGCGGTGGTGTTGACGCTGACCTGCGGCTTGCCGTCGTTGCCTGTGGTCACGTTGCAGCCGGGGATGTCCAGGGGAGTGTCCTGGGTCCGGTCGCCCTGCGGCGGGGTCACGGTGACGACGGCGGTGCCCGCCACGTCGCCGTATGCGGCGGTGACGGTCGTCGTGCCCGGGGCACGGGCGGTGAAGAGGCCGGCGGTGCTCATCGTGCCGACGGTTTCGTTCGAACTCGTCCAGTCAAAGACGATATCTTCCATCTCCCGACCCTTCTGATCGAAGGCGGTCGGTGTGAACTGGAGCGTTTCACTCACGACGGTGGTTGCGGTCTCAGGGTCGATGGTGATCGTGGAGACGAAGGGCGGGATGCCGATGATCGCGTAGCCGCTTGGGTTTTGTGATGGCTGTGCGGTTCCTCCGGCCGGGGTCAGGCGATTGGTCCACGAGATCCCGCCACCCTGGTTTGCGGAGAGGGACCACCCATAGGCGTTGAAGGCCGCGAAGGTCTCCAGGTTCTCGAAGGAATACTCAATCCGGGTGGCGCCCAGCCCCTCGTCCGCGGGGTCCGGGTTCGTTTTCACGTTTCCTGTGTTGAGGTCGATGAACATGAGGTGGAAGGTGTTGTCGGCGTCGTTCACGTCATGCCCCTCATACAGGGGCATCCCGACCGGTCCGAGGGTCCCCGGGCCGGGTTTCCAGGTCTGAGGGCCGTAGACAAAGTCCTCCTTCGTGAAGGTCTCGTCCAGCGCTCCTTGCACGTAGGTGCTATTGGTCGGTGCATCGTCGTATCCGCTCGACCGGATGTGGACGGCAAAGTCATCGGGGATCGTCCCGTTCACGGCAAGCAGCAGGATCACGGTGTTGTAGTAGCCCCGTCCGCCGGTGTTGGAGACATAGAAGGTGCCGGACTGGTTCCCGCTTGTCGTCACCTGTCCGAAGGGAGCGGTGGGATCAGCGGTGATGTGGAGCTCGTTCAAACCCCCACCGTCTGCCTTGATGTAGTAGGTGTTGTTGTTCCAGCCGCCGAAGGTGCCGCCGTCAAGGTTGTACTTCACGCCGTCGTCGTTCGCCACCTTGATAAATATGTGGCGGTTCTGAGGCAACGGGACCACCTGAAGATCGGGCTTCGTCACTGTTACGATGGCGGTTCCGCTGACGGTGTCGTTCGTGGCGGTGACTTCGGTGGTGCCGGGTGCGAGGGCCATGAAGTAGCCGGTCTCGTCCACCGTGCCGACGGTCTCGTTGGAACTTGTCCAGTTGAAGATGATGTCCTCCATCAGCTGCCCCTTCTGGTCAAGGGCAGTCGTGCTGAACTGCATGGCCTCCCACTGTGCCACTTCGGCGGTATCAGGAGAGACCGTGACGGATGTGAGGGCCGGCGGAATGCCGATGACCGCGTAGCCGCTTGGGTTTTGTGATGGCTGTGCGGTTCCTCCGGCCGGGGTCAGGCGATTGGTCCACGAGATCCCGCCACCCTGGTTTGCGGAGAGGGACCACCCATAGGCGTTGAAGGCCGCGAAGGTCTTCAGGTTCTCGAAAGAATACTCGACCTTGATGGCGCCCAGCCCATCGTCCGTGAGACCCGGGTAGTTGGCTGTCTTCAGGTTTCCTGTGTTGAGGTCGATGAACATGAGGTGGAAGGTGTTGTCGGCATCGTTCACGTCATGCCCCTCATACAGGGGCATCCCGACCGGCCCGAGGGTTCCCGGGCCGGGTTTCCAGGTCTGAGGTCCGTAGATGAAGTCTTCCTTCGTGAAGGTCTCGTCCAGCGCTCCCTCGACATAGGTGTTGGTGGTCGGCACGTCATCGTATCCGCTCGACCGGACATGGACGGCAAAGTCATCGGGGATCGTCCCGTTCACGGCAAGGAGGAGGATTGCAGTGTTGTAATAGCCTCGTCCGCCAGTGTTGGAGACATAGAAGGTGCCGGACTGGTTCCCGCTTGTCGTCACTTGTCCGAAGGGAGCGGCCGGGTCGGCGGTGATGTGGAGTTCGTTCAATCCCCCGCCATCTGCCTTAATGTAGTAGGTGTTGTTGTTCCAGCCGCCGAAGGCGCCGCCGTCAAGGTTGTACTTCACGCCGTCGTCGTTCGCCACCTTGATGAATATGTGGCGGTTCTGAGGCAACGGGACCACCTGAAGATCGGGCTTCGTCACTGTTACGATGGCGGTTCCGCTGACGGTGTCGTTCGTGGCGGTGACTTCGGTGGTGCCGGGTGCGAGGGCCATGAAGTAGCCGGTCTCGTCCACCGTGCCGACGGTCTCGTTGGAACTTGTCCAGTTGAAGATGATGTCCTCCATCAGCTGCCCCTTCTGGTCAAGGGCAGTCGTGCTGAACTGCATGGCCTCCCACTGTGCTACTTCGGCGGTATCAGGAGAGACCGTGACGGATGTGAGGGCCTGTTCGATGATGGTGATGTAGTCGGTCTTGACCGTGGAGTTGCTGCCAGCGTCGTTCGTCGCGGTCAGGTTGACGGTGTACGTCCCTGCGGTTGTGTAGATGTAGGTTGGGTTTGGCTCGGTACTGTCGATTGTGCCGTCGTTCTCGAAGTCCCAGGTCCAGGATGTAATCGTGCCCGTGGAGGCATCAGTGAATCCGACAGCCAAGGGTGCAACCCCTCCCGTAACATTCACTGTAAAGTCTGCGGTGGGGAGCTCCGGGAGCGGCTGGCCCATGACGGCGTACTGCGGCAACTGCCTTGGCGTTGCCAGCATCACCTCATCCTCGACCGTTTCAGTCGGCGTCGCTGCCGGTGTCACCTCTTCCTCGACCACTTCAGTCGGCGTCGGTTCGGGTGTGCTGTTGCTCTCCGTGCCGGCGCCCGGAGGTATCTCGTCGGGAACCTCGACCGTCGGTGTCGGGGTGAGTGCCACCTCTTCCTCGACTGCTTCGGTCGGCGTCGGTTCGGGTGTGCTGTTGCTCTCCATGCCGGCGCCCGGAGATATCTCGTCGGGAACCCCGACCGTCGGTTCGGTCGTGTTCAACGGTAGGTCGGTGCCTCCCAGCGCCACCACCGGTACGGCGATGAGCGCGAGGATCAGTAGCAGGATGGCTACCCACCCCTGCCACGTGCTGTTTTGAATACGTTTATCCCCTGTCATAATATTTCCCTTTTAAAGCAAGGTTTCTCGAAGAAATTCCTGCGGAACCGGCACCCGGAGTGCCCGCATCAGCATAACGGCTCTCTGAGAATGAGTAAAATTTCTTTGTGCAGTATAAGACCGTTACTAAATCGGGCCGTTTTAATCACATTTGATTAACATTTTTTAGTCATTATTAAATTTTTCGCACGAAATCACTCAAAAATAGACTACCTTACCTTACCCTGGATTGTAGTTGGTGGGGGTAAGGCGTCGCGAAGTGGCGGGTGCGGTCTTCGAACGCCCGGTGTAGGGAGTTGGCTGTCCTCTCATGGCATCCTGCACGTTCTCGGCACCCAACCGGGGAGAAAAAAGTGTTCAGGCTCTCCTCATGAAGAGAGGGTCCCGAACGCCTGGACCGCCACCAGGATCAGGAGCTGGGTGGCCTGTGGCGTGGGAGTACTCCCGGCCATCCGGGCTGCCTACCGTCGCGACCGGTTTCTCTGCCGCAGTGGGTTGCAGCGTTGCCTCGCCGGTCGCGTCGCGGGCGTCCACGCCCATTTCTGTGCCGGGGTTTACGCAGTGAAACCTAAGGTATTTCTCGCGCTCTCTGCGTTTGCGGCTCCTGTCATCCGGTAACCGCATTTCGGGCAGACTACCGGCCATCCTGCATCGCTGCCTGGCCGGCTGCGGCCGGCACGGCTTTCATCGGCACTCCGGAAGAACTCAATATCCCGGGGTGCCTGCGGAGCCCCCTGGAGGTCCGGTCAATGGTGTCTGGTTAACTCGCCCCCAACTGGCAACCGTCAAATAGCATATCCGCCCACCTCTTTTCCAGGATTCAGCATGGCAGGCACGGATACGGAGATTTCAGCGCTCAACCGCCGGGCACGGGAGCATGCGGCCGCCCTCGATGCGGTTCGCTCCGGCATGGAGACGGTGATCATCGGACAGCAGGCGGTTATCGACCAGGTGCTCGCGGCGGTGCTTGCCGGCGGCCACGCCCTCCTCGAAGGGGTGCCGGGGATAGCAAAGACGCTCACGATCAGCACCCTCGCGCACTGCCTCGACTGCACCTTCGCCCGGATCCAGTTCACCCCCGACCTCCTCCCCGCCGACATCACCGGGACCCGGATCTACGACCGGAACACGGCCGCCTTCCGGACGATCCAGGGGCCGATCTTCCACCAGATCATCCTTGCCGATGAGATCAACCGTGCCCCCCCGAAGGTGCAGTCCGCCCTCCTCGAGGCGATGCAGGAGGGGCAGGTCACCATCCAGGGCGAGACCTACCCGCTGCCGCGCCCGTTCTTCGTCCTCGCCACCCAGAACCCGCTCGAATCGGAGGGCACCTACCCGCTCCCCGAGGCGCAGCTCGACCGGTTCATGCTCAAGATCCGGATGGACTACCCGACCCTCGACGAAGAGGTCGCCATCCTCGACCGGTTCACGGCGGGGGACCAGCCCGGCTCCCCGGCCCCGGTCCTCGACGCCGCCGGTCTTTCCGCCCTCCGGTCGTTCGTGCGGTCGGTCTACGCCGACCCGGGCGTCAAACGCTACGCCGCGCAGCTGGTCGACGCCACCCGGCACCCGGCGGCATACGGCCTCGACCTCGGCCCCATGATCGCCTCCGGGGCATCCCCGCGGGCATCGCTCGCCCTCCTCCTCTGCGGCAAGGCGCACGCGGTGCTCGCCGGCCGGGGCTACGTCGTCCCCGACGACATCCGGGCCCTCGCCCCCGCCGTCCTCAGGCACCGGGTCCTCCTCACCTTCGAGGCGGAGGCAGACGACCTCACTCCTGAAGAGGTCGTCCGGCAGGTCCTGGCGGTCGTGGAGGTGCCTTGACGGTGAGCGATGCTGCGGAGCGGGCGGATCTCATCAGGCAGATCCGGCGGATAGAACTCAAGACCGCCATGCTGGCCGACGGCTCCCGCCTCGGCCCAAGACGATCGCCTTTCAAGGGGAGCGGGATGGCGCTTGCAAACCTCCGCGAGTACCTCCCCGGCGACGACGCCCGGGCGATCGACTGGAAAGCCTCGGCCCGGATGGACCGGCTCGTCGTCAGGGAGTTCGAGGAGGAGCGGAGCCGGACCTACTACCTCGTCCTCGACCGGTCGGGGTCTGCGACGTTCGGGTCCTCGACGAGCAAGGACCGCCGGATACTCGAGGTGGCCGCGAGCCTCATCTTTGCCGCCCACCGGCAGAACGGGCGGGTGGGCCTCTGCATCGTCACCGACCGCGTCGAGGTCTTCATCCCGGCCCGGCCGGGCAAAAGCCAGGTCATCAGGCTCGTGCAGGCCCTCGTCTCCCACCGGCCGGAGGGAAGAGGCACCGATCTTGCCGCCGCGTTCCGGTATCTCTGCACGAGGGTCCGGCGCAGGTCTTCGGTCATCGTCCTCTCCGACTTCGACGACCCGGAGTTTGCCCGGGACCTCTCGCTCCTGCGGCGGCGGCACGAAGCGACTGCCGTCAGGGTCACCGATCCCGCGGAGGACTCTCTCCCGGACGTCGGACAGGTCTTCCTCGAAGACCCGGAGACCGGCGAGCAGGTGCTCGTGGATACGTCGGACCCTGCCTTCCGCAGCGCCTACGCCGATGCCCTGGCCGCAGCGGACCGGCGGATCGAGGGCGATCTGCTCTCGTGCCGGGTCCCCGGGATCCGCATATCCACCGATGAGCCCTACGACCTGCCCCTGCGCCGCTTCTACGCGCACCCGCGCTACCGGGGTGGTTAGATGACCGGTTTTGCAGAGCCGCTCTGGCTCGTCGGCCTTGCGGCCATCCCGGTCCTCTCTCTCCTCTACCGGCGCGCCGTCCAGGAGCGGTCCTACGCGGCGCTCACCTTCTCCCGTGTCGCGGTCGCCGCACAGGTCGGGACCCCCGGCAGGCTCCCGCGCCCGCACGCTCTCTTCGCCCTTGCCCTCCTTGCCCTCGCTCTCATCCTGGTGGGCCTCGCCGACCCGCAGATACCGATCGAAGGGGTTGACGAGGGCGTCAGCGTGGTGCTGGTGCTGGATACTTCCGGAAGCATGCAGGCGACTGATTACCACCCCACCCGCCTGGAGGCCGCGAAGGCTGCCGCGGAGACCCTGCTCTCCCGGCTCAATCCGGATGATTATGCGGGGGTCGTCATCTTCGAATCCGGCGCAACGAGCGCCGCGTACCTCTCTCCCGACCGTGACCGGGTGATCGAGAGGCTCCACGGCATCCGGGGCCGGGACGGGCAGACGGCTCTTGGCGACGGGCTCGCCCTCGGCATCGACATGGCCGATTCCATCCCCAACCGGCACCGGGTGGTGGTCCTCCTCTCCGACGGTGCCGGCAATGCGGGCATCTTCTCTGCCGAGGAGGCTGCCGCGTATGCCCGGGAACGGAGCGTACCGGTTTATACGGTGGGCATCGGCTCGGCAAATCCGCCGTCGAGCACATTGGAGTATGCGGCGCTCGACGAGGAGACGCTTGCAGCGATCGCCCGCACGACCGGGGGGAAGTACTACGCCGCGGTCGACGAAGGGACGCTTGCAGCGATCTATGCCGGGCTGACCGACGAGATCCCGCGTGAACCGAAAGATACGAGCATCCGTGAAGTCTTCTTCATCGGGGCGCTCGGCGTACTCCTGCTGGAGATTTACCTCCGCTACGGCCGGGGGAGGATCCTCCCGTGAGGCGGCTCCTCCTCGCCCTCCTGGTTGCCCTCGGCTGCGTGGCGACCGTTGCGGCTGGAGGCATCACCCTCTCGACCGAACAGTCCGACTACACCATACAGGTCGGAGAGGAGGCTCTCTTTCCCATCGCCGTTAAAAACACGCTCGGCACTGATATCACGGGGGTGCTCGTCCGGGAAGTGCGGTTCGTTCCGGAGAGCGGCGAAGGGAGCGGTCCGGCGGGAGAGTCCCAGTCCCGGATGATCACCATCTTCCGGGATACAACGGAGATCACTGCCAGTGCCGGAACGTCGGCAATGCCCGGCACATTCTTCTTCGATATAACCTTTGAGTACGGAAACGCCCCGCGCATCCGCATCGCCCTCCCGGAGATCCGGGTCCATGCCGTCCAGTCGACGACCGAGCAGACGGACCAGCAGAACCCGCAGGTGAGCTCCGTCTCTTCGGTCTCAACCCTGGCGGGGCCCGGCGGGCCGCAGGGTGGGTCCTCGTCCTCTTCGACGAAACAGCCCGGACAGATGATGCAGGATGTGGGGTCGCTCCGGAATCAGGCGGCGCGGGAGCAGGACCGTATGCAGGCGTTGCGATTCGCGCTGCTTGCCGGGCTTGAGGACGACCCGCCTGTCCGGGAGATCCACGCCGTCCTCACCTCGCATGGGTACACCCGGACGGCGGCGACAGTCAACCCCACGGATGAAGGCACGGGAACGTTTTCATTCGAGTATCGCGGGGGCGCCGGGGAAGTGATACAGGCCGGGGGTGCGGTGGCGAACGGTTCTGCAACATATGCGGCGTATGCCTCCGAAAGGTCACTCGTGGTGCCCGGCGTCCTCACGGCAAACGAGACCTACAGGCAGTATGCCGGGGAGCTCGCCGATGCCGGTTTCTTCCCGGTTACGTCTTCGATGAATGCAACGGTGGGCGCCTCCTCTGTCGGTATAGGATTTGTCGACGGCCAGAACCGGACGGCCAGGATCGTCGCCACACTCTCCGGGGGAGAGGTGCGGGACGTGGTATTTGAAAAACCGTCCGACTTTGTCTGGCTCGCGGGTGCCGGGGCGATCTGCATCGTTCTCCTGATCGCCTGCCTCGTCCGGAAGGGAGGGCCAGCAGTGCCGAAGCCGGTGGTCTCCCCGGTTCCCCGCGACCCACGCGGCGACGCCCTCCGTCTCCTTGAGGCGGCACGCGCAGAGTTTGACCGCGGCGACCGGAAAGAGGCGTACGGTACGGCCGGCAGGGCGTTGCGGTCGTACGTCTCGTCGGCACACTGGACCGGCGCAGAACTTGCGGACGGCGATGTCCTGCGCCTGCTCGAGGAGAGCGGTCATGAGATCGGGATCGTATCTTCCGTCCTTGAACAGTGCGGAGCCGTCTCCTATGCCGGGTCCCTGCCCTGCGATGAAGAGTTTCAGGTTGTTTTCCGGACGATCGAAGCCTTTATCCGGCAGAATTAATTCAACGGCGCAGCTCATGGAAATTAATAGGATATCATTATATCTCATTCAATTAACTAAACAAAGTTGATTGGTGCCGGGTTTCAGCATCTTTTTCATCATCATTTTCCCAGTCTATTCAGGATAAAAGGCATACCATGACCCTGCTTCTTGCCCT
>DAOSER010000047.1:0-13589 GCA_035363235.1 Methanoculleus sp.
CGTCGACGAACGAGAACCCCCGGTGCATGATCGCCTCCTTGAAGAGGTCTTTTAGGTGCCGGGTCTTCTTCGTGTAGCCCCGCGCGATATGGGTCGCCCCGGCGGCGAGCATGACTTCGAGCGGGTTGATGGGATGCTCCGTGATCCCGCCGGGGGTCGATCGGCCCTTAAAGCCGGCGGGCGACGTCGGGGTGTACTGCCCTGTCGTCAACCCATAGACCCGGTTGTCGTGGACGATAACCGTGATGTCGCTGTTCCGTTTGGCCGCGAAGAGAAGGTGATCGAGCCCCTCGGCGTAGATGTCCCCGTCCCCGACATGACAGATCACCTTCAGATCCGGGTTTGCTAGACGTATCCCGGTGGCCGCCGGGACTGAACGGCCGTGGATGGCGTAGAGGCTGTTGACGTTCAGGTAGTCGGCCAGTTTCCCGTGGCACCCGATCCCGCCGAGAAGGACGAAGTTCTCAAGGGGTATCCCCTCCTCCTCCGAGAGTTCCGCGATGGCCGACTTCATCATGTGCTGGATGGAGAAGTTGCCGCACCCGGGGCACCAGGTGTTCTGTGCCGGGCTGATGAGCCCTCCGGCCGGCCGGCCGGGAGGTTGATCCGGGGTCATGCGAAGACCTCCCCGAGCCGTGCCGCGAGTTCATCGACCGCAAACGGCCGCCCGTCGTACTTCAGGACCGGTCTCCCCGGCTCAAACCCGTGCTGCCGGAGAAGGCGGGCGAGCTCTCCCGTGGCGTTGTTCTCGACACAGGCGACCTTCCCCGCCCCGATCATCGCCTCCTTCCACTGGCGGACGGGGAACGGCGCAAGAACGAGCGGCTGGACGACCCGCGCCCCGAGTTCTTCGGCAGCCTCGATGCAGGCCCACTTCTCCGATCCCCAGCAGACGATCGTCGTCCCGGCGTCCCGTGCGCCGTAGGTCTTCACCGCCGGGTAGGTGGCGAGTTCCGCCTTCAGGCTCTCGCCTTTCCGGAACCTCTTCTCCTGCAGTTCAATGACCTCCTCACGCTCTTCCGTGGTGAACCCGGCCTCGTCGTGGGCGTAACTGGTTGCCTTGACGACGGCGCCTTCCCTTCCCGGGAAGGCGAGCGGCGATACGCCGTCTGCGGTCCGGGCGTATCGGCGGTACTCCCCTGTGCCGTCCCAGAGCACCGGTTCGCGGTCCGGGAGCGGGGTGACGGCCCCGAGATCGAAGGAATAGGCCCCTTCCGCGAGCGTCTTGTCGGTAAGGACGATCGCGGGGACCTGGTACCGCCAGGAGAGCATCAGGGCGGCCGCCGACCAGGCGTAGGCCTCCTCGAGGTCGCCCGGGGCGACGACGAGCCGCGGGAACTCCCCCTGGCCGGCGTTCAGGACAAAGTGGAGGTCGCCCTGTGAGGTGTAGGTCGGCATGCCGGTGCTCGGGCCGGGCCGCTGCCCCATCACGATCGTCACGGGAATCTCCGACATCGCGGCAAAGGAGAGGCCTTCGGTCATCAGGCAGAACCCGCCGCCTGAGGTGCCGACCGCTGATTTTTCGCCGGCGTAGGCGAGCCCGAGCGCCATCAGGATGACGCTGATCTCGTTTTCTGGGTGAATAACCTTGATCGAGAGGTCTTCGGCGCGGTTGGCGAGGAAGTGGAGGATGCTCGACGACGGGGTCATCGGGTAGGCGACGTAGGTGTCCAGCCCACCGTGGACGAGCCCGAGCCCTGTGACCTCGTTTCCGGTCAGGACCGGGAGTGCCGGTCCATCGACCGGCTCGACGGTGAAGGCCTCCCCTGCGGCGTCGTAGCCCCGGCCGGCGACCCGGAGGTTCGCCTCCAGGTGCTTTGCAGGAACGGTTGCGCGGAGGACGTCTTCGAGGATCTCCCGGCCGATGCCCCCCACCCGTGCAAGCGCACCGAGCATCGCGGAGTTTTTGGTGATCGGGGGTGCTTTCTCCTCTTTAACGATATCGTCGAGCGGGAGGCCGTAGCCTTCCGCCCGCACCACCTGCGAGGCGTCGTAGATGACCGTCGTGCCCTCGTGGACCCTCTGGCGGTGGTTGTCGATGCTGTTCTGATCGAAGGCGAGTAGGACGTCGACCGGGGTGCGGTGCGCCCCGATCGTTCTGTCTGAGGCCCGGATGATTGCGAAGTTGTGTCCGCCCCGGATGAGCGAGGGGTAATCGAAATACATGTAGGTGCGGTAGCCGAGGCGGGAGAAGAGGCCGGCGATGGAGAGGCCTGCCGTGTTGATGCCTTCGCCGGCTTTCCCGCCGATCAGTACGGAGTATTCGGCCATGGTAATCAGGCGTGCCGTAGCCCGCCCGCGGCTATATAGGTTGTGCTCCTGGCGGGATCACGGTCGCATTGAAACCGCGAAAGACGTGAAGGATCGTTTTCGGCAAACCCTTTGCCCGATGATACGATCCTTATAGCCCTCTCACTGGACGACCGGCGACGCCGTCTCGTCGAAAGGATTGCTCCGCATCGCAAGCGAGAAGAGGTAGGGGTAGTTCCTCTGGAGATACTCCATGTACCCGAGCCATTCTCCGATAAGCCGGCCGTACACCCGTTCGACATCCCCTGCGAGGTGTTCGACGTCGCTTGCCGGGAGCGCTGCAAAGTCCCCCCGCCGTTCGAGTTCCTCGGTCAGGTGGAAGGCCGCACGGAGGAGGTCGGTGAACGACTCGTGCTCCATGAGGACCGGGTTCTCGAGCAGGCGGAGGAGGAAGCCCCGCTGTTCCGTCAGGTACCGGCAGAGTTCCTGCAGGTCTGCGGCACCGACGGTGACCCGGCAGGTGTGGTGCCGGAGGCGATCGCGCACCTCGGAGAACGTCTCCGGCGTCCAGGCGTTCGTCACGACGAGATCGTGCCGGATCTCCGGGAGGCTCGGGTCGCGATCCGAGAGGATGGTGAGGAGCTCGGTGCCGACCTCCGAGAAGAAGGTGCCGATGACCATGTTCAGTTTGTCCAGCCGGTCGCGCTTTGCCCGGACGCTCAGGAGCTGGTTTAAGATGAGGGTGACCAGGAGGACGTTTATCGGCAGAAACCCGAGAGCGTTGAAGATGTACTGATAGGTGTTTTCGGCGTCGCCGAGCAGGAGGTATTTCACACTGTAGATGGCGACCGATGAAGCAACGAGGATAATCCCGAGCCGTACTTCCCAGGTCCGGAGGCTGAGGCGCATGATACGGTTACGTACGTTCTGCGAGAAAAATAAAGGTTGGGCTCCGGGGGGTCTTCAGACCGGGAGGCGCGACGGCCCCGGCACCGCAACGGGTGCGGGAACCTTTCGCCGCTCTGCGATCTCGGCCTCGACCCAGGCGACCAGGTCGAGCAGGCCTGCTTCGAGCGAGACCTCCGGCTCGTAGCCGAAGATCTCCCGTGCACGGCCGATGTCTGCAATGCAGTGGCGGATATCGCCGGTCCGGCCGGTCCCCGTGACCTCGGGGACGAGGTGTTGCCGCCGGGTGATCGTTCCAAGGAGGTCGGCGATGGTCTTAAACGTATAAGGGCGGCCGCTTCCGATGTTGAACGTCCCGCCGGCAGCGCCGGGCGACTCGAGAGCCAGGCGGAAGGCGCGCACCGTGTCGTAGACGCTCACGAAGTCGCGCTGCTGGTAACCGTCCTCGAAGAGGCGCACGGGAAGGTCCTGGAGCAGGCGGGAGGCGTATTCAGTCAGCATGCCGGAATATGGGTTTGCATACCCCTGGTGAGGGCCGTAAACGGAAAAAAGCCGGAGAATGGTCGTCGGGATGCCGTACGACTCCCCGATCAGCCTGCACATCTCCTCCTGGTCGTACTTGGAGATGGCGTAGACCGAGAGCGGGGATGCCTCCTTTGTCTCCGGTGTGGGAAGCGGATAGATCACCTCACCGTCCGGGCTCCGGGGTTCCCAGTCCCCCCGTGCCACCCGGTCGGGAGAGCGCCGGATCTTCGGGTAGATGGTGCCGTTGTACGAGCAGTATAGGCCTTCACCATAGACGGCACTGCTGGAGGCGACGATGAGCCGCTTGATGGGGTGGTCGAGCAGGGCCTCGAGGAGGACGGCGGTCCCGGCGGTGTTGACGCTCATGTACTTCTCAATCTGGTACATGCTGGACCGCTCTCCGACGACTGCTGCCAGGTGGATGACGGCGTCGACTCCAGCGAGGGCCTCCTCGAGCCGGTGCGAGTCCCGGATATCCCCGACGATAACCTCCGCCCGCCGGTCAAGGTGGTTGGGCCGGTGCCGCTCCGGGCCGTGCACCCTTGGCGTCAGGTTATCGAGGATGCGGACCCCGTAGCCGTGCTGCAGCAACTCCGTTGCGAGGTGTGATCCGATGAATCCTGCCCCGCCGGTGATGAGAATGGTCGGACTGGTATCCGTATGCATGGTATATCGGGCATACCTGATGCACTCTTCGCATTAAATATTATCGTGGATACGAAATATTATTAAAAATTGTTTATTTAGGGTATTTGTATCTTCCGAGGCTCGTTTTCCTCCCCCTGTCCAACGACAGGGACATGGTGTGCGGCCAACGGGGGAGGTTGTTCGTCTCTCGATACAATCCGTGCTCACGAGTCGAGGACCGCTTCGGCAGCGTCGCGGTAGGCCCGCATCACGTACGGGATGCCGGAGACCGCTTCCGCCTCCTCGGTCAGGGCCATCAGGTCGCTCCGGCCGACCGTCTTGAGGCTGAAGTTCCGGGTCCCGGCCATGATCTGCTGGAGCCCGGTCCTGAACTTCTGGGCGTAGGTGTAGATCCCGATCGCTCCGAGCGGGATCTCGTCTATCCGGCCGGGGTATTTCTCCTTGAGCTCTTCGCAGCAGACGAAGATCTCGTCTCTGGTGCGGCCGTATTTCGAGACGGTCTTTGGGATCTCCCCGGTCTCCAGCCACCTTGCGATGTTCTTCCCGACCATGCCGGGGATCATGAGGGCGCGGCCCATGCAGACGGCCTTGACGTAAGGGCTTCCCATGGCGAGCCCCTTGAAGACATTGGCCTCGTCCGCGAACCCGCCGGCGATGGCGATGTCCGGGACCCGGATGCCCCGCTGCCGGAGCCTCTCGGCGAACTGGTAGGCAAGCGACTCGATGTAGAATGTCGGAATGCCCCACTCGTTCATCATCGGCCAGGGGCTCATCCCCGTGCCGCCGGGTGCGCCGTCGATGGTGAGGAGGTCGATCTTCGCTTCAGCCCCGTAGCGGATGGCCATCGCGAGTTCGACGGCCGAGTAGGCACCGGTCTTGAGGGTGACCCGCTTGAACCCGATATCGCGAAGCCGGTCGACCTCCTCGAGGAACTCTTCGCGGGTGACGAAACCGAGGCGGGAGTGCCGCTCGAACTCCTTTATGGCACCGTCCTGGAAGGCTGCCTGGACCTCGCGGACTCCCGGGTCCGGGAGGACGATGTAGCCCCGGTCCTTGAGCTGGTTAGCCCGGTCGAGGCTGCCGACCTTGATCTCGCCGCCGATGCACTTTGCACCCTGGCCCCACTTCAGCTCGATCGTCTCCAGGTTGTGCTTTGACGCGACGTACTCGGCGGTCCCGAGTCTTGTATCCTCCACGTTCAGCTGCACCAGGAGTTCGCCGTACCTGTCTTTGAACTTCCGGTAGATCTCGATCCGGCGGTCCATCTCGGGCGACCTGGTGACCTTGCCGTCGTGGTCGAGCACCAGCTCGGGGTCGACGCCGCAGACGTTCTCTCCACAGACGAGCGTGATCCCCGCTATGGCGGCCCCGATGGCGAAGTGCTCCCAGTTCGCCCGTGCGATCTCGGTCGATCCGAGTGCGCCGGTGAAGATCGGAACCCGCATCGGCACTTTGATCTTCCACCCGTACTCGGTCCTGGTATCGACGTCCTGGAATACGGCAGTGTCGGGGTTGGCCTCGACGCCTTCCGGTAGTCCTTTTGCACCCCGGGCATAGCCCTGGATGTTCAGGTGCGAGTAGTCGATCGGGTAGTCTTTGTCCGCACCGGCTGTGATCTCACCGAAGGGGCCGGGATAGAGGACCTCTCTACCCCGGAAGGAAGAGAGCCAGATCTCGCAGGATCCCTTGCAGCCGTCGACGCACCGGCTGCAGATGCCGGACATGGGCACGACGTCCCGGGAGCGGTTGGTTGTTCCCGTGGCTTCGTTCGCGTTCGGTCTTCGTAGGTTCATGGTTTTTACCTCTATCTTTGAGGATAGAAGTTTCCTTCCTACAGTTAAAAAACTTTCTATGGTGCCGGGCGCTGTTATCCGGAGATCTTTCTACGATAGGATGCGACCTCCGGGTTCCGCCGTCGGCAGCACAGCCTGGTATTTATATCGTTGTATCTCCGGTATACCACAAGCGTGACGAAAGGGTGAAATACCTTGATGTACATGAATGCTTTATGAACTTCAGGTTGCTACCTGCTCTGATTGTGCTCCTGCTCGCATTTTCGTTCAGTGCTGCCTGCACTGGCTCCGGCGAGCCTGCCGGCCCGTCTCCACGGGAGACGGCGACGATCGCGGAAACGCCTGCGCCCACAACGACCTCCGTCTCCCTTACGCCCGGCCCGACGCAGACGGTGCCGCTGGGAAGGGAGGTTGTGTTCGGGATCGAGCCCGGATACCCCTCCCGGTTTACCCATGACCTCACCATTACCTTCGACGGCGGCAAAGGCCAGGACTTCGTGACGAGCATCGACGTACGCGTGACCAAGTCGACCGGGGAGATCATCACCGAGACCATGCAGCCAATCCGCGGCGACAGTATCACAATCCAGAATGCAAAAGGAGAGAACCGGGTCGAGATAACCGTCGCTCTCGTCACGGGCGGCTCTTACAAGGTCACAGATCGGATAGTAGAAGTCCCCTGACCCTGGCAGGCCCTCACGATCTCTTTTTTCTATCGGCCGGTTTGAGCACCGTCAGGCCACATGTGGCCATTCAGGCACCGTCGAAGTTTTCAATCCCCCACACCTTCCGACAGGATAGCCGGGCAGGGTTCTCCTGCCTCACGTTCTCTGGACCTGCCACCGTATGAGCAGGCCGTCATCGAGCCGAACAACATCGATAAGTGTGAGCCGTGGAAAATCCGCCTCCCGGAGAAAGCCGGTGCCGTCTGCCGGCGTGGGGGCATCCTTCCCGCCGATAACCATGCTGCCGACGAACGTCTGGAGTTCGTCGACGAGTCCCCGCTCGAAAAGTGCCCAGATCAGGGTCCCGCCCCCCTCGACCATCAGGCGCCGGACACCCCGCCGGTACAGTTCTTCGAGCAGGAGAGAGAGGTCGACGGTCTCGTCGCCGGCGGTGACGACAGTGGCATGCTCCCGGAGCCTTTCCACCGCTTCGGGGGACGCTCTCTGCGAAACGGCCACAATACGCCTGCCGGTTCCCTTGTGGAGGATATCCGCATCCAGGGGAGTCCTCCCCGCGCTGTCCACCACGACACGGATCGGGTTCTCATCTTTTCCGGCCGCTCTCCGCCCGGCCCGGAGTTCCGGGGACTTGACGGTGAGCGAGGGGTTGTCGGCGAGCACGGTGCCGATGCCGACCATAATGGCATCACTTTCTGCTTTGATCCGGTCGACCCGTGAGTAATCCTCACTTCCTGAGATCCTCACCTGCCGCCGCTCTCGCGTCGAGATCTTCCCGTCAGCGCTCATAGCGACGTTGACGAAGACAAACGGGCGCATATTCTAGGGTTATACGACGATCTTCATATATGCTCGCCCCCGGCCGGTACGGGGCCTGCCGTGTCTCTTTCGCCCGCACCGTCAGAAACCCTGCGAAATATTTGTTATTGGCCCAGAAATACCAAGAATAATCCTTCATTTTTTGAAATATTATTCATATCTCATCGCAGGATTTCGAATTGCATATATACTCATTCTGGAATAATCTCTGTATCTCCCATGTCTCCAGGCCGCTGTCCCTTCAGCCATTTGCGAGAAGACCTCTTTACCGAGACGGATATTGTCAAAATGGTCGTGGTAGTGGCATTCTCGGCGGTATCGCTTATGCTGACGGCGGTTGTATCGGACGACAGCGCTTACCTCGTCTGCCCCCTGGTCTACTGTATTCCCATACTCCTTGTCGCGTTCTGGTTCCCCAGGCAGGGGCTCCGGGTGACTGCATTCCTGGTCGGCGGGTTTGTACTCATCCGGGCGTACCTGTCGGTACTCGGCTTCGCCGTAGACCCGGTGATGACGGGATTGCATACGATGATCTTCCTCTGGGTCTTCGGGGCCACGACACTCTTCTCGCAGAACACCCATCTGGTTGCCTCGCGGTGCCGGCAGATCGCCGAGGATACCCGCGACGCAAAATTCCTCTGCGATCCCGAAACACTCAGGCTGGTCTGCGTCAGCAAACGGTGTGCCGATATACTCGGTTACACCCCTCAGGAACTCATCGGCATCCCGGCCGGAAGGTTCTGGGCGGATGAGGCTGACAAAGCCTGGTTTATTGAGGAGATGAAGCGGGAGGGATACATCGGGAATGCAGAAACGACCTTCTGTACGCGAAACGGCGATGCACGGGTGGTCCTCTTCTCCTGCCGTGTTCTGGTTCCCGAGAACCTCTTTGAGTGCACGGTTGTGGATACCGGCAGGCTCCTGGACAAGCACGAAGCCCTTGTTCAGTCGAACGGGCGCCTGATGGAACTGATCCAGCAGTCAAACGATATCTTCTTCATGCAGGATACAACGGGGCGCATCCTGCACTTTTCCTGGCTGCGCGCCTCTGATTACGGTATCTCCCCAGACGAGATCGTCGGACGGGGTATGGATGCTCTCCTGCCCGAAGACCTTGCCGCGCAGCACATGAAACAGGTCCGTAGAGTGATCCAGGAGCGGAAGAATTCCTGTTATAATCTCGATCTGGTGGTGGCTGGTGACCAGCATACCCTCTCCGTCACAATCGCCCCCTATACCGATGCTGACGGCGCCCTCATCGGTGTCGTAGGGTGCGCGCGCGACACCACCGAGATGCGGCGGCAGAGGCTTGCCTGCAGGCAGATGTCCTGGGAGGTTGACCAGTGGAAGGGACTTGTCACAACCATCTCCCACGAACTGCGCACGCCATTGCAGCCGCTCGTCGGCTACCTCCGGATGATCGTCGAAGATCCCGGGTATTACGGCCTCACAAAGGAGACCGGGGAGATCCTCAAGACCTGTCTCGAGTGCGCCGGTCAAGAACAGGCGGTGGTGGAGAGGGTGGTCGAGCTGAGCCTGCTGACGATGGACTGTGTCGACCTGACCGTTCAGGACATACATCTCCGCGAGCTCGTTGAAACCGTCATCTCCAGTGGCGGATATGATAGGAAAGCCCGGATATATAACGAAATACCTGATACTGTTCGCATCTGTGGAGATCCCGATCGGCTTTACCTGGTGGTGGAGTGCCTGGTATCTAATGCGGTTAAGTATAATGAACCACCAGAGAATGTATGGATCCGCTATGCGGGATCAAATGAAAATCATTATATCATGGTGTGCGATAATGGCATCGGTATCCCCGCAGAAATCATCGGATCGATCTTCAGGCCGTTCTACATCGCGAATGCCGAAAAACAAAGTTATAAAGGCGGCAGAACGGGCCTGGGGCTCTCGATCGCGAACAAGTTTGCCCTGCTGCACGGAGGAGAGATAACGGTGACGAGTGCGGTGGGCGAGGGGAGCACCTTCACCATTCGGATACCAAGGGAGGTATGAATTTTGGGAAACAAGATTATGGTCGTTGACGATGACCTGCCGACGCTGGAAGTAATGGAACTGCTGCTCAGAAAGATCGATCGTGAACCGCTTCTGGTGCATAACGGGTGGGATGCCCTGCGTGCAATCAAGAAAGAGAAACCTGCACTCATCATCCTCGACGTGATGATGTCTCCGATAGACGGGTGGCAGTTCCTGGAGGAACTGAAGCGGAACGACGAGTTCAAGGACATCCCGGTCCTGCTCTTTACCGCAAAACACGTCTGGCCCGAAGAGTATTCAAGGTATGCGGATGATATCGTCGGTGTCCTTGAAAAGCCCATCTCGCTTGCCGAGTTGAAGGCTGCGCTGGAGAGGGCCCTTCCCCGGGGCGCCTCTTCTCGTGCAGATGATGACACTCACCGTACCCCGCAGATCCGGAGCGGATAGTACCTTCCGGAGTACGCTCCGGCCGGGACAGCCTGCCCTCCACCGAAAGGCATTTTATCGGCCAGTTGCGTAATACCGGGTAGTGTTGCTCTCATGATCGTTACGGATCTTCCCGGACACCCCTCCCTCAAGGAATACCAGCAGATCGTGGGCAGAAAACAATTTTCGGCGATAGAAGAACTTGCCGACCGCCTCTCCGGCGTCAGGATCCAGGAGATAAACTCGACCCGCTACGGAGGCGGTGTCGCAGAGATCCTGATGTCGTACGTCCCGTTCCTCAACGCACTCGGCCTTGAGACAACCTGGAGCGTCATGGAGGCCGGACCGGAATTTTTCGATGTCACGAAGACGCTTCATAACTTCCTCCAGGGCCGGGATGGGTTTTCGCCGTCGATGGTCGAGACCTACTGGGAGGCGCAGCGGCAGAATGAAGGGCTGATCGAGGATGATGCCGACGTTGTGACCATCCACGACCCCCAGCCGCTCGGTCTCGTCGAGTTCCTGACGGCCCGGGAACTCGAGCGAAAGAGGCTGCTCTGGCGGTGTCACGTCCAGCTGGAGACGGTCCCCACGACGGCCGTGGGCAGTATCGGCAACATCTTACGAAGGCTGGTCGAGAAGTATCATGCCAGCATCTTCTCCAGCTTCCAGTATCTTCCCCTCTGGAACGTGCCAAGTTTCATCATCCCGCCGTTCATCGATCCCTTGTCCGAGAAGAACCGCGAGATCCCACAGACCGAGATTGATGCCACCCTCACGAAGTACGGCATCGACCCCGAAAAGCCGATCGTCACCCAGGTCTCCCGGTACGACGTCTTCAAAGACCCGGTGGGGGTCATCCAGTCGTTTAAGAAGGTCCGCCAGAAGACTCCCTGCCAGCTCGTCCTCGTCGGGGGACGGGCGTGCGACGACCCGGAGTGTTTCCTCGTCCTGCGCGAGGTCCGCGAGACGGCCGAGGACGATCCCGATATCCATGTCCTCGACCTCCCGCCGGACAGTCACCGGGAGATCAACGCGCTCCAGCGGGCGTCGGATGTGATCGTCCAGAAGTCGATAAAAGAGGGGTTCGGGTTGACGGTGACTGAAGGGCTCTGGAAGGGGAAACCCGTGGTTGCCGGGAACGTCGGCGGTATACCGCTCCAGATCCGGGACGGCTGGAACGGCTACCTGGTCTCGACGATCCAGGAGACCGCCGACCGGATCCTCCACCTCCTCCGCAGCCCGGAGAAGGCTGCGGAGATGGGTGCGCGGGGCAGGGAGTTCGTGCGGGAGTATTATCTCCTTCCCCGGGGTGTGCAGGACCACCTCGCCGTCGTCGACCAGGTGACGAACGGCAGGATCACCGCCCGGGATAGCGTCATCTGCTATCACCCGCAGGTCGTGACGACCCGGATGGCCGCCTGCTCTCCCCGGTACTGATGCTATATACCTTGACGTCCTCCTGGTGGGAGGTGAGATCCGCATGAAGATAGCAGTCGCCAGCGCGGGTTCCGGAGGGCTTGACGATACCGTATCGCCGGTCTTTTCGGCGTCGTTCTCGTTCACCCTGGTCGACGTGGAGGACCAGGAGATCCTCACGGTGGCGATCGTCGAAAACCCGGTGAGCTGCAGGCTCGGGGCGGCTGCCGGAGGGCCCGCCCGTGACCTCGCCGGCCGCGGCGTGGATGCCGTCATCGCCGGAGAGTTCGGACCGGAGGAGGCCCAGGTCTTTGCGTCGGCCGGCATCGGGATGTATCGCCTCCAGAACATGCGGGTCCGGGACGCCGTGAAGCAGTTCGTCAACCTTGCCGCCGATACCGTGCGGGTCATCGGGCGCGGGATCGTGCCGACGGGCTACGCAAACCGGACCCCGGCCGAGGTTCCCGGCCTCCGGCCGCCCCGCCGGCCCCCGGTCACGTGATGGGGATCTCCCGTCCCCCGGCCTCCGGCCGGCTCCTCATCTTTGTCAGGCGCACCTCAAGAACGCCGTTCCTGAAACTGGTCTTCGCCCCTTCGCTTACAACGCTTGCCGGCAGGCGTATCAGGCGGCTCAGGGTGCCGTTCCCGCGTTCAAGGATGGAATAGCCGCCCGGCCCCTCCTCGACCGGACCGGCACGCCTTGCCGTTATCCGCAGGGTCTGCGGGTTGAGCAGGGTGATTGCGATCGTATCCTTCTCTGCGCCTGGCAGCTCGGCGACGACGATCACCTGATCCCGGTGATCGAGGATATCGACCCTGAAGTCCGCGGTGAGGCCGGGGAACTCACGGATGCCCCCACGAGCGATCGGCGCATTCCCCGTTTCCTGGTCGCTTGCTCTCTCATCCGTGCTCCGCCTTCCGGAGCTGGATGGCTCGTCTTCTCGTCCTGTCATGGCCCTTGCCTCCTGCGATCCGGTAACTGCCGGGTGGCCGGTCACCGTCCGGAGACCTCTCTTGAGCCGGCACACTTAACCTTTTGTGCGGAGATACGCGCATCTGTGTCCCGGAAGGCCGGGGGGGTGAGGTCTGCGATCGCGGTCCCGGCGATCTCGTGGAGGATTGCTCTCTCCTGTGAGCCTGTACGGCACCCGCGATCGCTTCCTGCGCAACCGCACCTCCGGCAGCGTATACCTTGCGTTCTCCGGGTACATCCGGACGGCCCCGTGTCGGATTATCCGTCGGTATCATGGATGTTGCCGCCCGATCGCCCCGGATAAATGTGTTATCCTTGCCCCCTCCTCTCGGCCATCAGGTATTTATTGCGTGACCGGTATGGTGGGGAACCCCTGGACTTCCGGGGTGCGGGGATGGGCCCGAAAGGTTCACCCCTGTGCCGCCGTACTGCCGGGAATACCCGTACCGACAAGTGAGCGGGGGTTATGGAGGGAGACGAAATGGCCCAATTCAGACCATTTGACATGGAGGGCATGCCGATAGAAGAGCAGCCCATGAACTGGAAGGACATGGTCCCGGCCCCATACGACAAGAAGACGGTGGACGCCTACACCCGGACGCGGATCATCCTCATGAACGGTATCGAGAACAACGCTGTCCTTATGTCGCATGCAATCGAGCGGATGCACCCGGACCCCCAGGTGAAGAAGTCGATGGCCCTGATGCGGCGGATCGACTCCCAGCAGCAGGAGCTGGTCAACTGGCTCAACCCGGCGGACCAGTCGATCATCGAGACCACCCTCGGCTACGAGCAGGTGGCGGTCGATCTCACCGCGAACCTGGCGAAGAACGAGCCGGACCCCTACGTGAAGCAGACGCTGGATTTTGCGCTGCTCGAGGACTTCGACCACCTCTACCGCTACAGTTGCCTCTACGACTACATCGAGGGCGGCGACCCGGACTCGATCGTCCAGGGCAAGACCGAGGTCAAGCCGGGCAGGCCGACGAGCATCGAGCACCGCCACCCCTACGACTCGATGCGCAAGCACTACGACAAGGACACGGCCGACATCAAGACGAAGATGAACTACATCACCATCACCGCCGGAGAGCAGCAGACGATGCTCTACTACCGGGCGCACGGGTTCATGTACCCCGACGAGAT
>DAOSER010000048.1:0-13371 GCA_035363235.1 Methanoculleus sp.
AGAAGACCAAGAAGACCAAAGTCACCAAAGAGCAGAAAGCCGTCCGGAAAGAGGCTGAACGTGTCTTCCAACAGTTCCGTGACGGTGAGAAGATCACGACCGACGACCTGCTCCTGCTTCAGCGCGCAAAACTCATTTAATACTTTTTTATCCGCCGCTGCAAATTATTTAATAGATTCGAGGCGATGTTCTATTGCATGGCAAAAGAGCGGACGCTCGTCCTCTGTGTCGATCGCGATGATGATCTCGGGTTTAAAGCCCGGATCGATGGTCCCATCGTGGGCAGAGAGGCATGCCTCCATGCAGCAACGTCTCTTGCCCTGATCGACCCCGAGGATTCCGACGTCAACGCGATCTTTGAGACGATCAAACTCTATGACGAACTTGCCGGGCGGGGGGAAGAGGTCGCCGTCGCCGTCATCTGCGGCAACCACATGAACCTGCTCGAGGGCGATCGGCGAGTGGCGTCCAGTCTCGATACGATCCTCTCCGTGACGGACTCCACATCCTGCATCGTGGTGACCGACGGTGCCGAGGACGAGTATGTCATGCCGATCATCCAGTCCCGGGTGCCGGTCAGCAGTGTGCGGCGGGTCGTGGTCAACCAGATGCCGAACCTCGAGGGGACGTATTATATCTTACGGCGCCTCCTCGACGACCCGAAAGTCTCGAAGCTCGTGCTCGTTCCGCTCGGCCTCGCCATGCTCCTCTATGCCGTGGGCTACCTGCTCGGCTACCCCGAAGGCGCGACCATCGTCGTCGTCGGTGTCATCGGGACCTACCTGCTCTTTAAGGGCATAGGGATCGACGAGGTCTTCGGCTACCTGATCTCCTCGCTCAAAGCGTCGCTCCACGGCGGCAGGTTCACCTTCGTCTCCTATATTGCAGCGATACTGCTCGGTATCGTCGGGGTCATCCTCGGGCTCATAAGCCTCCTCGACTACTACACTTCTGCAGGCATCTTCTTCCAGATACTCGCGTTCATCTACGGCTCGATCGCCTGGTTCACCGCCGCCGGCCTGGTTGCGTCGGTAGGAAAGATCATCGATGTTTTCTTAAACGAGCGGGAGACGATCCAGCGGGTCGTCGCCCTGCCGTTCTTCGTGCTGGCGATCGGGGCCATCGCCTTCGGAGCAAGCACCTACATCCTCTCGACGATCAGCGAGATCTCCGGGTTCCCCATAACGACCGACACCGGCGTGATGTACATCATCTTCGCCACCATCGGGGGCCTCTTCTGCGCCTTCTTCGGCGTCTACCTCCAGTCGTTCCTCGGGCGCTGGGTGGACGAACGCGAGCCGGTCATGCTGAAGAGAGAGGCGTGAGCACAGGCGGCCCTTATGTATCGATTACATAGCGGATGAAGCGCTTCGGCCTGATGCCGGCCAGATTAAGAAGCATCACCAGGATGTAGACAGCAGTCAAGCGGTACTTCCCTTTCTGATGATACCGCCGCGGCGATACGATGATGGGGCTGCCGACCTGGACAAGCCTCCCGTGCCGGCGTGCCGCCCGGGAGAACTCCACGTCCTCCAGGTAGGGAAGCGGCTCGTAGCCGCCGATCGCAAAGAACGCCTCTTTGTCTACGAAGATCCCGAAGTCTCCGAAGAATGTCTGCGTCCGTGCCGCCAGCAGGTTACCAAACCAGTCTGTCAGACGGAGCAGGAGATCACGGCTCGAGAACGTGTGGAAGAACCCTCCGCCGATCACCCCGTCCTGCTCCAGCGCCCGGCTGATCGCGCCCGGGGCGTCCGGGGGTATCCTGCAGTCGACGTGGAGGAAGAGCAGGACGGTTCCCGTGGCATGCCGGGCTCCGGCGTTCATCTGGACACCCCTTCCCCGCGGGGAGGAGAGCACGGTGATTCTATGGGGAAATGATTCCGCCGCCTCGAGTGCCCGGCATGTACCGTCCGTGCTCCCGCCGTCGACGACGATCAGCTCGAGCGGGGCCGGGAGGCTCCTGATATGGGCCAGAAACCCGGGTATGTTCTCCTCTTCGTTGAGCACCGGCGTGATGATCGAGAGCATGCGCAACGCCCTGTAGTCGTCACCCACTTATATCATGATGCTCATGGTTGGGTGTGTTCTTCAGGTCTGTTACCATGGATGCCGATACGGCTATCGCCCGGGGCTGCCTCCATCCTGCTCCGGAAGACGTGGTACGGTACTTTGAGGAGGAACGGGTTTACTCCCTGCAGATCGAGTCGACCCTCGCCTGCCCGCAGGGGTGCCGCTACTGCTACGCTCCGGCCGATGCTGCCCGGCGAGGGGATCTCCCCGCCGGCGACATCGCTGCCGTCCTCGCCTCGGCGGCGGCGATGGACGTGAAAGCCGTCGACTGGCTGGGGGGCGACCCGCTGGCTCGCGAGGACTGGTACGATCTCGCGCTGCTCGCCCGGGACCTCGGTTTTGTCAACAACATCTGGTCGAGCGGCATCCCGCTCGCCGACCCGGAGGTTGCCGGGCGCGCCGTCGATGCAACGGAGGGCGGCTTCATCTCCGTGCATCTGGACACCCTCGATCCGGCCATCTACGCCCTGCTCCATGACGGGGATGCGGGGGAAAAGATCAAGGCGATCCGCCGCGGCATTGGGAACATCCTGGCCTCCGGCAAACCCGCAGACGAACTCGTCAACTGCATCACGTTCACGCGGCCGCTTGCCGGGGACGACCTCGTGCGGACAATGCGGTACTTCTGCGAGGAGGTCGGGACAGCGATCTGCCTGACGCAGATGTGTACGGTCGGCCGGGCATGCCGCCATCCGGAGTGGGCGCCGACGCCCGGGGAGGTCCGGGACGCCTGCCGGGCACGGGACGCGATCTGCTACCCGGGCTCGTCCCATTCGTTCGGGACGATGGACGTCAACAAGTTCTACTGCGGGAGCATGGTCTGTGTGACGGTGGACGGCGACGTTACGCCCTGTTCGGTCATCAGGAAGGGGTTCGGCAACATCCGCGACCGGCCGCTCCACGAGATCGTGAACGACCACCGTGGCGAGCTCCTCTTTTCGGGGATGCGGCGGCCGGGCCCGAACGCTTCCCCCTGCACCCGGTGCGAGCAGAGCGCTGTCTGCTGGGGATGCCGGGCGGTGGCATACTACGAGACCGGCGACCTCTGTGGGCCCGACCCGAAGTGCTGGCGGGCGGCGCCGGGGAGATGAACGGGATATGCTCGATATCACCATCAGTGACGTCACGGCCGCCTACGAGGGAGCGGTCGGCATCATCTGGGAGATGCTGATGGGCGAGCAGATCCATGTCGGCGGCGGCGAGGAGACCGATCTTCTTGCGGGGATGGCGGGGGTGCGCGCCGGCACGCGGGTTCTGGACGTCCTCTCCGGTCTTGGAGGGCCGGCCCGGCACCTGGCACGCATCTACGGCGCGACGGTGACCGGCCTCGATGCAACAGAGCGAATGGTGAGCGAGGCGGTGTTACGCACAGAGAACAGTCTCGGCGACAGTGTCGTTTTCCGGCTCGGGAACGCCCTCGATATGCCCTTTAAGTCGGGGACCTTCGATGTCGTCTGGGGTCAGGACTCCTGGTGCTACGTCACCGACAAGGACCGGCTGATCCGCGAATGCTATCGCGTGGCGGTGCCCGGCGGCACGATCGCCTTCACCGACTGGATACAGACCGGGGCCATGAGCGATGACGAACGGCGCAGCCTCAACGCCTTCATGCTCTTCCCGTACATGGAGACCCTCCCGGGGTACAAAAAACTGCTCCGGCGACACAGGTTTGCCGTGAGGGAATGCGAGGATCTCAGCGAGGATTTTGCGTCGCACATGCACCGCTACCGAAATGCCCTCACCTGCGACCTGAAGGGCCGGATCGTCGAACGCTTCGGGGCGGGCGCCTTCCGGAAGATGGAGCACGGCATCGGCCTCTGGGTGGACGCCGCCGACGAGGGGAAGGTCGGAAGGGGCCGGTTTGTGGGCCGGAAAGAGTGATGCGGGCGGCTGCCATCATGGCCCGGATGCCGGTTCCCGGACTGGTGAAGACGCGGCTTGTCCCGCCGCTCACGCCTCTTGCGGCGGCGCGGCTGTACGCCGGGTTCCTGCAGGACGCGATCGACCGGCTCGCCCGCATCGACGGCATCCACCCGTTTGTGGCCTACACCCCTCCCGGTGCGGGCGGCTTCTTTTCCGGGATCGTTCCCCCGGGGTTCTCCATCTTCCCCCAGGCCGGCGGAGATCTGGGTGAACGCCTGGCAAACGTTTCAAAAACGCTCTTTTCCCGGGGGGCGACGGCGGCCGTGCTCTGCGACAGCGATAGCCCGACCCTTCCCGGCCGGCGCATCGAAGAGGCGTTCGAAAGACTCGATGAAACTGACGTCGTCATCGGCCCGTGCGACGACGGCGGCTACTACCTGATCGGGATGCGGCGGCATACCCCCGGCCTCTTTGACGGCATCCCCTGGAGTTCGGTCCATGTGACACAGCGGACGATCAAAGCCGCCGAACGGCTCGATCTTGCGGTCTCCCTGCTCGAGCCCTGGCACGATATCGACACGGGTTCCGACCTGGACCGGCTCTGCCGCGAGGTCAGAGCAGCGTCGCCGGAAGATGAGACCTTCGCCCGCTATACCAACCAGGCCCTGGCGAAGCTCGGGCTGCTGGTGTAGCGGCGGACTATCCGGTCGTTACGCAAAATAGCCGAGTCCGTCCGGGAACTCGCTGACGTTCTCGAAGTGTCTGACGTCCTGCGGGGTGATGACGGTGAGCGAGGGCACGACCACACCGAACCCGTGCGCGGGGAACCAGTATGACCCCTGCCCGTAATCGTTCGCCGCGTTATGGACGCGCACCTCGATGCGGTCGAGGTCGAGGTGCTGAACTTTTGTGTCGTTGAAGTTCAGGATATCGAGCGCCTTCTGCTTCAGGTCGGACTTTCCAATGAGGAGAACGAGGAACCCGATGCCGTCGTCTATCGTGTAGTTCATGGTGACGACGGCATCCGCTTTCTCGAGGTTTACGGTGACATCCTTGACCGTGATGTAGCCGTACCGCTCCTCGCTCGCCGCCAGCGCGGGAAGAGCGAGAGCAGATACCAGCATCAGCACTATACCGACCGTCACCCACTTCATCCTACAATGATTATAGTGGTGATCATAAAGCCTTTATGGTCGACTACGGGACGAAACAACCGCAGATCAGGCCGTCTGACAGATTGCATCCGCAGGATCAAGTTTTTCAATGCTTCGAAAACCACACAGCAACGTGCCTTGAGTACCCGCACAACAGGAGCCCTCCCGCCCGAGAGGGCTCCGCATTACCCCCCGCCCCCCGTGCTTCTTCAAAGGGTATCAAAAAGAAGTGCTTCGAGATTTACTTCGCCTGCGCAAGGACAATCTCGATGCTCGATACGTTCGTCTTCCCTGTGTCGGTGTCGATCATCTCGGTCGATGTGAAGATCTCTTTCTTGTCGACGTTTGCCAGGAACCGGTTGAGCGCGATCTCCGCCGTATCGACCGCGCGCGAAATAGCCTTCCCCCGGGCCTTGATTGCAACCTCCTCCGCTCCGTTGTTGAACTGGGTGACCACCGCGAGCACATAGTTCATGACCGGCTTGTTTCCCACGAATACTGTGTTGTCTTTTATCATTAGCCCCACCTCTTCTAAAGGTACTTCCTCGAGTATATCAGTTCTGCGTTGAGAACGGATGCGCCGGCAGCCCCACGAATGGTGTTGTGACCGAGCGCAACGAACCGTAACCCTTCACGGATTCTCCCGACAGACACCGTCATGCCCCGTCCCCGGTTACGGTCGAGCCGTGGCTGCGGACGGTCGGACTGGTCGAAGAGCTCAACTGCCTTTTCCGGCTGTAGGGGTAGATTGCTGAAGGGTGACTTAAAGTTTGCGTAAGCTTTTTTCACTTCGGCAACCGGTTCCTTCACGTCGATCCAGACCGCAATGGTGTGTCCATCGACGACGGGGACCCGATGGCAGCTTGCGCTCACCTTGAACGGAGCCGGGATCACCTCAGAGCCGTTGAACTCCCCCATGATCTTTAACGTCTCGGATTCGATCTTCTCCTCTTCGCCGCCGATGTAGGGAACGACGTTGTCGTAGATATCCATGGCGGCGACGCCGGCAAACCCACCTCCCGAGATTGCCTGCATGGTCGCCGCACGCACATCATGGAACTCGAACGACCGCAGGGGTGCAAGGGCCAGCACAAGGACAATCGTCGAGCAGTTCGGGTTGGTTACGATGAATCCCCCGTTCCCTCGGTCCCGCTGGACATCGATCAGGCCCAGGTGATCCGGGTTGACCTCCGGGATCACCAGTGGCACGTCGGCGTCCATGCGGTGCGACCGGGCGTTGCTGCAGACGGCGATGCCCGCGTTGGCGATCTCCGTCTCAAGGGACGTCGCCACATCGGCGGGCATCGCCGAGAAGACCAGGTCGCAGTCCTTCAGGCTCTCGACGGTTGTGGGAGTGACGACGATATCGCTGACGTTGTCCGGGTACGGCGCATCGAGGCGCCAGTTGACCACGTTACCATACGGTTTTCCTGCACTCCGCTCAGATGCGGTCAGGGTCTGGAGATGAAACCAGGGATGATCCGCTAAAAGCTGAACGAAGCGCTGGCCCACCGCTCCTGTGGCACCAAGCACTCCTACATTTATCATAGACAAAAATATCTCTAGTGTTGGTGGTATTAAAAGAGTTGGTTTCTTTACTCCATCGAGATCGCTTCGGACGGGCATTCGTCGACGCAGGTCTCGCAATCAACACAGAGATCGACGTCGACTTTTGCTTTTCCGTCTTCCATATGAATGGCAGTCGCCGGGCAGACATCCACACAGGTCTCACAGGCGGTACACTTCTCAATATCAACTACTGCTGGCAATTTTGTTCCTCCGAACGTACATAATTTATGAGCGCATCAAAGATAAATCTCGCTTCTCCTTTCACAGCCCGAGGACTTCCTGCATGGAGTAGATGCGCGGCTCTCTCCCCTTGATCCAGCGTGCGGCCCGGACGGCACCCTGGGCGAAGACCGCCCGGTCGTAGGCCCGGTGGGAGATCTCGATGCACTCGAAGTTCCCCGCGAAGAGAACGGAGTGGTCGCCGACGATATCGCCGCCGCGGATGACGTGAACGCCGATCTCGCCTTTCCGTTCGGTCTCGCCGACGCGGCCGTAGACCTTCTCGCGGCCCCCGAGTTCCTGGTCCAGGATCTCGAGGATGGTCTTTGCCGTGCCGCTCGGGGCGTCCTTCTTATGGCGGTGGTGGGCTTCCGTGACCTCGATATCATAGTCACCGAGCTCGCGGGCGGCTTCCCGGACGAGTTTCCAGAAGATGTTGACCCCGACCGAGAAGTTGCTCGATATCACCGCAGGGACATGCCCCTCGACAGCGCCCCGGATCACTTCCCGCTGTTCGGGGGAGAACCCGGTCGTTCCGACGACGAGCGCCACGCCGTTCGCGGCGGCCGCCCTGACGTTCTCGACTGCAGCGGCCGCAACGGTGAAATCGATCAGGACGTCGGGCTTCTTTTCTTTGAGGAACGCATCGATCTCTGCCGCAGGGACCACTTCCGTCCCGAAGAGCGTTCCTTCCCGTATATCGACGCCTCCGACCAGTTCCATGTCGGGGGCCTCGCTGACTATCCTGCCGATGGTGGTGCCCATTCTGCCCAGGGCCCCGGATACGGCTACCTTAACCATGGTTCACCAGCACCTGCCGAAGTTGTTCCGTCTTTGCTTCATCAAGTTCGTCGAGCGGCAGCCGGACCGGTCCCGCGGCCATCCCGAGGAGTTCCATAGCCTTCTTCACGGGGATAGGGTTTGTGTCAATAAACATCGCCCGCATGAGCGGGGCAAGTTCATGGTGCAGGCCCCGTGCGCGGGCAAGGTCACCTGCACGGAAGGCATCGTACATCTGCACCATCCGGCCGGGATCGACGTTTGCCGCCACCGATATCACGCCGGCGCCCCCTATGGCGAGGACGGGAAGCGTCATCGCGTCATCACCGGAGAGCACGATGAAGTCCTCATCCTGCGTCCCCTCGATGATGCGGGAGATCTGGGTGATATCGCCGCTTGCCTCTTTGATCCCGACGATGTTCGGGTGCTTCGCCAGTTCAATCACCAGGTCGGGCTGGAGGTTCTGCCCCGTCCGACCGGGGACGTTGTAGAGGATGACCGGGAGATCGAGGTCGGCGAGCTTCGTGAAGTGCTTGATAAGCCCCGCGCGGTTCGGTTTGTTGTAATACGGGCTGATGACGAGCGCGCCGTCAGCACCCGTGTCCTTCGCCGACCGGGTCAGGCGAACCGCTTCTGCGGTGTTGTTCGACCCTGTCCCGGCGAGCACCGGCACCCGCCCGTTGACGACATCGACGGTCTCACCGATCACCTGCTCGTGCTCCTCGAACGTGAGCGTCGCGGATTCCCCGGTCGACCCGCAGGGCACGATACCGTGGACTCCCCGTTGCAGCAGCGATTCTATGTTGGACCGTAATCCTTCAATATCGAGGCTCGCACCGGAGTCCCGATGAAAAGGGGTAATGATTGCCGGAAGGATTCCCTCAAACATATAGTGAGGTTTACCGCTTCCTTGTATTTATCTTTCTTGAGATGTACCCGGCGACCCTGTTCCGGACATACTTGCTTTCAATCACGGCAACTTCGGCGACGGCGTGCTTGTTCTCCTCGAAGTCTCCGCTGAACCGGTCGCGGTGCTTGACGATGAGTTCTTCACCGAGGTTCTTGATATATGACGGTTTTATTCCCATGTGGACCTTCCCTTATAATTGTGCATACGTAATGCGATTCGACAGCTTAAGAATATTGTGTGCGACCATGACCGGATCCTCCCCCAACACCCGGATCATCGGCTCTTTCCCCACGGCCCCCCGGTCGTAGATGATGTCGGGCACGCCCTCCTTGCAGCAGGAGGCGACCCCCCAGTCCATCGTCTGCACACCCGGAGGTTCTTTCTCCCGGTCGAACGAGCAGACCTCGAAGAGAAGGTTATCGAGTTCCGGAAGGATTGCTTCTGCAAAGCGGATGTTTGCCGCGCTCCGGACACGCGGGTCAAAACGCATGGCCGTAATGACGATCCGGGCGACGTGGTCGCTTGCCCCGAACGCGATCTCACCGACGGGGTGGACCGCCTCGCCAAGCCTGACGATCCGGCCGAGGACTCCCGCCACGTCGTCCTTGCTCCGCGCGTCGGGCAGGGCGTAGACGATGTTCATCCCGACCTCAGGGATGAGCCGGACGTCCATCCGCTCGGTGAGAAGCGCTACGGCTTCATTCAGGCGGCTGATCACCGTTCCGCGGTCTTGTCTCATGCAGTACCCCTCACTCCGGGTGCCATATATGGGTTGCGCTCAGGTGAGGCCGATATCGCCGCGAACCTCCCTGAGCCCCTCGATCGCGAGGCGGTAGAACGTCTCCAGATCCATGAGGGGCTCGATCATCCGGATGCGCTCCCTCTCGCAGCCGGCGGCGAACGCCTTCTCTTTGAACTTCTTCTTCACCGTCCGGGGCGTGACCTCGTCGATCGCCCCGCCCTTCACCAGGGCGCAGGCGATGATCAGGCCTGATACGCTGTCCGCCGCCTGGAGCGCAACCTCAACAGGGCGAGCATAATCCCCAAAGAGCATGTGGTTGTGGCGCCTGACGATATCCGCAATCTCCTCTGAGACGCCGTTATCGATCAGGATGCGGTATCCCTCGACTCCGTGGCGCTCCATGTCTCCCCCGACGATGTCATAGTCGATGTCGTGCAGGAGGCCGATGACCTCCCACAGGGAAGCATCCTCGCCGAGGTGCTCTGCGACCTTCCTCATGATTGCCGCCGTGGCGTGGCTGTGCACGATGTGGGACGACGACGCCACGTAGCGCTGGAGCAGGGCCAGTGCCTCGTCTCTCTCCATGCGGGAGGGGTTGTCAACCGGCCCTGATAAGCATGTGGGTCACCCGTACCGGGGATAGAGATATACCTGCACCAATCCCACTCCTGTACATGAATCTACGGGTTCTTGAGGTGCTGGTCGCATTAGGGTGCCTCGCACTGTTCATCGTGCTGCTGGTGATGCTGCCCGCAATGATGGCGGGGATGGAGGGGCTTGCATATGTCATCGCGCTGGTCGTCTTTATCGCCGTGCTCAGTACTGCGGGCTATGCGATCGATAAAATGGCCGCTTAACTCCGTTTTTTCTTCAGGTTTTTCCTGAGCCGGTAGTAACTCAGGGGATGGCTGACCCGCTCGCAGTCCTTATCGCGGTTGGCACAAAGCCCGAATGTCCGCATGGTGGCGCACGACGGCGGGGTGTACTCGGTGCCGCCCCGGCCGGAGATGTGCTCCACCTGGTACATCGTCATATCCGGGTCGAAGTCGGGCGCTCGGGCGAATACATCCGCTATTTGGGCAACGTTCATCCCGATGGTGTGGAGGAACGCCGTGATGGCGAACCGGCCCATGTGCGTCAGGTTCGTTCCCGCGGTGATCGCCTGGATGAGCGCGCTGATGCAGGGCGGGAACGCATCCTCCTTGATCTCGCCGAACTCTTCAAGGACCTGCTGCTGCCGCAGCGCGGCGATCTCGCCTGCCACCGGTGCGAGACGGTCGCAGATTCCCGAAGGAACCCGGAGCGGCAGCCGGTCGGCAACAATAACCCGGATTCGTTCCCGGATGAGTTCATCGACCTCTTGCGGATTAAGGCTCACGCTACCCTGTTGCACATCCCTGTTGACGAGCCGCCAGCGCTGGTCACGCAGATGGGGCACCAGCTCCACATAATTGGTGACGGGCATGGCGGCAACGTCCGGATCGATCTGCAGTTTCATGGCAACAGACCGCCTTTTCTCCTTCTCTTCCGCGATCTGGAAGGATGATGCACCTTCCTCCTCGAATTCGGCCGCGAGGAAGAACGATGCGCGTTCCGCTTCGTAGCGCGCGAGGCGGTCGATGAGCGACCGGTCACCGATGCAGGAGACCAGCATCCGGGCAAGCGCATAACTGGCGAGCTCAAGTTCAGGCTTGAGCGTCTTTTCATCCTGGAAATCCTTCTTGAACGTAAGCGCAGCAATGACCCGTTCCTTTGCGCGCGCAAGCGCCACGGCCCCCTGACCGCTATCGAGGAATTCTTCAAGCGATTCCACGTGCCGGCGGGCCAGCTCCTGGGATTCTTCCAAAAAGGGATATTTAATGAAATCTTTAAGGTCGAGTACGACGCCCATCAATCGGCCTCGATCCGGGGAGCAAGGAGGTACTCCACGCGGCCGTTGCCGTTCGCAATCTCAAAGGCAAAACGTACCGGGTGGTCGATGCCGAGGTAGACTTCCACCTCATCCGCGCGTGCCATGACCCGGCCCATGTCCTTTAAGTAATCTATCGAGAAGAGGGAGCGGGCCCGCACCGGGTTTAAGGCGACGAGTTCGTCCTCGCCGAGCGCGAGCTTGATGTGGTCTGTGTCTCCCTCCGCCTCCATGTAGAACGTCATGGCGTCGGGGTCTATCCCGAGCGCTATCTTATCGGAGATGACGGCGGCCGCCTTGATAGCGTTATTCAGCGCGTCTCCCGGGATGACCGCCTTGCCGGGGAGATCGATTCCCGGGGGGTTCGGGTCTTTCCGGATGGTGTTGACGTCAAGGAGCGTGATCGAGTAGCGGTAACCGCCGAAACTCATCTCCAGTTTACGCTCTTCGTCGAGCAGGTTCAAGGTCAGCGCGTCGCCTTTTCCCATCATCCCGATGATATTCTTCATTTTTGCGATATCCAGGCCGACTTCCCCGGTCGTTGCCGAAAAAGAGTTGAACGCCGTGCTCTGGAGTTCCAGGGAGACCATAGCTACGTTTGCGGTATCGACAGAGCGTGTCCGGATCTGGTCTTCGGCCGTGTGGAGACGGCATTCCGTCACCAATGCAGCGATCGCATCGATGGATTCCCGAAATATTTCTGCGTCAATCGTTGCCTTTAACATTGTGACCCCTTATTAAACTCTCGTTGAAAGTATATAATCGCACTTTTCGTTTATAGTGCTTTACGATCAAACCTGCCAGGATACCATGGTGCCGGCCGGGGAAGCGGCCACGAAAAAAGGCGATCGCCCCGGGCTCCCGGACCGTATCATTCATGATTGACTGCATCAAATACTATACATAATCTCCTTGATCGTGCCGACGGTGCAGGCAGCCGTCCGCCGGCGTCAAGTGGAGGGCAATCTCGCAATGGGTTCTCAATGGACAAAGGATAGCGTCTATCGAAAGGCGATGAAGGCAGGCTATCGGGCACGTGCCGCCTACAAACTGCTGGAGATCCAGCAGCGAAACGGGATCATCAGGCCCGACGACAACGTCGTCGACCTCGGGGCGGCACCGGGCAGCTGGCTGCAGGTGCTCCGCGACCTGACCGATGGGAAGGTTATCGGCGTGGATCTCAATCCGATCGCGCCCATGGAAGGCGTCACCACCATCGTCGGGGACTTCACCGACCCTCTCGTCCAGGAGCGCATCCGCGAGGAGGCCGGCGGCGTCGTCAGCGTCGTGGTCTCCGATGCGTCGCCGAAACTCTCGGGCCAGAAGAGCTACGACCAGGCCCGTGCCATCGGGCTCGGCGAGGATGCTCTGGCATTCGCGTGCACGGTCCTGAAACCCGGCGGCAACATGGTGATCAAGTCGTTCCAGGGCGAACTCTTCGGGGAACTGATCGCTGAGGTAAGAAAACACTTCTATTCCGTCCGGGGATACAGGACGAAGGCGTCGCGGAAAGGAAGTGCCGAAACATACATTATTGCAAAAAATTTCAAAGGAACGTGCGATGGTGCTGAAAGACCCCTATAACCGGACCGTGACAAACCTCCGGATCAGCCTGACCTCTCGGTGCAACCTGCGGTGCATCTACTGCCACGCAGAGGGTGAGGTAAACCCGAAGGAGCAGATGAGTGCCGAGGATATCGCCGAGTTGATGCAGGTGGGCGTGCAATTCGGCATCAGGAGTATCAAGTTCACCGGTGGAGAGCCCCTGCTCCGCCGCGATCTTGCCGATATCATCCGCTCGGTGCCGCCGGGCGTCGAGGCCTCCCTGACGACGAACGGGACGCTGCTTGCAGAGAAGGCCGCGGAACTCAAAGAGGCCGGGCTTGCCCGGGTGAACGTCAGCCTCGACACGCTCCGTCCCGAACGCTACCGCCAGATCACGGGCAAAGACTGCCTCGCAGATGTCCTCGCCGGGATCGACGCGGCGATCGAGGTCGGGCTGACCCCGGTCAAGCTCAACATGGTCCTCCTCGACGGCATCAACGAGGACGAACTGGACGACTTCATGGCGTTCGTCCGGAGCAAGCGGGACCTCATCCTCCAGGTCATCGAGCTGATGGAGTTCAACGAGTGCAAGTTCCACGGGGACGTGGAC
>DAOSER010000049.1:0-13369 GCA_035363235.1 Methanoculleus sp.
GTCGAGGATGATGACCATGACCCCGCCGCTGCTCTCGAGCTGGTTCTTGAGCTCTGCGTAGACCTGATCGGTCGGCCACCCGGTCATGGGGATATGGCTCCTCGTACTGTCGCTCGGATGCTCGTCGGCGCTCTCGAGGCCGTTTGCTATCTGAGCGAGGACCCGGTACTGGGTATCGATCACCTCACAGTTGAGGTGAACGATCCGGCACTTCGTCCCGGCGAGGGCGCTCGCGTTCTCGAGCTCCGTCCCCACGTACCGGGCCGACGCTGTCTTCCCGGTCCCGGTCTTGCCGTAGATGAGGATGTTTGACGGCGTCTCGTTCGTGAGCGCCGGCGCAAGAATGGAGGCAAGCTCATCGATCTGCGGCTTCCGGTGAGGAAGGATCTGAGGACGATAGCTGTGTCGGAGCACTTCCCTGTTTTTAAATATACGTCTATTGGTCAGGTATTTCTTGAATAGTCCCATTGGGTTGGTTTTATCGTCCGACATGATGTCACCGGAGAGGGCTACCCGGACAGATGATTTTCGTGTCGAGAACCCTTAAGATGATCGTTTTCAGGATTGATAACCCCTTCGTTTCCAGTGGAACAGGAGAAACCTGAGAGGTGATGAGACACCGGCAAGCTGCTCAGGATGAGGAGGATACCGGTGGGCATACCAGGGGTGTGTGGGATCACCCCCACCCCTTTGTTTCGACTGGAGAGTGATGATGATACACCTGGTATCATTCTATCAAAAGTGATGATGATGGTCATGTGTACCTCTGAAATTCAAACTATATAGATTTATGGAAAATGTACAGGAAAAAGAAAAAGACCGCAGATCGAGTTAATTGAGGCAGAAAACCAGAAAATAGGGGAGCGATGAAAGAGAGAGGCTAAAGAGGAAACGAAAAACCCAAATCAGGGAAGGAGGAGTACGGAACTGGAAGAACGAGTACGGAACAGCGGGAAAAATGTGTAAAGCAGGATAGAGAGGACCAGAGCAGGCAGAAGGACCAGAAAACAGAGGAAGGCTAGAGAACTGGGAAGAAAAGCTCCGAATAGGAAGATGGGCCAGAAAAGGACCGGAGAATTGAGGGAAAAGTCCAGAGTAGGGAGGAAGAACAGAGAACAGGAAAAAGGATCTAGAGTAGGGGATAGGCTGGATAATTGGAAAAGCAGGTTCAGAACAAGAAGAGAGGCTAGAGAAGTAGAGAGAACAGGAAAAGAAAATCTGGAGGATGGAGAAGGAATAGAGGACGGAGCAATAGATCCAGCGCAGGGAGATGGGTAGATAGCGGGAAAGGTCCGGAATTGGAAGAAGCGCCAGAGATCGGAAAGAACACAGGGCGAGAAGAGGAGGAGTTCAGAGTAAATGGAAGGGGCATGGAGCGGGCAGGAGGATCGGGAGGGGAGAGGCGGCTGGTAGGGTACTCATTCCCGATCACTCTGTTCCTGCACTCTGTTCCTGGACCGGCTGGTTGTCAGTCTGGATCCAGCACTCCTTCCGGTGGATCCTATATCCTTCGATGGATCGCAACTCTTCTGGTGAATCAGATTGCTACTACTCTGGAAACCAGGATTCTGCCCGGGTTAACGGGATTTATGTTCCAGATGAGTTGCGTTCCCCCTCCCGATCGGGGCCGATGGATGAAGTCAAGAAGCTTCTTCACCGGCCTGAATCTGTCAACTACTTCCTGTAAACCCGATGCGACCATCGGGAACCCGGAAGTTCAATCTTCTTTTCCTGCACCGCTACTCCGTCCAGCCCGGGGTGAGCCGTCAAGTTCCAGTCGAAACAAAGGGGTCGGGGATGGTAGCCGGCCTCGCGGGGGATACAAAGAAGTAAAATACGCAATACAGGAGTACTGAAGATCTTATGGAAAGTAACCATCTTAAACCCCTTACCGTGACCGGTGCCGTCATTACCGTCTCCTCGAGCCGGACACCTGAGACCGACACCAGCGGGAAGACGCTCATCGACCTTCTCTCCGCGGCGGAGATCGAGGTGACCCACTACGCTGTCATCCCCGACGACCAGGAGCGGATCCGCTCCGAGGTCCGCGCGGCGCTTTCGCGTGCCAACTGCGTCATCGTCACCGGGGGCACCGGGCTCACCCCCGACGACGTGACCATCGAGGCGGTCGCGCCGCTGCTCGAAAAGACGATCGACGGGTTCGGGGAGCTCTTCCGCCTGAAGAGTTATGAAGAGATCGGGACGGCCGCGATCCTCTCCCGGGCGATCGCCGGGGTCGTCGACGGCCGCGCAGTCTTCTGCACCCCGGGGTCCACGAAGGCCGTGACACTTGCCGCGAAAGAGATCATCGTCCCCGAGATCCGGCACATCCTCAGCCACGCCGGGACGGGTCAGCGGTAGACGTCGAGGAGCGCCACCCGTTCGAGGACCAGGTCGCGGAGCCGCTCCTCACCGACCACCGCGATCTCCTCTTCGGTGATCGAAAAGAGTTCTGCAAGGCGCGTCCGCTTCGCGGAATCAATCTCCTCCCAGTTCTGCTCATCGCTAACAATCCCCACGAGCCCGGCAAGGCGGTCCCGGACGCCGGGCGCCGGGGGGCAGACGGCGATGTAGGAACGGTTCTCCCCCGGATGAATCCCGAAGGACGAGGCCGTCTGGCACTGCCGGGTTCCCGCGGCGTAGAGGAGGGCCTCCATCTCAAGCGAGTTCGCGATCGGCTCGCCGCCGGCCCAGGACCGCCAGGCGTGCCGGAGCGCCGCCTCCACGTGGTCGCGGCCCGCGAGGCGGTCGGCGTCGAAGAGGATGATATGGGTCCCAAACTCGTCGGCGATCTTGCGGATCTTCCGGAGGAAAGCGGTGTTATCACCGACCGTAAAGACCGCCCGGTGAATATCACATGGTATCTCTGTTTCTGCCATTTTTCATTCACCGAACCGGGAGAGGGTCGACTGCTCCTCGCCGGGCTCCGCGATCTCGTCCCGTGTTCCTTCGAGCTGCTCGAAGATCTGGGCGGCGATCCCCTGCCCGAGGATCTTCGCGACCTTTTCGGCCCCCGCCTCCCGGAGCGCCTCAATCGAGTCGATACCGTTGTTAAAGAGCCGGCGGGCCCGGACCCGGCCGATCCCGCGGAGTCTGATGAGCGGCAGGAGTTCCTTCTTGATACCGTGTTTGGTCCGGAGCTCCATCTCCTCGATGGGGGGCTTGAGGTGCGGGGCAAAGAGCCCGGCAAGTTGCCGGCTCGCATGGACCAGCCAGGCAACGCTCTCGACCATCCCGTAGACGTCGCCCGGCCCGACACTGTAGCGCTCGCAAATCACATCTTCACCCAACTCATCCGCCCAGTCGGCGAGGAGGAGCGCGGTCTTGAGGCTCCGGTCGAACTCCTCGCCCGCGTCCCAGGGGATCTCCATCCAGAGGTCGTCCCGGTGATCGGCCAGGAACCGGTCGAGGACGTACATGTCGTTTCTCCTGACATAGAGCGTCGGCATATCCGGCGTCGAGCAGAGGAGGTGCAGAAGGCCGATGTCGGTGTATTCCTTCTGACGCGTCATCGCCGTCACGATCACCTCCGCGCTTCTCGGATCGATGTAGAGCCGGGAGACGAGCGAGCCATACTCGGTGGCCTCGAGCCACTCCCCCACCTCGGTGATCATCTCCGCTTCCCGGAGGAACTCGAGCACCCGGTCGACCGCCCGCGAGAGCGCCCGCGGGCTCTCGCCCTGGTGGGCGTAGAACGTCCCGTCCATGAACCCGAGCACCTCGCCGCGCTCACGGGCGAAGTTGGTGGCGATGAGCGAGAGAATGTGGGTGCAGAGGACCGCCTCGTCCGCGCACCGGCTCCGGACGTCTTCCGCCGGCGCCTCGATGTAGCAGTCGAAGAGCTCGTCGACCATCTCCTCGGACTTCGCGATCAGGACGGCCTCGCCGTAGGGGTCGAGGCGCGGACGCCCGGCCCGCCCGGCCATTTGCCGGTATTCCCGGACCGGGATCGGCACCATTCCCTCCCCGGCGTTGAACCGGAGGTAGTCGCGGACGATCACCCGCCGGGCGGGGAGGTTCAGGCCGGCCGCGAGTGTCGGGGTCGAGGCGATCGCCTTGATATGCCCCTCCCGGAACCCTTGCTCGACGATCCCTCGCTCCTCCCGCGAAAGCCCCGCGTGGTGGAACGCCGCACCCTGCGCGACGCAGGCGGCCAGGGTCTTTCCCATATCGGTCGCGGCGCTCGACCGTATCTTATCGGCATAGCCGGCGAGGACGGGGTTTGCAAGTTTCAGCCCTGAAGCCGCGCGTTTCGCAAACGCCTCGGCGTTTTTGCGGGAACTGACGAAGACCAGGCACTGTCCCCCCTCCGTGACCGTGTCGAGGACGAGGTCCAGGTCTTCGTACTTGCTCTTTCGCCCGACCTCCCGACTGCTGTCGGCAAACCGGATGCAGTCCTCGAAGAAGACTCCTTCCCGGAGGTCGACCGGCCGCCAGTCGCTCTCGACGAGTTCGGCGTCCAGCCACCCGGCAAGGTCCCGTGGGTTCCCAATGGTCGCCGAGAGGGCGATGATCTGCATATCCGGGTTCTTGTGCCGGAGTTTCGCGATCACCATCTCGAGCGTCGCTCCCCGGGAGGGGTCGTCGATCAGGTGCGCCTCGTCGACGACCAGCAGGGTGATCTCCGAGAGCCACGGCGTCCGGTTCCGCAGGAGTGAGTCCACCTTCTCGCTCGTCGCGACGATGATGTCGTTCCTTCCCAGGTACTCGTCCCGCCGGTCGAAGTCGCCGGTTGCGATCCCGACACGGAGGCTTTTCCCCGAGAACTCCTCGAACTTCTCGCTCGCGAGCGCCCGCAGGGGAACGATGTAGAGGCACTTGCCGCCCCTTCTCACCTGGTGGTGCATCGCCATCTCGGCGACCAGGGTCTTGCCGCTCGCGGTCGGGATGGCGATCAGGAGATTTTTCCCCGAAAAAAGGCCCGCTGCGACGCAGGCGGCCTGCGGCGGGTAGAGTTCTGTTATCCCGCGGTCGATGTAGCCGGCCGCGAGATCCGGCGGGACGGGGAGACCGGCTATCTCCATGTATACCCCTTCATTTCCACTGCAAACCGCATACGCAAAGCATCGTCATGGCCATGGGCAGGGTCGGCCGTTCCTGCCCTCATCACGAGTAATACTCCAGCATCGACTGTTTGGCTTCCTTCTTCTTCCGATCGAGGAATCCGTAGACGTGCTCGTGGGGCACGCCCTGAATCAGCATCTCCACTGCTTTTCTCGCGGTCTCGGCCTGGTCCGGGAGGCCGATGATCGCGACGGTCTTTCCGTGAACCGAGATCTCCGTGCTGGTCATATCCTCGATCTGAGCACGGGACGTCCCCGCCTTGCCGATGATCCGGCCCCGGAGCCGTTCGAGCTGCCGGGTTGACCCCGAGAGGTCAGCAAGGTCGATGATATCAAGCACCATATCCTCGTCATCGAGAAGCCGGAATGCACGCTCCGGCGAGAACCCGCGGTTGATCGCGGAGACGACGTTTGTTGCCGTCATGACGCCGATGGGGTCCTCCCCCTCGATCGTCACCATCCCCTCTTCGCTGTCGACAGAGAGGCTTATCCCGGTCTTCTCCTCAACCTCACGCTTCGTGGACCCGCTTTTGCCGATGAGTACACCGATTCTCGCCGTTGAAACTTTTATCTCCTGTTTGGTCATGATTGCATCCCTTCTTCCCGGTGTTCAGGGCTCCCGGCGTTCGGTGCCGACGAGCGTTTTGATGATCTCCTGCTCGTCCTGCACATCGCAGTGGCGGGAGAAATATCGGTTCAGGTTCTTTATATCCCGGATCAGAAACGCAGACGCCCGCGGGTGATCCAGGGTGACCGCCTGCCCCATATCGATCAGATATGGTTTCTCGTGGTAGAGGATATTATATTCGGAGAGGTCGGCGTGAACCAGACGCGCCTCCCGGTAGAGCCGCTCCACGTAGCCGAGGATCTCGTGGTATACCGCCGCGTAATCCTCGACCTCGGCGTTTCGAAGCTGCGGATACGGCGCCTCGTCACGCCCGAGGAACTCCATCAGGAGGATGTTCCGGTCGAACGCGAGCGGTTTGGGGACCGGAATTCCCGCATCAGACGCCCGGGCCAGGTTGCTGAACTCCTTCTTGGTCCAGGCGAAGATGAGACCCTTGCGCGTCCCCCGGACGTTCGAGAACCGGCGGTCTCCTGCAAGGTACTCGGTCATCGCCTTGAAGTTCGCCGTCCGGATGCGGTAGATCTTAATGGCGATCCCCTGCCCGTCGCGCTCGCCGTAGAAGACATTCGCCTCTTTCCCGGTGCTGATCGGCCCGCCGATAACCGAGATCAATTTTTTGTGGACGAGCCCGTAGAGCGCCATCAGGGTGACGTCGTCAAAGACATCGTCCCGTACCTTCACCGAATCGGCGTCTTTTATCCTGACGCCCATTGCCTCGATCTCGCGGTCGAACCGCTCGTATTCTTCACCGCGGCTCACGGTCGGTTCACCTGTTGCAGACGTAATCGTGTACGGGGGCGAGGATATCGATGAGGTGAGCGGCGGCCGCAGTCTTGAGGTCCAGGGGGTGGATCTCGCCCGCGGCGTAGGCCCGTTCCAGGTCCTCGTAGGCGGCAAACTCGCGGTCGCCGCCGAACTTCGCGGGCCGGCGGATGGCGACCGTCCCGGCCCGGGGGAAGACGTGGTAGCGCAGGATCTGGAGCACCGGGTTGTTCTCGACCTCGGGCGGGCAGAACGCCTTCTTCATCTTCAGCCGGATATCCTCCTCGGAGTCGGCGACCGATATGACGTTTCCAGCCGACGACGACATCTTCTTCCCGTCGAGGCCGTCGATGATCGGCGTATGAATGCAGACCGGCGCCGGATACCCGATTGAGGGGAGGTGTTCCCGTGCGAGCATGTGAATCTTTCGCTGGTCGATTCCCCCGACGGCGGCATCCACCTTCAGGGTCGCGATATCGACCATCTGCATGATGGGATAGATCATCTGAGAGACCGTCGGGTTATCCATCTGCCGCCCGACCTCGTCCATGCTCCTCTTCGCCCGGTTGAGGGTGATCGCCTGGGAGAGTGTGAGGACGGCGAGCTCGTACTCCGGCGTGAGCTGCACATCCGAGCCGAGGACGTAGTTTGCGCCGACCAGGCCGAGCCCCTCGAAGCAGCGCTGGTTGTACTCGGCAGTCTCCCGGATCTCTTCCATCGTGCCTTTGCGGTTTAAGAACGCATGGAGGTCCGCGATGAGCACGGTCACCTCAAACCCCGCCTGCTGCAGGTCCATCAGCTTGTTCACCGTCACCATGTGGCCGAGGTGGATCTCCCCGCTCGGCTCGTAGCCGGTGTAGACCCGCCTGACCGGACGGTCGATGAGCGCACGCAGTTCCTCGTCGGTGACGACCTCTACGGTATTTCGCGTCACCAGTTCATACGGATCCATTGAAAAGAGTGGGTTTGCCGGGGAGTTAATGCTTCTTCTAGGCGTGCTGATTGCATACACTTTCGCTCTCCACGGATAGGGCGTATACACCTGTTCCGCTACCCCCTCATGATAATCGGTCTCTCGGATTTCTGAGAGACGTGGGGTGCGCGCTGGCTGTAAACCGATCCTGGTCAGCGTGACTCGGTGACCGAACTGCTGAGGAGGACTTTTCACAGCCTCAGGATGCTCTGCCTCTCGCAGTCCAAGTTGGTGATTCCGGCCGAGGTCCCGGGGGCCTTGGCCTGGCACCAGGTATCCCCGATGGACGGGTACCGGCGATATACCAAAGGGAGCTCAAGGACCACTACCGGCAGGCAGAGCCTCAGCTCACGGTTATGACCCCAGCCGAGGTCCGGAAGATGCAGTCCGAGTTCAGGCAGAAAATGCAGGCGCAGATGGACTGGATCTCGGTGATGGTTACTAGATATGATTTAGAAGGGTAAGTATCAGCTAATCTAACAAAAATCAAATTTAGTCTTCCATACGCTCTTGATCGCAATTGCTCCATGAGAAACGAGGGTTTAGCATTAGGATAAGAAACGTTTAATATATCGTATGTTTAATGATGGTTTTGTTAACATCATTGTGGTGTGGTGTTTACTTCACGGCCGTCAATCCTGCATCAGTGACTCACCAGCATAGTATTCGATAAAGGATAAAAGTTGGATAGAGAGGGGAGGGTGAGTAGGTGAACGTACAAGTAATTCAGGGGTTCCAACTACTGGCAGGGCTGTTTTTAGGTTCGATGAGTATATACTCGTTGCTACAGCAGGCCATTACACTTGCAGTTACTTTCATGTTTTGTCTTTATGCTGTAGATCTAGTGTTCAAGTGGCTCTTGGGGAACCAGCAAGAAGTCAATCAAATGCAGGCGTAACCTAAAATGGCAGGTTCTATCGAGGCATGTCTAGGCTACATTGTAGTAGGCCTGCTATGGCTCTTCCTTTTGCCAAAGGCCCTCCTCATGATAAGTGATAATGTCTCCCTTCTTGGGATGTATCATTCGCTGGAAAAAAAATGCGAGGATGATGAAATTGAGACATTTGCATCCAAATTTGGATGTGTACTCTCCTGCAACGTCACTCTAAGTCTTCCATTTATCATTGCATACTTCGTTACCCTTGGAGCTATCGTTAATCTGGAAAAAGTTGGTGCCGAAGCTGTTCTCTGGTTATCTGGTTTATTTGCACTTATAACACTAGGAATGATGAGAATTTTGTCAAACCCGAGCCAATCCTTTTTCAAGCCGGCAATGTTACTTAAAATCACTGAAAAAGAACCAGACAAGGTCGAAAAAATCCGAAATAGAATCGTCGACTCGCACAAAGAAAGGATTCAATCCTTTTTCTTTTCTTTTACAGGTGCAGCACTCGTAGTGCTTCTGATAACTGCGTCACCTATTATTATCACAACATGGTCTTATGAGCCAGCAAACTTTACTGAGCCAACGAATACTACTGGGTCAGTAACCACTAGCGATTTCATTACAATTTTGTGCTCGGTAAACCTTCGAGATCTTATACCCGTTTTTGTTTTGTATACCGGGGGACTAATTGTTTCTACAGCTGCAGGGGAGGTAATTTTACAAAAGTCTGTTCCTTTACGACAATACCCTGTTGTCAAAGGCAAAATGAGCCCTAAAGAACATGAAAATAACATATATCCTAAAAAGGGTAAAGGTAAAAAAGGGCCTAAAAAGAAGAAATCAACGATGGGCTAACATCATCTCCCCACTGCGACCCTCCAGCACGATCGATTGTTCACTGGCAGATCAGCACTCCCTAACTCTGGGTTCTCAACGGTGGTCACGGCACTCGCAATCTGGCCGGTCATCCAAGTCATCACATATTCCCGTACAGGCCCGACGCGATCTGCATTGTGCAGTGGGAATTGTGGCGCTAACACCACTTGCTCTTAGTCCTTTAAGCAATCTGAAAGAGATTAATGCAGGTTTTCCTGATTAATCGGAGCCATGAGCCCAGCAGAATCGTTCAGTATATATGCTTGGCCAGCTCACATTGAACAAATATAAACTATATAATCTGCTGCATGGCAAGCCGAGGGCCGTGGGCTTGAGCGACCTACTGCCTCACGGAGCATAAGATTAGGCTTTAGCAACCCAGTTTTGTGCTCCTAGGTACTTAGCAGTGTCGTCTCTGAATAGACATCCGAATACTGTATCCTGATCAAGGACGGAAGATGTCATCTTATCCAGATCTGATTATAGAAGTTGCAGGGGCAATTTTTACCTTTATAGTTCTCCTTATGACTGCAAACTCATTGATATTATCGGGGACTCAGGTCGGTCGTAATACGGGATCTGCTATGCTGGCTGGACTGATCGTAGTTGCCATCGTAGTAGCCATTGCTGGAGGGGTCTTCATCCGAAGGCGCTTCCACCGCCGAGCCTGGTCATAAATTTTTAGTGGGAGCACCCCTCCGCTTTTTTACATCCATCGGCAGCACGGATCGGACCTGTAACGTCTAGTACTCTTTTCACCTAGATCCCGACCTTCAACACCCGCCGGTACCGCATATTTGGAAAATAGAGCTTTCGCTGAGCAAGTCAGCGAACTGGAACTCATCATATTCACGTCCGAGCGGAACAAGCGGTACCGGCGCACCTCCCACGCTCGCCCGAGACCCTCGCCGCCCCCAGGGGGCGGGAGGAGCGCGAAGCGCGGGCGGTGGGTGTCCCAGACCTCCCGGTGTTTGGGGGGCCATAGCCCCCCAGGAAGAGTTTGGTGGGGACTAGTATCGGTATAGTCATCACGGAGAGTACTTTTTTCCTCCCCCGCTCCCCGTTCACCCGATGGCGACGAGACCGAGCGCTTCGTTGGTCATCCGGATGGACTCTTCCGGATCTTTTACCGTTCCCATCAGGGCGCGGATGCAGTCGATGTTCTCGGGAACGACGTCGGCCTCCTGGTGGATCGCCTGGAAGCAGTAGAACTCCTTGCCGTCGAGGACCGATACCGACTCTTCGAAGACCCCGTTCTCCCAGAGGTCGGTTCTCGGCCGGCCGAGGTCCTGGGTGTACTCCCGGAGCTGGGCGTTGCTTTTGATCCCCGTGGCCTTGCGGACGAGGCCGATCCGGCTGTGGTCCTCAAAGACCTTCAGCACCTCTTCCCGGGTGGTCTCCTTCTTCAAGTCCATCTGGATCGAGTGCATGTGCATAAACGTCGTCGGGACGATCATCGCGAGCGTGACGATATTGATGTGCGGGAGGACGGTGTTGACGTCGGGGCCGTGGTGGCTCGGGATGGTCGCCGGATTGAGGACGATCGCGTCCACCGGCCCTCTCTTCACATCGTCGGGATCCGCCGCCCGCCGGACCATCACCGCCCGGACCCGCCCGACGCCGAAGGCCTGGTCCAGAGCATGAATGATCCGGACGAGCCCGGTGGAGTTGCACGAGACGACCCGGGCGAACTGGTGGTTCTCGGCCTCTTTGTAGTTCGCGTGGGCGTTGAAGGAGAACCCGGCGACCTCGTGATCCTCGCCGCCCTGAAAGACTGCTTTTTTGCCGAGTTTCTCGTAGATCGGCCGGTTCTTCTCCCCGACGCCGCCGGGGGTGGCGTCTACGATAATATCGGCGGCCTTGAGCATAGCATCGACGTCGCCGGCGACTTTAAGGCCCGCCTTCTCGAACGCCGGTTTTTTGCTGAGATCTGCGATGTAGAGGGGGAATCCGCGCTCTTTTGCGATGTACGCCTCAGCGGAGACGCTCGTCTTAGAAACCCCGATAACTTCCATATCGGGCTGTGCGGCGACCGCATCGGCGACTCGCTTACCGATGGTGCCGTACCCGTTGATCGCGACTTTGATCATGCATGTTGGAATACAGAACAAAAACTAATAAAGGTTGCTGGTTTGCGAATAGGGAAGGTATTAACGATTCTTATACAAAAAGGGTATTTATAAACATCCATAATCCTGGTTATTCAGCGTAAATGCGCCGAACGCGACCTCAAGATATAAACCGGGCTGATTTTTCATGCAGGCTTGCCGATCGGGGAGGCTGGTTCTTGCCGGATTCTTCGGATCGTTCTCTCCTCGCCGGTTGGGAGACGACGCGGCAGGATTTATATCAGGCCGGTGCCATGAGCATATATCCATGGAGAAACAGCCCACCCTCGCAACCGACCGCCTTCTCCTGCGACCGTTCACCCTTGCGGATGCCCGTACAGTTCAGCGGCTCTGTGGAGACTACGCCGTTGCCGCGACGACCCTTCTGCCCCATCCGTACCCGGACGGCCTCGCCGAGGTATGGATCGCCTCCCTCAGTGAGGGTATCGAGCGCGGCGATGCCGCGGCCTTCGCCGTCACGCTCGCCGGAGAGGGACCCCTCATCGGCGGCGTCCGCCTGCGGATTGACCCGGCTCATGCCCGCGGCGAGCTGGGGTTCTGGGTCGCGAAGCACTGCTGGGGCCGGGGGTATGCCACTGAGGCGGTTCGGGCAGTGATCGAGTACGGATTCCGGGTCCTCGAGCTGCACCGGGTCCATGCCATGCACTTCTCACGCAACCCTGCATCGGGCCGGGTGATGGAGAAATGCGGGATGATCCATGAAGGCCGCTTCCGGGAGCATATCCGAAAGTGGGGCGTCTATGAGGATGTCGATCTCTGGGGGGTTCTCAGGGACCCGGCCGGCCAGCCCGGGACGCACACCTTCTCGCCTCTATGAAGGGCACCTTCATGACCGGACAGCCCATCCTCGTAACCGACCGCCTTCTCCTGCGGCCGTTCACCCTCGCGGATGCCCCGGAGGTGCAGCGGCTTGCCGGCGACTACGAGGTCGCGTCCCGTACGCTCGATATCCCCTATCCCTACCCTGACGGAGCGGCCGAGGACTGGATTACCACCCACCGGCCCGGGTTTGAGAAAAGGATGCACGTCGTCTACGCCGTCACCTGCCCGGAGGAGCAGGGCCTCGTGGGCGCGGTCGGGCTCGTGGAGATGAACCTCCGTCACGGGCGGGCGGAGCTCGGTTACTGGGTCGCGAAGCACAGCTGGGGCCGGGGATATGCCACCGAGGCCGCCCGGGCGGTGATCGAGTACGGATTCCGGGTCCTCGAGCTGCACCGGATCTACGCCATGCATTTCTCCCGGAACCCTGCATCGGGCCGGGTGATGGAGAAATGCGGGATGGTGCATGAGGCACGCCTCCACGAGCACGCGAGGAAGTGGGGAGTCTTTGAGGATGTCGACATCTGGGGAGTTCTTAGCGACGATTGGCGGGAGCAGCCCACGGTCCCGGTGATCCGGGAGTGCTGGATGCATTGAACCGGCCGGTTCAATCCTCCGACGCCTGCCGTACGGGGAATATATCAATCCTCGGTGCGACGGTGTAATGGGGAATGTGGATGGGGTTCACCCACCACTCTGTTGCTGCCCCGAACGAAAGCACCCGAAAGTGCACCGCCTGTACAGAATAACTTGTTCGCTGGAGAGGCGGCCGGGCGGCGGGAGCCTTATCTTCTGGCAAAGACCGCGTAGCCCCGGTACCCGCCCTCGCTTGCGGTTGCGAAGACGAGGGCATCCGTGCCCCGGTACTGCAGTTGCCGGGCATAGGTCTTTGCCGCCTGCTGGGTTTCATAGAGCCGTTCGGCGTAGTACTCCTTCTCGTCGATGATTCGCCGCTGCCGTATCCTGACCCACTCGATGTTCGGGCGCCGTTCCATGCTCTGTAGTTGCAGCGGGCGGGCAATAGTTGTTGCGCATTCTCCTGCCGGCTTACGGGCTCTAGGGTCCCTGCGCTTTTTGCTCCACCCAGTACGCCTCCGCCTCTTCCTCCATCTTCTCGAGCCGGTCGTAGTAGTCCGGGAACTCGTTTAAGTGGGCAAGCGCTATCTTTGCCGTCAGAAAGAGGTCGTCGTCGGTGACGTTCGTCGCCGGGTCGTGGAGGCCGTGTTCGAGTTC
>DAOSER010000050.1:0-13358 GCA_035363235.1 Methanoculleus sp.
TAACTCGGCCCAGAAGACGTTCGAGGCCGAGGAGCGGATTCGGGCCCGGCACGGGTTCACACGGTTCCTCTTCGGGGGCGACACCGATGCCGCCCGGTTGATCGAGGGGGAGGCGCAACGGAACCGGGAGCGGGCTACGGAACTCAGGCGCCTGATCGGGAACTGCACCTGCGACAACGAGACCCGGACGATGCTCCAGGAGCAGGTCCGGACGATCGAGCAGGAGCAGGACCGGCTGAGAACCCTTGCAAGCGAGGAGATGCAGGTCCGGGGCCTCTTTTCCTGGCGGTAGAACTCCCCAACTTTTTATTCTCTTTCTTCTAACCACCCGCAGAGCGCAAGCCGGTCGCACTCCGGGCAGGTGGTGAAGACCCCACAGGCGGCACAATCCTCGCCGGTGCAGGGCTGGACCCGGATCGTGACGCTCATCCGGGGAAACTCCCGCCGGACGTCATTTTCCACCTGTTTCACGATGCCGTACGCCTCTTCAAGGGTTGCGGTCCTCGGGATGACCAGGTGAAGGTCCACGAACCGGTTCGGTCCCGACCGGCGGGTCCGGAGCCGGTGAAAACTGATGGCGTCCGTGCAGTGCCCGCTGATGATCTCCCGTATCCGTGCCTCCTCATCGGTGGGAAGGCTCCGGTCGACGAGATCCTCGAACGAGCGCCGGATAAGGTCGAATGCCGCCCGGAGGATGATGGCAGCGACCGCGAGCGCGATGACGGCGTCAAGGATCACCAGACCGGTCAGCCGGATCAGGACAAGCCCTGCCACGACCCCGGCGGAGGTGTAGACGTCCGTTCGGAGGTGCCAGGCGTCGCTCTCGAGCGCGATTGATTCGGTCTTCTTCGCCACCGCCATCAGCCGGGAGGAGACGTAGAGGTTTATTCCGGCCGAGAGCAGCATGACGACGATGCCGAGCCCGATTCCCTCGACGTTCAGCGTCCCTTCCCCACCAAGGAGGTTTCTCGCCGCCTCGTTGATGATCAGGAGAGCCGCCGCGAGGATCAGGACCGCTTCGAGGAGTCCCGATATGCTCTCGTACTTCCCATGCCCGAAGGTGTGGCACTCGTCGGGAGGCCGGGCCGACTGCCTGACCGAGAAGTAGGCGATGACAGCGGCGACGAGGTCGATGGCGGAGTGGATCGCCTCGGATATGATACCGACCGATCCGATGGAAATGCCAACGGCAAGTTTCGCCACGACCAGAAGCGTGTTCGACGCAACCGAGAGTCGTGCGGTCTTCTCTTTCAGAACGCCATCCGGTTCTCCCGAAACGACCACATCCATAGATGAGTGTTCGCACTCCACCGGGATAGGGTTTGTCGTCCCGGAGGCAGTCGTAGCCTGCCGGAGGGATCTCCGGAGGGCATTCTCCCGAAGGGAGGAGGGCTGTAGGATCCTCGGAGGGTGCCACAGGCAGCCGAGGATCTCCGGAGGGTGCCGCAAGCAGCCGAGGATCTCCGGAGGGTGCCACAGGCAGCCGAGGATCCCCGGAGGGTGCCGCAAGCAGCCTGTCTCTCAATCAACCGTCAGGATGATGAGCGAGTCAGTTCCCTCCCGTCCTGGGGACACTCCTTCGGTCAGCACCACGCGTTCGCCGGGCTCGATAAGTCCCGAGTCCCGGATCGAGTCGAGGATCGCCCCGTGCCAGTACTCCTTCTCGCTCCGGATCAGGAACGGGCAGACCCCGTAGGAGAACGCCAGGAACTTGAACGTGCTCGGGTTTCGAGTGAACGCAAGGATCCACGCTTCGGGCTTGAACCGGGAGATGTTCCTCGCGGTGCTCCCGGAACGGGTGGGCGTCAGCACGTATCGGATGCCGAGCGCATCCAGCGCCTCGATGACGTTTAGCGAGACCACATCGTTGACGGTGATCTCCTCCCGCCCCTTTCCGCGCCGGAAGTAATCGAGCGGGCCGCATCCTGCCCCGACGAGCGAGCGCTTCTCCTCGGTCGAGCGGGCGATCTTAGCCATCATCGCGACCGTCTCGACCGGGTACTTTCCGATGGACGTCTCCTCGGAGAGCATGACGGCGTCGGTCCCGTCGAGGATGGCGTTCGCGACGTCGGTCACCTCCGCCCGGGTCGGCCGGATGTTGTCGGTCATCGACATCAGCATCTGGGTGGCGGTGATCGCCGGCCGGCCGAGGATGTTAGCCTTCTGGATGATCCGCTTCTGCACCGCGGGAACGTCCTCGATGGGGGTCTGGACCCCGAGGTCGCCCCGGGCGATCATGACCCCGTCGGCCTCCCGGAGGATCTCGTCAAGGTTTGCAAGCGCCTCCTGCCGCTCGATCTTCGCGATCACCCGGATGGACTTCCCGGATCGTGCGGCATACTCCCGGGCCTTTCTGACATCCTCCCCCCGCTGGATGAAGGATATACTGAAGGTGTCGAGCCCTTCGGCGAGCCCGAACTCGATGCATTCGAGGTCCCGGTCTGTCAGGGCAGTGACCGCGAGGATCCCCTCGCCGCCGACGAGACTCATCCCCTTGCGCGAGAGGAGGGGGCCGCCGACGACCACCGTCGCCCGAACAGCGCTCTCGGCAACCTCATCGACCCGGATCTGGAGGAACCCGTCGCTGAGGTAGATGGTGCTCCCCGGCGAGACCAGCTGTGGGAACTGCTCAAAGTCGACGGGAATCAGAGCGGGATCGTCAGACGCCGGGGCGGAGACGAGGGTGACGGTCTCGCCCTTATGAAGCATCATGGGCTCTTCTGCAAGGTTGCCGACCCGGATCTTCGGTCCCGGGAGGTCGAGCAGGATCGTGACCGGGAGATCCGCATCCTCCGCGGCGGCACGGATGTTTCGGATGTTCTCGCGGTGCTCGTCGAATGATCCGTGGGAGAGATTAAGCCTGGCGACGTTCATGCCTGCCTGGATCATCCGGGCGAGCACCTCCCGGGAGCGTGACGCGGGCCCGATGGTACAGACGATCTTTGTTTTGTGATCGGGCAGGTTCATTCGCCTCCGTTTCACCTGCTCCGATATCTGCTGCAGCACCTGTTCGAGCATCATGAGGTACCCATCGGGTACCGGCACCGGATTAACCTTCGCCCGGCGGTTCCGGAGCCTCCGGGAAAACGGATATGCAGTGCCTGAGCGTTGATAGGGAGGGTATTTTGACCCCCGTCACTCCGGGACGCTCTCCCGGCCGGGTCCGGGGCTCACCTGTTCCTGCATGGGGATCACCGCGAGCGCCTGCCCGCTCTCGGCACTGTATTCCCCTATACGGCGGCGGACATGCTCGACCATGCCCCCGGTGGTGATGATGAGCGAGTTCTCCCCGATAAGTGCTTTTAAGATGCACTTATCGATGACGCCGTAGGTGTAGTCGAGGAGGATCTGCTCCCGGTTGGCGAACTCCTTCGCGCGGGTGCCCATCGCCCCGATGTGCTCGACCGTTCCCTGCTCGATGAGCCGCCGGATTACGCCGCCGCCGGTCTGGTCGGCGTTGCAGAGGTAGATCGTCCCGGCCCCGCCCCGGGCCGGAGCGTGGCCGTGCATCTGCTGCTCGATCCGGTCGATGAACTCGAGCACGCTCTTTGGGGGCGCGCCCCGGTCGATGACGCCCCTGAGATCGAGCTCGTTGTAGAGGTCAAGGAGGGCGGGGGGTTTCAGCCGGGCGGCCGCGAGGAGGGCGTGGTCCGAGAAGACCTCTTCCGGCGGCCCCCGGGCGAGCACCCGTCCCCGTTCCATCAGGATGACCGAGTCGGCCCAGCGGTAGGCGAGTTCGACGTCGTGCGTGGATACAAGCACCGTCCGGCCGCCGGAGGCGAGTTCGTCGAGGAGTTCCATCACCTCCTCCGAGCTTGCGGGGTCGAGGGTGTTCGTCGGCTCGTCGAAGACAAGGACCGCCGGCTCCATCGCGAGGATGCCGGCAATGGCGACCCGTTTCTTCTCGCCGCCGGAGAGGTGGTGGGGCGGCCGCTTTTCGTAGCCCCGGAGCCCGACGTAGCCGAGCGCATCCCCGACCGCCCGCCGGACAGCGTCGGGAGGAAGGCCGAGGTTCACCGGCCCAAAGGCCACGTCCGCTTCAACGGTCGGAGCGATGATCTGGACGTCGGGGTTCTGAAAGACGAACCCGATCCGGCGCCGGAGTTCCCTGAGGCTCCTGCTGTCGTAGGCGAGCGGCCGGCCGCTGAAACGGACCTCACCTGAGGTCGGCCGGAGTATGCCGTTGAGCATCAGAAGAAGCGTCGACTTCCCGGCACCGTTCGGGCCGACGAGGGCGGTCTTCGAACCGGCCTTTATCCGGGCACTCACACCGGCAAGGGCGGCGGGACTGTTCGGGTAGGCGTAGGTGACGTTGTCGACCTCAAGCAGCGGTGTCGTCATACGAGTACCGGACCTCCAGTAAAGATCGAGACGCCGAAGACGGTCGAAAGATAGAGTAGGGTCGTTGCAAGCGCGAGGGTGGAGACCGGCCGGGAATCGCTCGGGATGCCGAGCCTGCCGTCGTAGCAGCGTGCGTCCATCGCGAGAACCAGGGCTTCGCCGCTCTCCCAGGTCCGGATGAAGAGCGCCCCAGCGAGCATCGAAAACGACCGGATTGACTCCCTGAACCTCCTGTAACCGAGCCGCATCACCTGCGAGCGGTAGATCTGGCCCGCTTCCTCGATGAGGATGAAGATGAACCGGTAGGTGAGCATGGCGAGATCGACGAGGACGGGGGGCGCCCGGTTCCTCCGAAGGATGTCGAAGACTTCGGTCATCGGCGTCGTGAGCGTGATGAAGTAGAGCGAGCACATGCCCCCGAAGACCCGCGCAAGGAGGAGGAGGGCGAGGTTCGCGCCGTCCGCCGTGATTGCGAGGGGCAGATCGGGAACTTTGAGGAGCATCGCCCCGCCGCCGGTGATGAAGAGGACCACGATGATGCTCATCGTTGCAAACGAGACCGGGACGAGGAGGAGCTTCGCGTAGAACCGTGCCGGGATCTTTGCGAGGGCGAGGACGGCACCGCTCATCGAGGCCGCGACGAGCAGGGGCGCGACGGGACCCGGCGATGAGACCGAGAGCAGGATGCTTGAGAGCCCGATGAAGAGTTTAAGTCCCGGGCTTGTCTCCCGGAGGTTGTTGGTCTGGGCAAAGTCTTCAAGCACCTCGTACATTGCATCTCCCCCTATCTGTTTGCAGGATTGCCAGAAATTCAGGCGGCCTTCCTGCTGCCCTTCCAGTAGCCGAAGACGTAACCGATGATCACGGCGCCGATGGCGGCCTGCAGGGCGAAGAGGAGCGACTCGATCTCACCGCTCGGGGGTGTCCAGAAGGGCTCGGCCCAGGGCTCGTAGCCGGAGGCTTCGATAATTCCGGCGGCTTCGCCGTCGGCCCCGCCCCAGGCCTCCTCCCCGTCGCCGAGGGTGGCCTGTATCGCGCCGTCCTGGATGAGGAAGACGACTGCGAAGACAATGATGAGCACGGCGACCGTGATCTCCATGCCGTACTTCATGCTGTGGCCTCCCGGAGTTTGTTGACGGTGCTCTCGGAGAGCAGGTTCAGGTGCGTGAGGATCTCGGGTTTGAGCTGGACGATATACTTGAAGACGAGCATGATGACCGCGCCCTCGATGATGGCGAGGGGAACCTGGGTGACGGCGAAGATCGCCGCGAATGCCGAGAACGCCCCGAAGAACCCGGTGGTTCCGGGGAACGCGAGCGCGAGCTGGACCGAGGTGACGACGTAGGTGGAAAGGTCCGCAAGGGCTGCGGCGATAAAGACCGTCGCGTAGGTGTTCGCGCCCGCCCGGGTTCCAGCCTTATAGATGAGGTAGGCGACGGCGGGTCCTGCGATCCCCATCGAGAAAACGTTCGCCCCGAGGGTGGTGATCCCACCGTGCGCGAGGAGGGTAGCCTGGAAGACCAGGACGATCAGCCCGAGGACGGCGGCGATGCAAGGGCCGAAGAGGATGCCCCCGAGTCCGGTCCCCGTGGGATGGGAGCAACTCCCGTTGAATGAGGGGAGTTTGAGTGAGGAGAGGACAAAGACAAAGGCACCTGCGACCGCGAGGAGCGGCAGGGCATCCCGTTTCTCTTGTACGAGTTTGTTGAGCTGGTACAGTCCGATGATGATGAAGGGCAGGGAGACGAGGAACCAGATCTCCCACCAGGGGCTTGGTAAGAATCCTTCCATGATGTGCATGATAATCAACCTCAGATTGTCGTGCCGGCGACATGGCAAATAGATTTGTCGTAACGCAAATTAATTTGATGTAACTCTGGTTATCCCCGGTCATATTTATCTTCTGCGATATTCAACACTACAGGAACGTTATGCGCCATATTCCAGTGATTGTCGTCGCAGGAACCCACAGCGGCTGCGGCAAGACCACGCTTGCAAGCGGCCTGATGGCGGCGCTCGCCACCCGGGGACTCGCCGTCCAGCCCTTCAAGGTGGGTCCGGATTTTATCGATCCCACGCACCATTCGGCCATCTGCGGCCGGACCTCGCGCAACCTCGACCCGTTCATGATGGGGGAGGCGGGGGTGCGCGAGACGTTCGTCCGGGCCTGTGCCGGAGCCGACATCGCGGTCGTCGAGGGCGTGATGGGGCTCTACGACGGTCTCGAAGGGACCGATGTCGCGAGTACGGCGCACGTCGCAAAGATCCTTGACGCTCCAGTACTTCTCGTGGTGGACGCAGGGGGCGCGTCACGGAGCGTCCACGCCATGGTCCGGGGCTACGCGGGGTTCGACCCGGACGTCCGGGTTGCCGGGGCTATCTTCAACCGGATCGGGAGCTCCCGCCACCTTGCCATGATCAAGGAGACGGAGAGCCTCCCGATCTACGGGGGAATTCCGCGGCGAGAGGATCTTGCGGTCGAAAGCCGGCATCTCGGGCTCGCGATGGCGGCCGAAACCGGAGCAATGGCCGGATTCGGGGCAGTGGCGGAGGAGGCGTGCGACATCGACGGCATCATCGACCTTGCCCGCTCGGCCCCGCCCCTCCCGCCACCGGCGGAGGCCATGGCCCGGCCGGGGGCCGGAGTGCGGATCGGCGTCGCGAACGATGCCGCGTTCTGCTTCTACTACGCCGACAACCTCGACCACCTCGCGGGGGCCGGGGCGGAGTTGGTCTTCTTCTCGCCGATGGCCGACCGGCTCCCGGGTGTGGATGCTCTCTATCTCGGGGGCGGCTACCCGGAACTCCACGCGGAGGCGCTCTCCTCATCCCGGTGCCGGGAGGACGTGCGTCGGGCGGTCGACGCCGGCATGCCGGTCTACGCAGAGTGCGGAGGGCTCGTCTACCTCACCGAGCGGCTCGCAACCGGTGAGGGCGACTACCCGATGGTCGGCGCCCTTCCTGCGGCGACGGAGATGACGGGGCGTATCCAGGCCCTCGGCTACGTGGAGGCCCGGGTTGTCGGCGCTGCACCGGTCCTTGCTCCGGGGTCAGCCTTCCGGGGCCACGAGTTCCATTATTCGCACCTCGACTGCGCTCCCGATGCACGGTTTGCCCTGGAGCTCCTCCGGGGCCGGGGGATCGACGGCGGCCGGGACGGGCTTACCGCGCATAATGCGGTCGGGCAGTACACTCATGCTTACTTCCCGGAAGGGTTCGCCGAAACACTGGTACGCGCCGCCGGGGCATACCGGCGGTCGTAAGAGGAGGTGTCGCGAGCCCTCTTGCGGCCGCCGGCAAAAAGAGAGGATCAGGTGGTCATGTTAGCGGTGACGATTACCGTCCCGGTAAATCCGGACGTCTGTGACCGGTAGGTGAAGTTGCCCGTGGCGGTGAAGGGGTAGCTGTACGATTCGCCCGGCTGGAGCAGGTCGGAGCTGAAGAATGACGTGTTTCCGGTCCCCGTTACGGTCTGGTTCGACGAGGCGTCATTGGTCCATCCCACCGTGGTGCCGGATGGAACAGTGATCGTGTTCGGCACGAAGCCGCCGTCGGTGATGGAGATGATCTCGTCGGCGACGGCTGCCGCCGGCGGTCCCGGCGGGGTCTCCGTCACATTAGCGGCGGAAGTCGTTCCCGTCGCCGTCGGTGTCTCGGTCCCCGCCGCGGTTGTCATGGTCTCTGTGGGGGTTGTCGTAGTTCCTGCCGCAGTTGTCGTGGTTCCCACCGGAGTTTCTGTCTCCATCGGCGTTGTTGCCGTTGTCATCGGTGTCCCGGTCTCCATCGGTGTCGTCACCGTCGCCATCGGGGTTTCAGTTTCCATCGGGGTCTCGGTGAGTCCCGGTGTTGTCCCTGGGGTCACCGTCTCGTTGCCCGCTGGTTGCACACATCCTGCAATCATGATGCTCGCGATCACCATGAGGGCAAGGATACCAAACATGCTCTTCATGTGGTGGACGATGCTTCTTGGCGTAAATAAACTTTACCCCCGACCAAAAAACGCAAGTTCAGGGTTTAAAACCTCGGCAGCAGTGTTATGCCCGTTCATCCCGGTAGAGGGACTGCCGTATGGGTCCGTCAGGCTATAATCTGTCTTGCAGGGTTCATCCGGCAGCATAGAGAGTTATCCTTCGAGATAGGAGAGCGCCGGCGGACCGTCCGGATCGCGCCGTGGTCGACGGCGGAGCGGGGTGGCGATCGCGTCCCCGAGCAGCGCAGGGTGTTCCGGATAAAGAGGTGCCGGACAGGGGTTCGCCGCCCTGCAACCAGCCGATGCCCGGTCAGCCGGCCGTGGGGTCGTCCTTCCAGAGCCCGAGCCGGTTCTGCTCGATATCCTCAAAGATGGCGAAGTAGCCCCGCCCGGGCACCGCTGTCTTCGGGACCACAACCCTGCCGCCGGCCTCCGCGATCCTGGCTGCGTATTCCTCGACGGAGGGGACGCCGACGAAGACCGTTACCGGCTCCCCGGGGTAGGCCCGCGGGAAGATCTCGCCGCCTATTCCTCCTGTCGCTATCTCGAAGGCACTCTCTATCCCCGAGAAAGGCTCAATCCTCCAGGTAAAGACCTTCTCGTAGAACGCCCGCGCACGCCCGGCCTCAGTGGCCGGGATGTTGAATCACGTAATCGTCGGCAGATGCATACCTCCGGCCCCGATGTGGAGCCACGGCTCATAACGGTTTCCCCCGTTCCGTGCTGAAGATATTTATACGCGAGCCCGGATAGTGAGGCCCATGACGGGGCTCACGAAGCGCAGGTTCGGGAAGACCAGGCGCGAGGTCACCCAGGTGGGGCTCGGGGGAGAGGGAATCCTCAGGACATACGGGCGGCACACGGAGGCAAACGCCGTCATCACTGAAGCGCTCGAGGCGGGAATCACCTACTTCGACTCGGCGAAGGCTTATGCGGGGAGCGAGGAGTACTATGGCGAGGTCTGGCGGAGCCGCCCCGACCTTCGGGCGCCGGTATTCCAGGCAAGCAAGTCGGCAAGCCGGCTTCACGCGGCCGCCGAGACGGATCTTACGGAGACGCTCCAGAGGATGGGTATCGAGACCCTTGACCTCTGGCAGATCCACGATGTCCGGAGTTTCCCCGAGATCCGGGAGATCGAGGGGCCGGACGGCGCTCTCGAGGCGTTTATTGAGGCGCGGGAGTCCGGCATTGTTCGGCACATCGGGGTGACGGGACATCACGATCCCGACGTCCTCGCGCATGCAGTGGAGGCCTGGCCGGTCGACGCTGTAATGATCCCCGTCAACCCGGTAGAGGAGGCGCTCGGGGGGTTCATGGATACGGTACTTACGACTGCGAGGGAGCAGGGGGTGGCGGTCATCGGAATGAAGGTGCTCGGCGGGTCGAACTACCTCGTCCCTGATGCAGTGACACCGGAGCTCCTCGTCCGGTACGCCCTCGCCCAGGATATCTCTGTCGCGATCGTCGGCTGTTCGACGCCTGCAGAGGTGCAGGCACTTGCCACCGCCGGGCGGAGCGGTCCGCTGCCAGACGACGAAGCGGCGGCGCTCGTCGAAGCGTTCCGCCCCTATGCCCGCGAGCTCGCGTACTACCGGGGATTCTGGTGAGGCAGTCCCGGCAAAACCCGTCTTCTGGTATCGATATATGCCGGCGGCACCAACCTGCGGGGAGAGGATAGATCGCCATGACAACCGGGATGCCATACCGTCTCAGCACCCTCCCCGACCGCATTGCCGCATCGCCGGATGCAATCCTCGTACTGGTGGTGCTCGTCATCTTCATGGATATGACAATCTACGGCCTCCTCATTCCGGTCTTCCCGCAGTACGCTCCCCGGCTCGGAGTGGACCAACAGGTCATCGGGGTAGTCTTCGGGATCTACGCAGGCATGCTCCTCCTCTTCTCCATCCCGATGGGCCTCCTCTCCGATCGGATGGGTCGCCGCCCCCTCATCGTCGTCGGGATGCTCCTCCTCGCCCTCGCCACGGCCCTGTTCGGGTTCTCGACAACGGTCGCGCACCTGGTTCTGGCCCGGACCATCCAGGGGGTGTCTGCCGCGGCCACCTGGTCCGCAGGGCTTGCGCTCCTCGCTGATACCTGCGACCCCACCCGGCTCGGGGAGAAGATGGGAATAGCACTCTCGGCGGTCGGGCTCGGGACAGTCTTCGGCCCGGTCTTCGGGGGGCTGCTCTTTGAGTACGCGGGATTTATGGCGACATTCTTCATCCCGGCGATAATGGCGGCGTTCGTCGGCCTCGCGGTCCTCGCCGTCCCGATCCGCACCTGCAGGCAGGAAGGCAGTCCGGTCCGGTCCCCGATGCTGCCCCGGGGTGCTCTTCTCCCGCTCGCCGCCTGTGCGGCCGCGATCGTCGCGGTCTCCGGGACCTACGGTGTCGTCGACCCCTACCTCCCGGTCTACCTGCACGCCGCCTTCTCGGCGTCTCCGGCGGCGATCGGCTTCGTCTTCGCGGTGCTGGCGGTTGCGGCCATCCTCGCCCAGCCTGTTGCAGGAAGGATCTACGACCGGTACGGAGGCAGCCGCTACCTCATCGGCGGCGGGCTCCTCCTTTCGGGGGCCGCGATCGTCGCCGCCATGCAGGCAGAGACCCTCCTGCTCACCGCCGCCGCAATCTTTGCGCTGGGGGTCGCGCTGAGCTGTGCCCTGGTGCCGACGATGCCGATCCTCGCCGGCATCTACCGGGGCCGGGGTTCACAGGGCGCAGCCTACGGCATGTACAACACCTTCTTCTCTGCAGGTCTCTCGGCCGGGCCGTTTGCAGGAGCGGTCCTCGTCGGCAGGTGGCCGCTGCCGACAATATTCCTGCTGCAGGCGACGGTCCTCGCGGTTACGGGGGCTCTGGGCTGGCTCGTCATCGGGAGGCTTCGATGGCGGTGAGTTACGTTCATCGTGCCGCCAGGCCAACAGAGATAGTATCTCCGACCAATGGATCGAGGAAACCATGCCGCTGAAGTTCTGCCGCCGCCACGCTCCCGAACTGCTGATCGTCCTCTTCGGCCTCATTATGCTGGCCGCGGCCTTCGGGGAGATCGGAGGAGAGGCGGGGGCGTTCCTCACCTCTGCGCTTGACGTGGCGCTCTTTGTCATCCTTGCAATGCTGGTCCATCTTGCCAGGAACCGCCACCCTGCGTTCCGATGGGCCGCCATCCTCTGGCTCTTCGTCCTCATCGGCGCTCTTGCGGCCGCTACGGCAGGGTTCGGCGCCGTAGCGATCCTGCCGGCGGAGGCGCTCGAGTCCGGGGAACCCGACCCGGAGGCGGTCGACCTTACCCTGGCCGTACAGATTGCCCTTCTCCTCTTCGGCGTCCTTGCGGCCGCCTCTGCAAGCCTCGTCGGGTTCTCCCACCGGTTCAGGGTCCGGCTCGCCCGGTACCTCCCGTTCAATCCAGACTCGCTCCTCCATACGGTCGCGCTCGTGGTCATTCTCGCCATGACCCTCATCCCGCCCGTACCACTCCTGGTGACGGGAATGCCGCCTTACCTATCGCCGCAGTTCCTCGATCTCCTTCTGGAGTCCGGGGATCTGCTCGCGGATACGGTCACGCTGAATGCCTACACCCTCTTCTGGACCCTCATCGGCTCGTTCTTCATCGCCGGGGCGTTCGTCCGGAGGACGCCCCGCGAGACCCTCAAACGGCTTGGGCTCGTCCGGCCGACGGGGAAAGAGGTTGCTTTTGCCGTTGCCGCGGCTCTCGCGCTCGTGCTCGCGTTCCACTTCATCGACCCGATGCTCGCCGCGCTTGTGGGGTGGCTCGGTCTCCCGGTCACCGACATGGAGGCCGTCAACCGGCTCTTTGCCGGAACGCTCACCCTGCCCGGGATCGTCATGGCGTCAGTCGCGGCGGGTTTCGGCGAGGAGGTGAGCATCCGCGGCCTGCTCCAGCCCCGGTTCGGCATCATCCTCCCGGCGCTCCTCTTCGCCTCGCTCCACGCGTACCAGTACAGCTGGGACGGCCTCATCTCGGTCTTTCTTGCGGGGATAATCTTTGCTTATATCCGGAGGTATTCAAATACCACGACGTCGGCGATCACGCATACGGTCTACGATCTGGTGCTGTTTTCGATGTTGATGGTCGGGGTATCGATCTGAGGGGATCGAGGGGATCCGCTTTTCGGTGATGCTTCACAGCCACGTTCCGGATCTCAATCTTCAATATGGCTCCCATCGCAGAACGGCTTATTGAGCGATCGCCCGCACCGGCATAGCGTAACCCGGTTCCTGACCGTGTAGGTTCTCCCGTCGGCAGACTCGACAGGGATCCCGCCACGAATCCAGAGCGGCCCGTGCTCCTCTCTGGCCGGATTTTCGATCACGACAACGGATCTTTCAAGAACGGGCTCGATCGTCTCACCCGTCTTTCGGTCACGGAGAACGAGCCGGCCGGAGGGACAGTTGCACGCTTCGTCTATCGCCGTGTCCCGGGCACCCGGGATATCGGATCGCTCCGTGAGGTTCCAGATCCCCCCGGCCCGCAGGCAGAACCGTGCGCGCGCACAGAGCCTTTTGTAGTCAGCCAGTTCCAGTTCCGGCCCTCTGACGATGGTGGGGTTCTCAAGATACGGTTCATCGCCGGCAGTCTCGGTACCGTCAAAGTGCACCTTCGCGTGTGTTCCGTCGCAGAAGGGTTTGTTCTTCGAATGCCCGCAGCGGCATAAGGCATATTCTTCCTGCAGAGGATACTCCCGTACCTTTTGCCATGAACGGCAGTCGCCCTCATCATCGTGGGAGATCTCCATCACCATGAGCGGGACACTCCCGGTCACGATATATGGACCATTCCTGTTCACCCGGATCTTCATGGTATCATCCCCCCACGGTAGCTTTTCTGCATGTTAACCTGTGGGTGAAGGGGGCGGACCGGGGAGTCCTCACGCTAAAGGATGGAAACGATACGGCACAACCCGGAGGACTGCGACAGGCAGCTGCAAAGCAGCCTCCGTGGAAGATCTGATAAAAGAGTCGACCTTGCTTTAAAACGCTGAGGGGGAGATTTGAACTCCCGAGGGGCTCAACGCCCCACGGGCTTT
>DAOSER010000051.1:0-13299 GCA_035363235.1 Methanoculleus sp.
GAAGAAGAGAGCGGCATGGCCGGTCTCGGTGCCCTCTTCGGCTAAACCTTTTTTTCTTTCGCCGGCGGTTGCCGGTGTTATTGCTCCCGCGTCACGGTAGTCACTTCTGGAGAGGGCTCTTTGGGGAGGACATACATCTACACGTGCGGAGTCGTATGAGACCAACCGTTAACCGGCTTTTGGGGACTTCATTTCCCTGTCTCTGACCGACTGAACATGGCTGCTGTACCTGCGTTCGCTGTTATGAACCTCTAACGCTCTGGATGTTATGCAGGACGCTTGAAGAAAGGCAGCGGGGAGCCCCACCGAACCCCCGGGCAGGCTCCCCTCCATCGCCCCCGCCTGCGCGCGCTGCCTGGCGATCCTGACGCCCTCTTTGGCTAAACCCCTTTTGTTTTTATCGAAAACACTACTTCATGGCGCATAAAGCCTCTCAGACCGTTCTAAGACGCATCTGTCCGGCAGCCTCTGTGCTCCGCCGAGGATCCAGTCCTGCCGGTACCCCCTGTGATAAAAATAAGAACCGTGGACGGCCCCGCCCGGCCGCGTCTCGCTTCACTCTTCCTTGATCCAGCCCATCGAGACGTACCAGTCGTACTCATGACGCCAGAGATCGCGGTTCGCCGTGACGAGCCGGCGGAAGTAGTCCCGCCGCTGCCGGTGGACCTCCTCCTGCTCGGGGTACCGGTGCTCCCCCCGGATCGATTCGGCGAGTTTCTTTCCGAGCGCGAATGCCTCGTTCTCGGCCCGCTCGAGCGCGGTCGGATCCCACCCTACGGCGACGCCGACCCCGCCGATCGCAGTCGCCCCCAGGTTGGTCAGGGCGTGGTTCATGTAGGCGACGACATCGTCCTGATGGCTTCCGCCCGCGGTGCAGACGGAGCAGCCGAACTTGCCGGTGAGCATCTGGCAGTGGATGGCGTCCGCCATGCGGTCGAAGACCGCCTTTAAGGGGGCGGTGACCGAGTCGATGTAGTTCGGCGAGCCGAGGACGATCCCGTCGGCGTCGAGGATGTCGTTGAAGAGGTCCGGGAAGTCGTCCATCAGGCTGCAGTCGCCGGTCGCGTAACAGGAACCGCACGCGGTGCAGTACTCGATCCGGAGCGTGTAGAGGTCGACGAGCTTCGTCTCTGCCCCTTCCTCCCGGGCACCTGCGAGGACGGCTTTTACGAGGCGCAGCGTCCTGCTCTCCTCCCCCCGGGGGCTTGCATTCAATCCGAGGACTTTCATGAACAATCAGAGCTCCTGTATGCAGGGGATTGCAGCAGAGGCAGGATAAAAGTGTCGATTCGGCCGCAGGAGCGGCCGTCACCGCGCCGGGCGGCGGAGGTACTCCCCGGCCGTCGTCACCCGGGCGTAGGTCCCGTCGAGCGCCGCCATGAACGAGGCGTGCACCATCCCGGCCGGCACCGCGACCCCGCCGAAGGTCAGGCCGCAGGCGGCGCAGGCATCGGCGATCACCGTGCAGGCGTAGCCGAGGTCGCGAGCGGCGCGGGTCGTGGCGTCGATGCACATCTGGCTCATCGCGCCGCAGATCACGAGGTCCGTCACCCCCTCCGCCGCGAGGAGCGCGGCGAGGTCGGTGCCGAGGAAACTGTTCGGCCGGTTCTTCTCGACGACCTGCTCCCGGGGCAGCGGGCGAACGCTGCCGTGGATCTCCGCACCCGGCGTTCCGGGAAGGAAGAACGTCGCCCCGGGCCGCGTGGCGACGTGGCGGACGAAGAAGACCGGGCGGCCGGATTCCCGGAACGCGGCGAGGAGGCCGGCGGCGTTTGCGGCGGCCGCATCCATCCCGGGGAGTTCCATTTCTCCGCCCGGGAAGTAGTCGTTCTGGACGTCGACGAGGAGGAGGGCTTCCGTCATGCTCAGAAAGTTGTCCGCAAAAAGGGATGAAGGATACGGAGAGGCGGGCATGTTGCAGCGTGCCTTACTGCCATCTGATCGGAACCAGCATGGCGGCGAATGCAACGGACGGGGCATACTGCAGGGGCACCTGCTGCGCCGTCATATCCGGCGTCGGAGCGCTCGTGTCGAGTCGTGCGGTCGGACGTCCCGGGCTGGGGAGAGAGCGTCCTGTCGGGGGTTGCAGCCCTCGCCCTGGTGTGCAGAGGCCGTGGGAACCGCTCCTGCAGCTCGCGCCGCAGGACCCGGCCCCCTCACTCCACGCTCCCCCCGTAGACCACCTGGCCGAAGCTGATGCACCCATCGCCGAGAGGATAGTCCCGGTTGATGATGAAATCGAGCCCGGCAGCCTGAATCCCGGATTGGATCGTCTCCCGGATTGCCCGGTTGTAGGCCACCCCGCCCGAGAGCGCCACTCGCGGGATCCCCCGCTCTTCAGCAGCCCGGATAGCCATCGCGGCGACGCCCCGGGCGAGGTTGTACTGGAACGATGCAGCGATATTCCCGACCCGCTCTCCGGCTGCCGACCGCCGGTATGCCTCCACGATGAGCGACCGGGTCGAGAGGACCTCGCAGCCGTCATCTCCGCGCCGGTACTCGAGATCCCAGGCTGCTGGCCTCCCGGCATACGCCGCCGACTCGAGCTTCATCGCCGGCTCGCCGTCGTAGGTCCGCTCCCGGCAGATCCCGAGGAGAGCCGAGGCGGCGTCCAGCACCCGGCCGGTGCTCGAGGTCAGTGCGACGTTCAACCCCCGCTCCACTTGCCGGGCGAGGACGGTGAGCTCGATATCATTCCAACCTCTCGACGCGAGCAGAGCCCGGACTCCCGATGTCGGCAGGATCCCGTAGAGCATTCGCTCCGGGAACCGGGTGGCAAGATCGCCGCCCGGCATCGGGACGACCTCGAGGTGGGCCACCCGGTCGAGGTGGGGGACCTGCCCGGCAAATACCTCGCCGCCCCAGACTGTCCCGTCGTCGCCGTAGCCCACGCCGTCGATCGCGATCCCGACGCACTCCTCCCGGGTCGTGGCCGCGATGTGCGCCCGGTGGTGCTGGACAGCGAGGAGTTCCGCACCGGCCGCTTCGGCAACCTCCTTCGCGTAGCGGGTCGAGAGGAACTGCGGGTGGAGGTCGTGGACGACCCGGTCGTACCGTGCGCCGACAAGCCCCCCAATCTTCTCCGCCGTCTCCTGCAGATAGGCGAGGGTCTGGGGGTTCCTGACGTTTCCGACGTGGGGCGAGGTGATGCAGAAACCCTTGCGATAAACAGAGACGTTGGCGTTCAGTTCCGGGCCGACCCCGAGGATGCACGCATCCCCGAGTTCGATCGCCACCCGTTTCGGGGCGAGGCCCCGCGAGAGTCTGATAATGTAGCCGTCCCGGACAACGGAATCGTCGCACCGGTTGACGATCCGGCGGTCGTGGGTGAGAATGTAGTCGACCTGCCCCGAGAGCCGGTCGAGGGCAACCGATAGATCCGTAATCATCGGGTAGCCCGGCAGGTTCGCGCTCGTCATCACGAGGAGCCGATGGGCGAGGTGCGCAAAGAGGAGGTGGTGCAGCCCTGTGTAGGGGAGCATGCACCCGATGGTGTGGAGGCCCGAGATTGCCGGGTGGGATGCGGGGTCCTTCTTTGTGAGCACCACGATCGGCCGTTCCCGGGAGTGGAGAATCATCTGCTCTTCGTCCGAGACGACCGCGATCCGCTCTACCTCCTCCGGGGTTGCCATCACCGCGAGCGGCTGCTCCGTCCGGCCCAGGCGGCGTTTCAGTTCAGGGGCAGCCCCCTCGGTGCAGGCGATATGAAACCCTCCTATCCCCCGGATGGCGACGACCGAACCGGCATCAAGGAGGGCCGCCGCTTCCCGGATGGGGTCCCCCGCAACCGGCGTTCCGTCGGCCAAAAGAAGGGCGAGGTGAGGTCCGCAGTCTGCACACGCGATCGTCTGGGCATGGTGGCGCCGGCACGACGGGTCGGTATACTCGCTATCGCAGTCAGGGCACATCGGGAACTCCAACATCGACGTCCGTTCCCGGTCGTAGGGGATGGCGGTGATGACGCTGTACCGCGGGCCGCAGTTGACGCAGGACGTCGCCCAGTAACCCTCGTATCGGCCGCCCTTCGTAAAAATATCGGCAATACAGTCATCACAGGTGGCGACGTCGGTCGGAATGAATCCCGAGAGGCTCCCGGAACCGCTCTCGAGAATCGTAAACGTATCGGGTGGATTACCGCGCAGATTCTGGACATCTACGGAATCTATTTGAGATAGTGGCGTACCTTCCGAAACGGCCTTCAGAAATTCCTCGAAGTGGTCCCCGAATGCATGGATCTCCACCTCGCTCCCGAGGTTTTTAACGGTCCCGGTTATTCTGAATTCCCGCGCCTTTGCATAGACAAAGGGACGAAATCCGACCCCCTGAACGATACCCCGGATGATGATTTTGCCACGTGTACGCATTGAAATTTCAGCAAAAATTTATGGAGTTATACCACCATATAACAATAGGGTATCGCAGTGACGGGACATATTAAAATTCTTAACGATCCAGTGGAGCTGGTTCCTCTTCTTATAACGTTCAATAATGCTGACTATAAAAAGATCTACGAACTCCTCAACAAGGCCTGGCTGACCGAAGAGGATCTCGAGGCGTATGCCGGATCCTCGATAGTGACCGAGTGCCTCTCTATCCTCAAGAAGGGAAACCTGATCGAAGAGCAGTGGCGGATGCCCAGGCCCGGAGAGAAGCCGACGAAGGAGTACCGGGCGACATACAGCAAGTTTAGAGCAAATTTTCAGTGTTCCATGGGCGATATCGGGGACCTGCTACATATCGCGGTATCAAACGACGAGAGTCTCCGCACCATCGTGGATTCGGTCCAGCAGGAGATTGTGGCCGGGACGACCTCTATCGGCGATATATCCCGCAAATATGGTGTCAGTCCGATCTTCATCAAGGGACTGGCGAAACGGATCCCCGGTCTCGACGTGAAAGGGCAGGGAATGGTGTTGCTTGACCGACTTCACTGACGATCCCCTTTACGTCATCCTGCGCAGCAAACGGGAGGCCACCCGGTTCCAGATTCTCGTAGAGATTGCCGAACACCAGCCGGCCGTCCGCCAGCAGGAGATCGCCGGGAAACTCGGCGTGACGCCCCAGGCGGTCTCCGAGTACATCCGGGAGCTGGTGGATGAGGGGCTGGTCACCGCTCACGGTCGCGGTCGGTATGAGGTGACGAAGAATGGGATCGAGTGGGTCCTGCATCATGCCGAGGCGCTCGAGTCTTACGCCCGTCACGTTAACCGGGACATCATCCAGCAGGTTGCAGTCTGGACGGCCATCGCCCGGGATGAGATCCAGAAGGGTGATACGGTCGGCGTCTTCATGCAGAACGGGTGGCTCTATGCGACGAAAGAGGAGCAGAGCGCCACCGGCCTCGCGGCCATGGACGCGGTGCCCGGGGAGGATATCGGCGTCGCCCAGCTGAACGGCATCATCCAGCACGAGGAAGGGCTCATTCACGTCTGCAAGGTGCCGCGGGTGGAGCGGGGCGGGTCCCGGCAGGTCTCGACGGAACTCCTCCGGGAGGCCGTCCGGGACGCCGAGATGGTGGGCGCCGTCGGCCTCGAATCCTACGTGGCTCTCAGGAAGGCGGATATTGAGCCGGATATGTTCTTCGGCTCCCGGGAGGGGGTCATCGAGGCGGCGTTCCACGGTCGGGAGTGCGCAATTCTTATCGTCGATGAGGAGTTTACCGATTTCCTCAAGCGTCTGGAAACGGTGGGGCTCACCTACACGATCCATGACCTGATTTCACCATGAAGGTTATCGTCCAGCCTCAGAAAGGCACGTATAAGCTGCTGTTTGTCGAAGGCGGCCGTGTCGAAGGCTCCGGGTTCGTCGACCTGGTCGCGACTCCGAAGGGCCGGCGGCCCAAAAATTTCAAGATGCGCCGCCGGGGCAAGCAACTTAAGCCCACCCCGACCCGGGACTTGATTGCCCTGCTGCGCCGCTCTTCAGTACTCCTTGCGGCGAAGAACCCGGAGTTTGAGTCGTTTCTTGCCGACCTCCAGATCTCGTCGTCACGGATCGATATCTGCCGGTTCTGCCAGCTCGAGGACCGGTTCGTACCCGTCGATAAGGCGACCGGTGTGCGGTACGGCGGGGAGTGGATCTGCATGGAGTGCGCAAAGCGCGAAATGCGGCGGGAACTCGGCTACCTGGGGAAGTTCGGCGGGTCGGTGCTCGTCCATCTGGAGAAACTCCTCGCCCAGGTCCGGGACCTCGACCGGGTGCTGGCGTCGGTGGGGCCCGACCACCCCGACCGGACGCGGACCCTCTTTGACCGGCTCGAGGCGCATGAGGTCCAGAAGACGGCTCATATTACCGATCTGGCCCTCCCTCCGGCGTTTGCGAAGGCCGCCGGGGTCGAATACCTGATGCCCGTCCAGCAGCTCGCCGTCCAGGACGGGCTCCTCGAAGGGCAGCACCTCCTGGTCGTCTCCGCCACAGCGAGCGGCAAGACGTTCATCGGGGAGATGGCCGGAATGAAGAACTTTCTCGAAGGCCGGGGGAGGATGCTCTTCCTGGTTCCGCTGGTCGCGCTCGCGAACCAGAAATACCAGCGGTTCCGCGACCGCTACGGCCACCTCGTCCGGGTCACCCTGCAGACCGGGGTGAGCCGCCTCAACCTCCCCGAGACCCGGCCGGCGGGAGATCGGGACGTCAACGCGCCCGTCGTGGTGGGAACCTACGAGGGGATCGACCACGCTTTGCGGACCGGACGATCCTTGAAAGACATCGGGACCGTCGTCATCGACGAGGTCCAGATGCTCGAAGATCCGGAGCGAGGCCACCGTCTCGACGGGCTGATCGCCCGGCTCAAGCATGTCGCTCCCGACGCCCAGTTCCTCTACCTCTCGGCCACGATTGGCCTTCCCGGGCTCCTTGCGGAAAAACTTCGGGCGAACCTTGTCCGCTACGCGGACCGGCCGGTCCCGCTCGAGCGCTACCTCATCTTTGTGGAGCGGAGCAAGAAGATCGGGTTCATCAAGCAGATGGTCGCCGAGGAGTACAAGGTGCGGTCGTCGAAGGGCTACCGGGGCCAGACGATCATCTTCACCAATTCCCGGGCCCGCTGCCACGTCATCGCCGATGCCCTCGGAAAGATTGCTGCCCCCTACCACGCGGGGCTGACCGCACAGGAACGCCGGGACGTTGAGCGGCGGTTCGCGAACGGCGAGATCTCTGCCGTCGTGACCACAGCGGCGCTCGCCGCCGGGGTCGACTTTCCGGCGTCCCAGGTTATCTTCGACGCCCTTGCGATGGGCATCCAGTGGCTCACCGTGCAGGAGTTCCATCAGATGATGGGCCGGGCCGGCCGGCCTGATTTCCACGACCTCGGCCGGGTGGTCATCCTGGCGGAGCCCGGCGGATCTTACTCGCGGACATCCGGAAAAACCGAGGAGGAGGTCGCCGTCGGCCTCCTGCGGGGCGAGATGGAGGAGGTCGCGCCCGAGTACGACATGGAGCAGAGCACAGAGGAGTTCGTCGCGAACGCCGTGGTCTGTGGCGGCGACGAGCAGCAGATCATCAGGATGAACCGCACGATGGTCGGGACGCTGGAACCCGCCCTGCCCACGCTCCTCGACTACGGGCTGGTCCGGCGCCGGGCGGGGCGTATCGAACTCACCGATATGGCCCGGGTGATGGCCGAGCACTTCATCGGCGCCGAGCGGCTGATCGAGATCAAGGATCTCGTCCGGCGCATGGACGACGCGGCCGAGATCATCGCGGAACTCGAATGCGCCGAGGAGACGACGCCGTAGGGTTTTTTTTCGAGACTTTCAGGGGAGCCGGCCGGAAAAGGTGGCTTCCCCGAAAACCCGCGGTCATTTGTGTTTTGCAAGTTCTCTTGCTCCCTGGTTCACGTTTCGGGACATTACAAAGCCCATGTACGGATTTCCACCGGATATCGCCATGTAGGGGTGGGGCTGACGGGGAGGGGGGAGCTCCCCCCTCCCCTGTCTCCAAAGTGTATTTTTGCGGCTCCGGCTAACTATACTCGCACTTTTCTATAAGACCCCACCCCGCCCGGCCTCCGGCCTCCTCAATCGCACCTGACGGTGCTCAAACTCCTGCCGTCCGCTACGCTCCCAGCAGTCGTCATTCGCACCTGCGGTGCTCATGCTCCGGCCCCGAAAACGCTTCGCGTTTTCTCAAGCTCCGGTCCTTCGGACCATCGCACCCTACGGCCCGTCGCACTCCGCACCTGACGGTGCTCGAACTCCTTCCCCTCCGGGGAAGTCGTTCCCCACACCTGACGGTGCTCGAACTCCTTCCCCTCCGGGGAAGTCGTTCCCCACACCTCGGGGCGGGGGCAGTCATGGCGATAGGCGATGCCCCTACGGGACATCGCTGGAGAAGACCGAAGGTGCGACGTTCCAGAGAACGACTGTCCGTAGGGCAGGAGTTCAAGATGACCGGAGGTCTTCAAGGAACAGAGTTGGAGCACCGTTAGGTGCGGGGGCAGGAACTCGAGCACCGCCAGGTGCGCAGTCCAATGAAAAATCCGTACATGGGATTTGCATCCACCAAAACATGAACCCGGTACCACAGGAAACTAATGTTACCCAAACCTCCTCACCGGTACCGCTCCAGGTACTCCCGCACCTTCTCCGACTCGACCCACCCTTCATCGAGCTGCTTGAGGATCGCCCTGATCTGCCTGACCTGCTCCCGGATCTTCTCTGCCCGCGGATCATCGATGAGATCGGCCATTCCCTGAATAACCTGGAGAGGGTTTCGTATGTGGTCGGTCAGGACCGCGAACTGCTCGATGTTCCGCTCGATCTGGCGGTACGCCTCCATTCTCTCTCGCTCCATCCTCTCCCGCTCTCTCATCTCGCGCCTGAGGTTCTCGTTTGCCTCCCGGAGTTCTTCGGTTCGCTGCGTCACCAGTTCCTCCAGGCGGTAGCGGTAGTCCATCAGTTCCTTCTCGGCCCGCCGCCTCTCCGTCACGTCCCGGGCGATGATGAGGATGGCCGGCGTGCCCCCGAGGGTGATGCGATGGATGCTTGCTTCAACCGGGATCCGCCCGCCCTCCCGGGGAATCAGATCGGCGCTTTGGAGACGGCGGTCGTTTCTCTTGAAGTCGCTCCGGATGAGGATGACCGATCCGGGAGCGAGGGCGAAGAGTTCCTCCCGGGCATACCCGAGGCATCGGCAGGCAAGCGCGTTCGCGTCCAGTATCCGGTAGGGCGTCCCCTCCCTCCCGACTGCGCATACGAGCAGGAAATCGTTGCCGCTCTCAAAGAGTAGACGGTAACGGTCCCTGCTCTCCTGGAGTTCCTGCCGGGAGCGTTCCAGCTCGTCGAGCATCAGGTTGACTTCGTCGACAAACCGCGAGACCGGGTCGTCCCCGATTGCAGGGAGGCGGGGCGGGACACTGTTCGCCGTCTTGATACCCTCGAAGCTCGCATCCATGCCGGCGATGCGGGCAGCCACCTCCCGCTCCTTAAGCCAGACGCCGAGCAGCCCGAAGGCGATGCCGATAGAAAGGAGTTCGAGGATCAGGATACCCGGGGAGGTCCAGATGTCCCCGGGAAAGCCGGACGGAAGGGTGAGCGCGAGGAGGAGAGCAGGACTGCCGGCACGAGGCGTAGGCCGGGCAATCGGGAGCAGTGATGTATTCTTGCAGAGGGCCATGCTGGTTGTACAATGTCGCTGGTGCCGGGCAGATATCCGCCCGTAGCCTGCAGGGTGTGTCCGGGGCGCCACCCGGTCGGTCCGCAGGTTGCTATCGTGACGATGCCGGCGCGTTTTTACCCATACGCCATCGTATCCCATGATGGTTAATCAATTATATAATATTTTCTCATATAGAGGGACCGTTTACGGTCAGGAGATCCGTTTTCGGTCATACGAGGAGACGTTCCCGGGTATCAGAAGATGTTGCCGGTCTTTGCCGCGGCATTGCCGGGAGGAGGAAGACCGTCTATCCGGACCCGGGAATGTCTCTGCTGGCGGCGCTTTCCCGGGCACTTTTCTGCATCATTAACGCAAATATTGCGGTTCCGAGAAGGCTTATCCCCCCGGCAACGTAAAAGACGGCGTCGATACCGACAAAGTCCATGAAGACGCCCCCGAGTAACGGTGCGATGATCATGCCGATACCAAAGACCGTGTTGTAGGCGCCCATCGAGGTCCCCATCCCGATCGTCCGGCCCGCATCGACCGTCAGGGCCATTATGGCCGGCTGCTGGACGGCACCACCGACGCCGATCAGGGAAGTGGCTGCGAGCAGTGGCCAGAACGACCCGGAGATGGGGATGATGGCGAGCGATACCGCTGTTATGGTCGAGCCTGCGACGATCAGAGCGACCTTGTTCCCGTTATCGGTGAGCCTCCCCACCGGCACCTGGAGGAGCGCCATCAGGAAGGTGTTCACGGAGAGGACGATACCCACCTCTGAGGCGCTGATCGCGATCAGCGGCGCAAAGATGGGGATGAAGACCATCATGCCTCCGCGCCCGAGGGCGCTGATGAAACTGAAGATCAGTACTCCCCGCATCGTCGGCAGCTCGAAGATCTCCCGCATCGGGGTAGGTTCCACGTCCGGGACCGTGAATTTGCTCCTTTTTGCCTCCGGGAGAGAGGCTGCGACGAGAAGCGTGGCAAGAGCCGAGAAGGCGGCCATGGCGTAGAAGACCGAGTCCATCCCGAATGCATCGTTCAGGAACCCGCCGAGCAGCGGCCCCATCCCCAGGCCGAGGAACATCGAGATGGAGAAGTTCCCCATTCTGCTCCCTTCTTTTCCCTTCTCTGCGAAGTCTGCGATGTAGGCCATGGCTATCGGGACGACCATGGCCGACGCGACCCCGTGGATGAAGCGGACGACCGTGAGGGAGTAGACACTGTCCGCGATGATGTAGGTGAGCGACATAACCGCGTAGGTGAACATGCCGATGAGGATGATCCACTTCCTTCCCCGCCGGTCCGATATCCTCCCGATGATGGGCATGAAGACCGACCGGGAGAGAGCGAAGGCTGAGAAGATGATGCCGAGCCAGATACCGGTTGCTCCGAGGTTCTCCGCGTATATGGGAAGCAGCGGGCTGACGACACCGAGCCCGAGCATGGTGGCGAAGACGGAGATGAATAAGACGTTATATATGCGCTTTGCGGTATTCATGCGGTTACACCGGATTCGGGTCAAAGCCGCAGGGCGCGATCTGCGGCTGGTATTTCATAATTGTGAAAACAGAAGTTAGCGGTACTGCACCTTATACATTGGGTTGCCGGCCGGGATCACACCCGCCGTGCAACGCAGCACCACCGGTCGTAGAGCAGGTCACGCCGGTTCTCGAAAACCTCAGCATCCCGCCCCTCTTCTGTGCACCATTCTTCCATCCGGGCTGCTTCCTCCTCTGTACCGACGGTGATCAGCGTCTCATCGGTGAGGGCGAGAAGGTCGGTGAGGATCGGCTTCCAGAGGCCCGTGTTGTAGGAGTAGATCTCTCCGGCCATGAATGCGGCACCGAGGGGCACCGGCGCGATGTAGTGGGAAGCCTTCCGCGCGTCGATGCACATGGTGTCGTCCGGGACGAGGCGCCTCTTCGAGAGGCCGAGTGCAAGGAGCGTCGGATCGTTATCGTAGGCGAGCGCCCGCACTCCGCCGGCCCGGAGGGCTGCGGTGCCGACCCCGGACCCGCAGCAGCAGTCGAGGCAGGGGGTTCCTGCACGGTCGCCCCAGACCTCGTCGAGGAGGTCGTGGATGTTTGCCGTCCGATCAGGGCGCAGGTCTTCGAGGGCGGGATAGGTGGTTGCCATGAGTTCTGCGCTATAGTACTCGCGGACCGCCGAGAGCCATACGTCCCGTCTCTCCTGGTAAATCTCACCGCCGACGGCCTCGAAACACTCGATGGCGGAGAGTGTCGGATCGCGGAAGAGGAACGAGACGGCGTACCATCCCTCCCCTTCATGGAGCGCGAGCGCGATCGGCTCCTCCTCTTCGTCGATCAGGAGGCGTGCCTGGTCCGGTGCAGCCGAGAGCAGCATGGCCGTATAGGAGTCTACCGTCAGTTCCGCAAACGACGGTTCAACCAACCGGCACCCGTCGACCTCAAGGATATCTGCAACTTTCATGCTGCTCGCCTCTCGATTTTCAAGCCCCCCGGTGCCCGGATGATCCCGTCCACGCGGGCATCCTCGTGCAGGGTGAGGCACTGGCAGAAGACGCTCCCGAGGATATGCACCTCCTGCTCGACGACCACGTCGCCGTTACTCTGGACGTCACCGTGGATGACCGAGCCCCGGGCGATGCTTGCGCCCTCCCGCGCATGCAGGCTCCCGAAGATCGTCGTCTCCTCCCGGACGGCGATCGAACCGGCGCGGATGTTTCCGTGCAGTCGGCACCCTGTCCCGACGGACATCCTCTCCGGGACCGAGAAGGTCTGCATATTGACGACGGCGCCGGTCGGGATCATCAGGGGTGTTTCGCCGGGCGTCTCGTCGTCGCCGAAGAGTTTTTCGAGGACGGAACTCAGTTCCTCCTCCTTCTCGATCCCGAGGACGGCTACCAGGTACATCACGATGTAGATGATGACCGGCATCGGATTGCGGATAGAGATCCAGCCCTTCGCCTCGAATCCACGTTCGATCTGGACGTTGTCCCCGATATCGAGATCGCCTTTGACGACCAGCTTCCCCTGGATCTTGACTCCCTCGCCGAGGTATGCGTCTTCCTCCACGACGACATCCCCGTTGACCTCGCACCAGTTGTCGATTCTGGCGTCGCCGCCCGCAACGATGTCGCCGTTTATTTTGCTGAATTCACAGACCACGACATCGTTTCCGAAGAGGCCGTAATCGATCCGGCACTTCTCGCCGATGACGATGTCCTGCCCGGTCTTGAGCGTCCTCTCCTGGAGTTCGGTGTGGTCAGGGAGGATGCAGGCCTTTATCCAGTCGTGGTCTCCTGTCGGTTCCATTTACCCGGTATAATCTTCATGCGCCATACTTATGACTCTTATTAATTAGATCCAGGGCGATTGGCATGAGATCACGGCCGCGGATGCGATGGAGGCCGCCCTCCGCACACGAGACCTCGTCAAACCGGGCCGTCCGGTCGGTGCGGACTCCTGGGCCCCTGAAGACGACCGGGACCGGGTCTGCGCTGTGATCCTTGACCGAGCAGGGGGTGCTGTGGTCGGCGCAGACGACGATCAGGGTATCGGAGAGCGCGAGCAGCGGTTCGAGCGCCCTGTCGATAGTCTCGATGAAATCCCGTTTCTGGATGCCCTTTCCATCGTGGCCGGCCTCGTCTGCGCCCTTGATGTTCATCAGGACGAAGTCTTTCCTGTCGAGTTCACCGATGGCCGCCTTTACCTTGGC
>DAOSER010000052.1:0-13293 GCA_035363235.1 Methanoculleus sp.
CCGCGGCCGGGTGCCGGCGATCGGGACGGTCGTCACCCGGCCGTCCTCCACCCGAACAAGCATCTCGGGACTGCTCCCGGCGACCCGGTAGTCAGAAAAGTCCAGGTAATACATATAGGGGCTCGGGTTTGTTGCCCGGAGCCGCCGGTAGACATCGAACGGGTCGCCTTCGATACGGCAGGCAAGCCGCCGGGAAAGGACAGCCTGGAAGATATCGCCCGCCGCGATATGCTCTTTTATCCGGAGAACCGCATCCGAAAACTCGTCCGGAGTGCAGGACGACGCCGGGGCGCCGGCCCTGCACGGTTCGCCCGGAGGCGATGAGGAGAACAGGCGAATCCGGGATATCTGTTCGGCGATCGCTGCCCGGGCCCGGGAAAATTCCGTCTCCGCGTCGGTCCCGTCGGTGACGAGCATGTTTGCGATGACCGCGAGCCGCTCTCTTTTGTGGTCGAGGGCGAGACAGTCTCGCGCCAGCATGAACCGGGCGACGGGTTCCTCGCGGTCATCCGCTGTCTCCGCCCGTGGCATCGGGTAGAGAGAAGAGATGAGGTCGTAGGAGAAGTAGCCGGCAAGCCCGCCGGAAAACCTCTCGAGCCGTGAAGGAGCGACCCTGAACCGGCTCATGAACGAACGGACGGCACCGAGGGGGTCGGCGGCCTCGATGCCGGCGGCAACCTCGCGGATACGGGCGTCGCCGGAGACCGTCAGCATGCCGTCAGGGGCAACGGCGACGATCGCAGCCGGAGCGGTGCAGATGAACGAGTAACGGGCGGTCTTCTCGCTCCCTTCGAGCGACTCCAGCAGGAACCCCGGGCCGTCCCGAAGGGAGGCGTAAAGGTCGGCTGGCGAAAACGCGGGGAGCGGGATCTCTACAGATACCGGAACGGCAAGAGGCCGGCCGGCCGCGTCCGCCGCGGCAACGGCCTCCTCGTATCCCGGGGTTGTGTTCAGCTCTCTTGGAGCGGTGTCCAGTCCACCGGCATCACCCCATCGCCGGCAGCCGGGAGAGAGACTCTTTGATCAGCTCGGCCGGGTACTCGTAGTCGACGAGCTGTCCTGCAAAGTAGGCTTCGTAGGAGGAGAAATCGAAGTTGCCGTGCCCGGAGTTGTTGAAGAGGATCGTCTTCTCTTCACCGGTCTCCCGGCACCGGAGCGCCTCATCGACCGCGGCCTTCACCGCGTGGGCGGCCTCGGGCGCGACGACGATCCCTTCCGTCCGGGCGAAGAGCACGGCGGCCTCGAAGACCTCGTTCTGCCGGTAGGCGACGGGACGGACGACCCCATCCTGGACGAGCCGGGAGACGAGCGGCGACGCCCCGTGGTAACGGAGCCCACCGGCATGGATCGCCGGCGGGACGAAGTCGTGGCCGAGGGTGAACATCCGCAGGAGCGGCGTCAGCCCCGCGACGTCGCCGAAGTCGTAGGCATAGAGCCCCTTCGTCAGGGTCGGGCAGGCGGCCGGCTCCACCGCGACGATATCGGTCTCGGGGTGCTTCCCGGTCATCTTCGCCCCCGCAAACGGGAACGAGAGCCCGGCGAAGTTCGTGCCGCCGCCGACGCACCCGATTACCACGTCGGGATAGGTGTCCTCCATCGCGATCTGCTGCTGTGCCTCCTGGCCGATGATCGTCTGGTGAAGACAGACGTGGTTGAGGACGGAGCCGAGAGCGTAGTTGGTGTTCTCGTGGGCGGCCGCATCCTCGACCGCCTCGGAGATGGCGATCCCGAGAGAGCCCGGCGTATCCGGGTCGCGATCCAGTATCGCCTGGCCGGACCGGGTCTTCTCCGACGGGCTCGGGATGCACTCGGCGCCGTAGACCTGCATCATGCTTTTCCGGTAGGGCTTCTGATCGTAAGAGCTCCGGACCATGTAGACGGTGCACTCCATATCGAAGAGGCCCGTTGCAAACGCAAGCGACGAGCCCCACTGCCCCGCCCCGGTCTCGGTCGCGAGCCGCTCTATCCCCTCTTCACGGTTGTAGTAGGCCTGGGGGATGGCGGTGTTGGGCTTGTGCGAACCCGGCGGGCTCACGCCCTCCCACTTGAAGTAGATCTTTGCCGGGGTCTTCAGGGCCGCTTCGAGCCTCCTCGCCCGATAGAGCGGGCTCGGCCTCCAGAGGGTGAGAATGTCGCGGACTTCCTCAGGGATGTCGATGTAGCGCTCGGTGCTCATCTCCTGCCGGATCAGTTCCATCGGGAAGATGTGGCGGAGGTCGCCCGGGGCTGCCGGTTTTCCGGTCGCCGGGTGAAGGGGCGGGTCCATGGGCGTCGGGAAGTCTGCCTGGATGTTATACCACCGTTTCGGCATCTCCCCCTCGTCAAGGAGGATCTTCGTCTGCATGCATCATGGTATGCGTTGCACACATATATACATTATTCAACATTATTGATCAGATCAGATCACCTTAATGCCTCGCAGACCCTATCCTCGCCCAATCCGCACAGGAAAAGAGTATATGCACGCCCCGCTACGGGGTAACGATGTACCTGCTCGCCCACGCCATGATCGGTCTCCTCATAGGCATCGTGCTCGCGGCGATCGCAGGCGACCGGCGGGTTATCGCGCTCGCCACGCTGGGCGCCGTACTCCCCGACGTGATCGACAAGCCCCTCGGGCACATCATCCTCGCCGGAACCCTGGGCTACGGCAGAATCTACTTTCACGGCCTCACCATCCTCTTTCTGGTCATCATCGCCGGCCTCATCGTTTACCGCTATCGTCGCCGGATCGGCCTTTTCGCCGTCGCCGCCGGAATGGCGAGCCACCAGTTCTTCGACGGGATGTGGCGGCACCCGGTCGAGTGGTTCTGGCCGCTTCTCGGTCCTCTCCCGCAGCATGGCTACTCAGAAGACTACTTCTGGGAGTCTATTCTTCGGGAGCTCGCCCAGCCGAGCGAGTGGCTCTTCTTCCTCCTGATAGCAGGGTTGTTCGCTTACATCTACCGGCGGGAACTCGCGGCCGCCCTCACGCGGCTCGGAAATCCCTCCCTCCGCCTGGCTCTCGTCGCCGCGCTCGGCCTCGTCGCCCTCGCCGCGCTGGCCGTGGGCGGGCAGCTTCTACTGTGAGGCCGTCACCTCCGTTTCCGCCACCAGATCGCAGCGTAGGTCGAAGAACCGGTGAGAACAAGCCCACCATCCCGCCGGACGAGGTGTTCACCGAAATAGTCGCGGAGGATAGCCCGCTGCCGCGGAGTCTCTGCACTCATCCGGGGTACGAAGTGGTCGACCGCATCTTCAACGGTCGCGAACGTGGTCGTCCCCTCGAGCGGGCGCATCAGGACGTTCGGGTAGATCTCCATCTTGTAGAGGACGTTAAAAAGGCAATCGGCCTTCGGCTTCGGGTGATAGGGCGCCCCGTGCAGGTCCTCCCAGAGCGCACGGTAGACCCGTTCCCAGAGTGGTTCGTCGGCGAACCAGTAGAGATGGACCGAACCGGAGGCGGCCGCATCCATCGCGGCAAGTGCCGACCGGATATCGGGCATGGCAAGGGAGAACGAGGCGACCACCCGGTCGTAAGGCGGATCGAGGTCGCGGTCAGGATCGATCTCCTCCCAGAGGCCTCGGAAAGTGGTGATGCCGGTAATCCTCTCACGCTTCGCGGCGGTCCGGAGCTCGGCGAGCATCCCTTCCGCCGGGTCGACCGCCGTTACTGACGCCCCGGCCCGGGCAAGCGGCAGGGCGAGGGTCCCGGGACCCGACCCGATATCCAGTACCCGTTCGCCGGGAGCGACGGCGAGATCCGCCAGGGCATCCGCGACCCGGGCGTGCCGGTCTGTCTCCGACCGGTCTGCATACCGTCGTGCCTGCTCTCGCCCTCCCCAGAGGTCGGCTCCTTCCCGGAACTCCGGAGACGAGCGGTTCAGGGCGAGCCTCCTTTTCCAGACCTCGTTCCAATCCGGGGCAATACTATCTTCCATCAGCCGTTCGGTCGCCCTGTGAGTGTAAGTAGGTATCCGTCCGCATCCGGAGAGGCACCTGCGGCCGCGGGAAAACCCCAACTATTATATACGAGGCCGGAGAGTGGAATACCTGTGGTGAATAGCATGACTGGCGAATCGATGCTTCAGATAACCGTCGATCAACTTGCACGAACGCTCTGCGCGAGCGCGATCCTCGGTGCTCCGATCGAGGCCGGCGAGCGGGTAATCATACCTGTCGCCGAGTTCGGGTTCGGGTTCGGCGGCGGAGAAGGTTCAGGAGGACTTAAGGAAGGTAGCCAGCACGGCGGCTCCGGCACCGGTGGCGGAGGCGGCATATCGGCCGTCGCCCTGATCGTCATCACCAGGGGTGTTCCCGGCCCCGAAGGCATCCAGGTGGTGTCGCTGAAGAAGAAGAGCGAGATCGCCGAGGTTATCTCAACGATCGGAGAGGCGGTCGGCCCGCACGTCGAGAGGGTGCTCGAGAAGGGCTCCGAGATGATGCAGCAGCGCAAGGGCGCCAAAATCCCCCCGGTACCGGAAGGTGGAAAGGAGATCCCGATCGGCGGCGAAGGAGAGGCATAAGATTCTCTTCTCCTCCATCCTATGGCCGCGACCCTTCTTTTCTTCATTCTCCTTGTCGTCGCTGTCATCCTTCTCGCTCTCCTGCTTGCCCTGTACCTGGTCCCGGTGACCGTTGAGACGGTCGCTGACTGCAGTCGGGAGAGAGCCCGGGCGACGGCAACCGTAGCCTGGGGCATCGTGGGCGTGAGGGTCCGGGTCGCCGACGAAGTGCAGGTGCTCGAAGTCCTCCTCGCCGGCAGGCGGATCATGGTCCGGGACATCCAGGAGATGGTGGCGGCAAAGCCGGAAGAAGAGAAGGAGAAGGTAGAGGAGCCAAAACCGGCTCTTCAGCCAGGAGAGTACCTCTCCGCGGCCGCCGACCTCTGGCCCCATATCCAGAGGATCTTTGCCGCTTTCGTCCGATCTCTCTGCCTCGAGACGCTCCGGGGGGACGTCACCCTCGGCCTTGAGAGCCCCGCCGACACCGGCGTCATCTACGGTTACTGCACCGCCGTCCGCTATGCCCTCTGGCCGGCAGAAGCGATCGACTTTGTGATGACCCCGGTCTTCGACCGCGAGGTCTTCGAAGGCACCTTCACGCTCAAGATACAGATCCGCCGCCCGCTCATGATCCTCATACCGGTGGTGCAGGCTCTTTTACAGAAACAGGTGCGGCAGCGTCTCCGCCAGGTATCGGGAAGAGGTGCTCCGGGTGCGTGAAGAGACCGATCTCGTCGTCGGTGGCGCCCGCAGGGTAGACGACCGGTGCATCATCCCCATCGTCAGGGCATTCACGCTCTGCATGGGAGGAGTTGCCACGGTCAGCCTGACACCGGTTGCGCTCCTCATCGCCGAAGGAGAGCACGAGTACCTTGCCCTCCTCCCGGGCGCGCCCCCGAAGGCCGGCGATCTCATCGGCACGCTCCGCGACGATATCGAACGCCAAAAAGAGAAGTGTTCGGGGTAGGCCGTCACTCGTGGCGCAATGCCTGGATCGGGTTCAACTGCGCAGCCTTCCAGGCCGGGTAGAAGCCGGAGGCAACGCTCGTGATGACGCCGAACGCCATCCCGAAGACGATGTAGAGGAGGCTTGCGGGGTGGAAGAGGTAATCCGCGTTCCCGGCGAAGACCGCCGTCACCACGTACCCGGTAAAGAAACTGAGCACGCCGCCGATAGCAGCGCCCGCAAAGCCGAGGACGAGCGCCTCATAGATGAACATCCGCATCACCTCGCTCCTGCGGGTGCCGATGCTCCGGAGAACCCCGATCTCCTTGATCCGCTCGGTCACCGACATCAGCATCACGTTCAGGATCGAGACTCCGGCGACGAGGAGCGATATCGCGCCGATGCCCGCCAAAAAGACCGTGATCGATTCGGTGGCTGCAAAGATGCTCTCGAGGATTCCCCGGGTATCCATGACGTTGACGACATCCTCCCGCCGGTTCATCCTCTGCTCGATCGACTCCTTGACGGCGTCGATATCATCGACGTTCCTGACCTTCACGATCACCTGATCGTAATTGTCTTCGTCGTAATGGCTCGAGTACCAGGAGTAAGGCACGATGATAGCGTAGTCGGGGTTGATGTCGAACCCCATCCCCCGCTCCTTGAGCACGCCCACAACCCGCAGGGTCTCGCCGCCTATCCTGACCCGGGCACCGAGCTTCAGGCCGTTCTCCCTGCTGTTCGCGGCAAGCTGGCTTCCGATAAGGCATCCGGCACCGGTGTCCTTCGGGTAGGCGCCGGACTCCCTTTCGAGGAGGAGGGGAATGTCCTCTGCAGGGATCGCGTAGATCATAGCCACGCTCTCCTTCTCGCCCACAGATATCCTGTCGGCGGTGCTTGAGAACGGTATGGCTATATTGGAGCCGACCGCCCGGGTGATATCGGTCACCTGCCGCTCGGTGAATTTTCCGCCGCCCACACCCGTCGCCGGGGTGACGATGAGGGTATCCCCGACGTCGCTGACCATGTCGCCGAACATGAGGCTGATGCTGTTGCCCATGATGCCGAGGGAGGCGATCGCGATGACGCCGATGACGATCCCGATGACCGCAAGGGACGACCGGAGCCAGTGGCGGGTGACGTTCCGGCGGGCGAGATCGAAGAATGTCATGCGATCCTCCCGTCGACGAGCCGGATGGTCCGGTCGGCGTAGTCGGTCATCCGGGGGTCGTGGGTGACCATGACGACGGTCTTGCCCTCCTCGTGGTTCATCCGGTCGAGCAGGTCCATAATGGCAGTCCCGGTCTTCGAGTCCAGGTTCCCGGTCGGTTCGTCGCAGAGGAGGAAGGCGGGGTCGTTGACGAGCGCCCGGGCGATCGCAACCCGTTGCTGCTGTCCGCCGGAGAGTTCACCGGGTTTGTGGGTGAAGTGGGTTTCGGCAATCCCGACCGCTTCGAGGACTTCCTGTGCCCGTTCCCGGGTGTCGTTCTGCCGGCCTTTCAGGATCAGGGGATACTCGACATTCTCGACCACCGATAAGAGCGGGATCAGGTTGAACTGCTGGAAGACGAACCCGATATGATCGCGCCGGAGCAGGGTCAGGTCGTCGTCGTCCATCCTGCTGATCCTCTTTTCGGCGATCATGACCTCGCCCGAGGTCGGGACGTCGAGCGAGCCCATAATGTTTAAGAGCGTCGACTTCCCCGACCCCGAGGGACCCATGATCAGGACGAACTCCCCCTCCTCGATCGCGAGATCGACGCCGTCGAGTGCCACGACATCACCCGCCGGGAGGGGGTAGACCTTCGTCACGTTCTCGAAACTGATGACCGGCATCGTCGTTACGTCCGCTTCCACGAGTAGTAGATTGCTCCGCCGACCCCGAGCGCGACCAGCACCACGACGATGAGCCCGGCAACCGGGAACTCGCCGCTCTGTTCGCTGCGGGGTGCCGCCGCCGTGCCGCCGAGGTCGACCATCGTCGTCGCGGTATACCGGTTGCCGTTTTCGTCCCGGTACTCGACGACAAGCGGGATCTCGGTCACGCCTCTGTCGGCCTTAAACGTCACCTCAAACGATGAGATATCGTCGGAATCAAGTGTCCCGACCACGTAAACCCGGAAGGGATCGGTGGGGGTCGCGGGCGGCCCGGGGGTGACCAGCACCGACCGGGCGGACTCAAGGCCGACGTTCATGACGTCGCCCACGATCCGGTAGCCACCGGACTCGGACTTGACCTCGACGTTGGTGATGACGGGATCCGCCTGCTTCTTGTCCTCACCGAACGCAACCGGCAGCACGAGATCCGCGGTGTGGGTGTTGATCCCGTTGCGCCAGACCACCTGGAACGTGACGTCCGTCTCCGCGGTCGGGGTCAGGTTGAAGGTGACCGTCCCGGAGGCGTCAGGGGCGAGCGCCCCGATGAACCCCCCGGTCGGGGTGGCGGTAAAGCCGGTCCCCTGCGGGATGACCTGGACGCCGGAAGCGTTGTTCGGCCGCGGGTTGCCCACCCGGACGGTGATGTCGGCCGTCCGGGACTCAGCGAAAGTGTCCGGCTTTTTGATCACCGACGCACTGAGCGGAGTGTTCTCGACCTGGACCGGGACCGGGTAGCGCAGGCTGCCGGCACCGTCACGGAAGTCAAGGACGAACTGCGGGTAGAACGTCCCCTCGCCCCCGTCCGCCCGGACGGTGAAGGTGAACGTCTTGATGTTCCCGGCGCCAAGTTCTCCGACCGAGGGGTAGGGTTCGCTCAACGGCACGACCCCGCTGCCGTAGAGCCGGGCGCTCCGGATCGCTACGGTCTCGGCACCGTTGTTCTGGATCACGATAGTGAGCGTCCCGGTATCTCCTTTCATCAGGACCTGCGGGTCGAGCGATGAGGAGATCACGGTGATGTCTGCCGGGCCGGCACTGGCCGGTCCGGTGAGTGCTGCGATGACGCAGAGGAGTGAGAGGATAACAAGATAAAGAGGTTTCATTTACACCAACCCAGTGAGTGTGACGAGGTTAATCAGGATATACAGCCCCACGGGTATCCCGACGGTGAGGAGGGCGTTCCGCGTGGAGAGGTTCCGTGCATACTTCATGCCGAAGACCCATATGTTTGCGCTCCAGATCAGGAAGAGGATCGAGACGATTCCGATGATCTTTGTGAGAGGGTCGGCCAGCATGGCGTTTGTGAGGGCCTCCACCACCACCGCGATATCCTCGGGCCTCGATGCGGTCGAGAGGGTGAGGTTCGAGATGAGCTGGTAAGAGAAGATCGCCCCGATGATACCCCCAAAGACCTGGGGGAGGAGCCCGTAGCCCGTGAACTCCAGCGTCCGCTTGAGGTCCCCATCCCCCACAAAAAGCATCGAGACAAGGTAGAAGACGATGCCGAAGGCAACCCAGGTAAAGAATCCCCCGATGATGCCGCCGACCACGGCGAAGGCCACCCCGATCGACCCGAAGGCCTGCATATCGGCGGGGAAGGCTGAGATCGTCACGTTCGCCGAGAATGCGGCTGAGATGGCGCCGATGACGCCGATGACGAGCGCGATCAGCGCCGGCACCTTCAGGCTCGGCTCCCCCTGCATGCGCGCCTCAAAAAATCGCCCGGGATTGAACAACACCCGGAGAAATCCAGTATCCATCTAAGTTACGCCTCCTATACTCTTGACCCATGTGAGGGGATAAATTTTTTTCAGGGGCGTGATGCCGAACGCGGTGGATTTTGCTGGATTCTGGGGATCTTCCGGGAGTCTCCGGCTCAAACCGGGGAACAGGAGCGATACTGGCAGAGCGAGCGGGCGGTTCGTCCCCGCCGTTACAGGTGCCCGAGTTCTTTCAGGCTCACGTAGCCGTTCTTCGTGACGATGATGTGGTCGAGCACCCGTATGCCGAGGATCGACCCGCCCTCGACGAGCTGCCGGGTGATGCCGATGTCCTGGGTGGAAGGGTCCAGAGTGCCTGACGGATGGTTGTGGACCAGGATGACCGAGGCGGCGCGGTCGGTGATCGCGTCGGAAAAGACCTCCCGGGGGTGGACAAGGCTCTGGTTCAGGATCCCGACGGTGACGATCCGGCGTTTGATCACTTCGCCGGCGCCGTTGAGCGTTATGCAGAAGAAATACTCCTGCTTCTTACACCGCCACTCCGTAACCAGCGGGAGCACGTCCTCGGGGCGGGTGATCCGGTGCCCCGAAACACCGTCCCCCCCGAGATACCGCCGCCCGAGTTCGAAGCAGGCCATGATCTCGCAGGCTTTCGCCGAGCCGATACCGTCTATCGCAAGGAGGTCGCCGTATGACGGCCCGTCTTCGGCATCCTTCAGGTAGCGCTCGACATCGTTTGCCACCTGCCTGACGTCCCGTTCTTTTGTGCCGCGCCCGAGGAGGAGAGCAATCAGTTCTGCATTGGAAAGTGCCTGCGGTCCCCGTGTTGCCAGTTTCTCACGCGGACGATCGTGGTTCGGGGTATCGCGCATCTTCTTCATGCTCATCCGACCCGGTAGGGTACCCTGATTCCGGTTTTGCTGTCGGAGCATGTATACGTTATCAATCAGCCCTGCATCCCGGACACACCCGGTTTCGGGAAGGAAGATCTGCAGAGAGCGGCTTTTCTTCTGGCCGGAGAAATATCCGGGTGCGTAATCGAAATCCTTTTTACCAGAGGACCGCTATCAATCACAAAATGGAACTCCCCTGGAAGAGCGTCGAGTCCTGGTGCAGGAAGGGGCGGGCATACGCCGAGCGGGAGCAATATGACCGGGCCATCGAGTGTTACGATCAGGCGATCGCGCTGAACGCCAACACCGCCGACGCCTGGTACTGCAAGGGGCTCGCACTCACCACCGCCCGGCGCTACCGCGAGGCGGCCGAATGTCTCGACCAGGCCATCAGGATCGACCCGACTTCTGCAGACTTCTGGCACGCCCGGGGGCAGGTGCTGTACGACCTTGGGGAGTACCGGGAGGCGGCCGGCTCCTGCGGTCAGGCAGTGAAACTCGCGCCGGAAACCGTGAACGCCTGGCTCATCAGAGGCCACGCCTTCCGAAAGATGGGGCGAAACCCCGACGCGATTGCCTGCTACGACCGGGTTGTCATGCTCGAGCCGGGCAGGATCGATGCCTGGCTCGCCCGTGGAACGGCGCTTGCTGCAGAGCGCCGGTACGATGCGGCGATCGACTGTTATGACCGGGTCATCGCGCTCGAACCTGAGAACGCGAACGCCTGGTACGCCAGGGGAACGATCCAGATCCTCCTCTCCCGCTACGAGGACGCGCTTGCCTCCTATGACCGGGCCGTCGCCATCAACCCGAATCACGCCGACACCTGGTACACCCGGGGGTGCACGCTTTCTGCGCTTCACCGCTATGACGAGGCTGTCGGGTGCTTCGACCGGGCGCTCGTTCTCCGTCCCGACGACGCCAACGCCTGGTACAACCGGGGCCGGGCACTGCAGAATCTGGAACGTTATGAGGAGGCGCTCGACTGCTACGACCGGGCGTTCCGGATCAGCCCCGATCATTCCGGGATCTGGTTCCAGAAGGCCATGGTGCTGAAGAGATTGAAGCGCTACGACCTCGCGCTTGCATGCTTTGACCGGGCACTCAGGGAGAACGCCGTCAATGCGGAGATCTGGCACCAGAAGGGTCTTCTTTTCTTTATCCTGAAGCGCTATGGGGAGGCGATAGAATGTTTCGACCAGGCGCTCAGGGTCCAGCCCGACCACACGGACGCATGCTACTACCGGGGCGAGAGTTACTACGCCCTTCGGAATTACGCGGCGGCAATCCCCTGCTACCAGGCCGTGGTCCGCACGGACCCCGGGAACGCGGTCGCCTGGAACAACTACGGCAACGCACTCTACCAGCTCGAACGCTACGAAGAGGCGCTCGTCTGCTACGAGCGAGCGCTTGAGATCGATCCGGAGAACCGCCAGGTCTGGAACAACAAAGCAAGTGTCCTCTCCATTCTTTCGCACTATGACAAGGCGCTTGTCTGCTACGACCAGGAACTCCGGATCCATCCAGAGAATGCGGATGCCTGGTGCAGCAAAGGCCTTGCGCTCTTCATTCTCGGGCGATACAGCGAGGCCGTCACCTGCTATTCGCACGCACTCGATATCAACCCCGCGAAGGCTGAGGTCTGGAGCACGAAGGGGAACGCTCTCGTGATCCTGGAGCGCTGCGAGGAGGCCATCGACTGCTACGACCAGGCGCTCGCCATCGACCCCGAAAACGGTGAAGCGCTCAAAGGGAAGGCAATGGCGCTCATGTATCTCGAACGCTATGATGAGGCAGCAAAATACTACGAGAAGGCGCAGCGGATGCTGAACCGGATCTGAGGAGAAAAAAGGGTGGTTTAGACCCGTGCAATCCGCTCGACCGCGTCCTCGAGGTTTTCCATCGAGGTCGCATACGATATGCGGAGCCAGCCGGGAGTGCCGAACGCGGCTCCCGGGGTGACCGCCAGATGAGCGTCCCGGAGCCACGAGCGGGCAATCACCATGTCGTCGCCGCCGACCTTCACGTAGGCGTAGAACGCGCCGTCCGCCGGTGCGGTGATGTAACCGAGGTCGCGGAGTGACGGAATGAGGTAGTCGCGCCGGCGCTCGAACTCACGGCGCATCGCTTCAACGCAGTCCTGGCTGCCCCGGAGCGCGGCAACCGCACCGAACATCGCAAACGTCGTCGGGTGTGATATGGTGTGCTGCTGCACCTTCTCCATCTGCCGGATGATCGGCCGGGGAGCGACTGCGTAGCCGATTCGCCACCCGGTCATCGCATAGGCTTTCGAGAACCCGTTGACAGTGATCGTCCGTTCCGCCATCTCCGGGAGGGATGCAAGGGAGACGTGCTCCTTCCCGTAGACCAGCTTCTCGTAGATCTCGTCGGAGAGCACGTAGAGGTCGTGGTCCCGGCAGACGTCGGCGATGAGCCGGAGCGAGTCCCCATCAAGCACCGCGCCGGAGGGGTTCGAGGGAGAGTTGACCACGATCAGCTTCGTCCGCGGACTGACGGCCTCAAGAAGGGTGTCGTCGACCTGGAAGGTCTCGTGAGAGAGCGCATGGTGCCGGACGGAGGCTCCCGCGAGCCGTGCACAGGGTTCGTAGGAGACCCACGCCGGATCGAGGATGAGCACCTCATCGGCGGGGTTCAGGACCGCCTCCATCGCCTCGTAGATGGCATCCTTCGCCCCGCAGGTGACAATCACCTCGTCGGGCTGCACGGCAAAGCCGTTCTCCCTGGTGATCTTCTCTGCGATCGCATCCGTCAGCGCGGGTATCCCGGCGCTCGGGGCGTAGTGGGTCTCCCCGCGGCGGAGGGCGTCGATGCAGGCGTCCTTGATATGGGCCGGGGTATCGAAGTCCGGCTCCCCGATGGAGAGGCTGATGACATCGATGCCCTCCTGCGCCATCCGCTTTGCTGCGTTCGAGATCTCAATCGTCGCCGAGGGGGCGATAGCCGCAACCTTTTCCGAGAGGCCCTTCATCCCAATCGCTGGACCATCTTTACTGCCGATTCAACGGCGCGCTTAGCGTAGTCGATGCGCTCCGTCGCTTCCATCCGGGTCATCCCCGGCCCGGAGATGCCGAGGGCGACGGGCTTTCCGAACTCCAGGGAGAGGTCGATGATCTTACGCGCCGCATGCTGGACGACGATCTCGTCGTGCTGGGTCGCTCCCTCGATGACGCACCCGATGGTGACGACCGCATCGATGCCGTCGTCGGTGAGCAGTTTTTTGATAGCGAGCGGCATGTCGTAGGCGCCGGGGACGTAGATCGTGTCGGCAACCTCCGCACCGAGGAAACCGGCGTGCTCCCGGGCCTCGATCTCCATCATGTAGGTGATGTCGCGGTTGAACTCCGCGACGA
>DAOSER010000053.1:0-3110 GCA_035363235.1 Methanoculleus sp.
TCGGCCCCATCTTCCGCGCCGAGGAGCACAACACCGTCCGGCACCTCAACGAGGCCACATCGCTCGATGTGGAGGTCTCGTTTGCGGACCATAACGACGTCATGGAACTCCTCGAAGACCTGATCGTGCACGTCTACGAATCCGTCACGAAGGATTGCAGCGGCGCGCTTGAGGAACTGGGTGTCGAACTCGTGGTCCCTGCAAAGCCGTTCCCCCGTATCCCCTATACGGAGGCGATCTCAATCGCGAACCGCACCATCGAGGAGAAACTTGCCTTCGGCGACGACCTCTCTCCGGCGGCCGAACGGGCGATCGGGGATACCGTCGGGCAGCACTACTTCATCGTCGACTGGCCGACCGATATCAGGCCCTACTACGCGATGCCTTATCCGGACAGGCCCGAGTTCTGCAAGGCGTTCGACCTGATGCATCCGCGGATGGAACTCTCCTCCGGTGCCCAGCGTGTCCACGACCACGACCTCCTGGTGGAGCGGATACGCGCGAAGGGTCTCTCTCCTGAAAGTTTCGAGTTCTATCTGAAAACATTCCGCTACGGGATGCCCCCGCACGCCGGGTGGGGGCTCGGCATCGAGCGCCTGGTGATGACGATGCTCGACCTCCCTAACATCCGCGAGGCGGTGCTCTTCCCGCGTGACCGGCACAGGCTGACACCATGACGCTGGCAAGCATGCTCCTCCCGACCACGGTGGTCGGGAGCTACCCGGTGGTGAAAGGCTCGGGGGTTCGCGCCCTCGTCGATCCGCTGAAGCATGCGGTGGAGGTAGCGGTCGCCGATCAGATTGCCGCAGGGATCGATATCATCTCCGACGGCCAGGTCCGGGGCGACATGATCCGCGCCTTCACCTCCCATCTCCCCGGCATCCGGGGATCCGCGGTCGTCGGGAAGGTCCAGCCGGCCCAGCGGCCTATCACGCTTGCGGATACGAAGTATGCCCTCTCCCGTCACCCGAAGGTGAAAGGGATCCTCACCGGCCCGAGCACGCTTGCGCACGGCCTCTCGATCGAGACCCCGTTCTATCGGAACAAGGACGAACTGGTCCTGGACCTTGCCCAGGCACTCGCGGTCGAGGCGGCTCACCTCCAGGACGCCGGGGTCACGCTCATCCAGATCGACGAACCCATCTTCTCGACGGGAGCCGTGAACCTTGCTGTCGGCCGCGAGGCGGTGAACGCGATCGCGGGCATGCTCCGGGTGCCGGTATGCCTCCACGTCTGCGGGAGCCTCGGGACGGTCATTGATGACGTCCTCAAGACAAACGTCGCCGTATTCGATTTCGAGTTTGCCAACAACCCCGGAAACCTTGAAGTGCTCTCGGCAAAAGACCTGCGCGGCCGGATGGTCGGCTACGGGTGCGTAGACTCGGCCGATCACGGTGTCGAGAGCGTCGAGACCGTCCGGAAAAGGATCGAGGCAGGCATTGATGTATTCTCGCCGGAAGCCATGCTCATCGATCCCGACTGCGGCTTAAGGATGCAGTCGCGCGATGCAGCGCTTGGAAAATTGAAAAATATGGTTGTTGCGGCAGGCGAGGTCCGGGCCGGGTATTTGGCCTAAACCACCCTGCTTGTCGTCGAGAGTTCGAGCCCTTCCGCCGTGATATGGTAGGGGATCACCCGTTGCGGCACGTCTGAGCCCCTGAGTTTCTCGATGGCGAGCGTCCGCTCGAACTCGTTGCCGTGGATCTGGTGCCTGAGAGTGATGAAGACGTCTGCGGCACGCATCAGCCGCGCCTCCTCGTACGGGGTATGCATGCCGGCGTAGAGAACGTATGCGATGGTTGCCCCTTTCTCGATAATCTCATGGGTATCCTCGACGACGAACCTGGCGGCCGCATCGATACCCCTGACGGAGATCAGGGTGGAGAGAGAGTCCACGACAATCCTCTCGCCCTGCATGGTCCCGGCCAGCGCCGCGGTATCCATTGCCCGTGCGTCGGTCATGCCCTCGAGCGGCACGGCGTCGAGCATCAGGTAGGTGCCTGTCCCCCCTCCCGCCTGCCAGAACTGCTGTGCCAGGAGTTCAAGACCGCTCAGGGGGGATCCGGAGATGATTATGCGGGAGCCCGGTGGAAATCCCCCGCCGAGTGCAAGATCCAGGCCCGCGATTCCTGTCGATTGTCTGGTGGTATCTGCCACGTCTTTACCTCGGTGTATTCCTCAGAAGGGATCTATTCGCCGCTCTTTCCTTAATATGCTACCTCTTGAATTTTGAACCCCGGCAATCGCGGACAAGCGGTTTGGTACGGCCAAACACGTTTCCCGGAGTTCGATGCCGGCCTGGGCCCATGGCCCCCGGACACGGCGAGTTGCAGCAGCCGTTCGTAAGCGGTGAACCCGCGGGCTCCCGGGAATTGGTGGGTGCCGGGGGGTGTTGGCCGGCAGCGGCAGGTGCGCGCCCCCCGGGAGGGTGGCCGGTTTTACTTTTTTGCCGCCACCTCGTGGGTGCGGCTCTCTACGCGCCGCAGTACTCTTCCCGGAGGCGCTTGCGCAGAAGTTTCCACCCGTTCACCCGGGGGATCTCGCCGGCAATGATGACCCGGCGGGGAACCTTGTAGCCCGCGAGGTGTTCGCGGGCGAAGGCGACAATCTCGTCCGGAGAGATGTTGTTTGCGGCGGGAACCACCACGGCCACCGGAACCTCGCCCCGGTGCTCGTCACTGCACCCGAAGACCGCCGCGTCGCGAACGCCCGGGTGCTGGACGAGGACATCCTCGACCTCGGTCGGGTAGACCTTCCAGCCCGACATCACGATCATGTCCTTTTTGCGGTCGGTGATGTAGAGCATCCCGTCCGCGTCCAGGTGGCCGACGTCGCCGGTCAGGAACCAGCCGTCGGGGAGGAAGACGGCGGCGGTCTCCTCGGGCATCTGCCAGTAGCCGAGCGCCACCGCCGGCCCCCGGAGGGCGATCTCCCCATCCTCACCGGGGCCGAGTTCCTGCGCGGGGTCGTTTGCATCGACGATCTTCACCTCCGAGAACCCGACGGGGGTGCCGACGCTCTTAAACTCGTCGGCGGTCGCGTAGTGTTCGGGGCGAATGGCGGTCCCGGTCCCGACGACGACCGTCTCGGAGAGGCCGTAGGCGTTGACG
>DAOSER010000053.1:3170-13248 GCA_035363235.1 Methanoculleus sp.
TGATCATCGCCCGTGCGGTGGCGAGCGCCGCTTCGGTCCCCGGCGGGGTCTGGATGAGGGAGTGGATCACCGGCGGCATCCCGGCGACGATCGTGGCCCGGGAGTCACGGGCGAGTTCGAGGTAGCGGTCGAGATCGAACCGCTCCATGACAACGTAGGTCGCGCCGGCCCGGAGCGCTGCGATCCCCCAGCTGATGCCGACGTGCCCCATCGGGTAGATCCCGAGGTAGACGTCGTTTTCTGTGAGCCCGAGAACGTCGCGTTCGGCGTCCATCGCGGCGATCCAGTTCCCGTGGGTGAGCATGGCGCCCTTCGGCTTTCCGGTGGTGCCGGAGGTGTACTGGATCTGGCAGAGGTCGTCGAACCGGCAGTGGACGGCACGGCAGTCCGCCGGCGCACGGAGGAGATCCACCCACGGCGTTGCCCCTGCGGCCTCCCCCCCGACGGCGACGACATGCCGGAGCGTCGGCGCCTGATCCCGGATACGGCCGACGAGCGCCGCACCCTCGATGTCGGTGATGACGGCGGCGGCACCTGCGTCGCGGACGGCGTAGAGGACCTCGCTCTCCCGGTAGACCCGGTTCGTCGGGACCGCGACGGCGCCGATACGCCAGAGGGCGAAGTAGCTGATGAGGTATTCCGGGGAACTGTCGAGGTAGATGCAGACCCGCTCCCCGCGTTCGATGCCGAGAGCGAGGAGGCCGCCGGCAACCCGGGCGACCCGGTCCCGGAGGTCGGCACGGGTGTAGGACTCCCCCCGGGAGGGGACGACGAGAGCGGGCTTTTCGGGGTTACAGGCGTTGGCGTCGAGAAACGTGGTGCAGTTCGGCATGGATTGACTCCGGGCGGCAGGTATGCGCTTTGATGTATATGCTTGTGCATGAGGCGGTAAATAGGTTGTCCTGAGAGGGCCATCAACGGCTTTCTTCCAGGGATCATGGTATGGAAGACCCCCGCTCCGGAGCCAAAAGCAGATTACCGAAGAGGCAGACTGAGATATATGGAGCGCGACACGCTGCTCGTCCGCGAGGCCGTCGAGAGCGACCTGGACAAAGTCCTCCATCTCTATACGCACCTGCACGACGCCGACGGGAAGGCCGATGACCATGAGCTCCGGACAGCCTGGCAGGGGCTCCTCGCCGACCCGCGAACCCGTCTCTTCCTCCTCGAGTGTGGAGGGACGCCGGTCTCGACGTGCGTCCTCTATATCCTCCCGAACCTCACGAGGGGCGCACGGCCCTACGGGCTTATCGAGAACGTCGTGACCCATCGTGAGTTCCGGAACCGGGGGTTCGGCACGGCCCTCCTTGACCATGCGCTCGAGTGCGCGTGGAACGAGAACTGCTACAAGGTGATGCTTCTATCCGGCCGCCGGGACCCCGCTGTCTTCCGGCTCTACGAGAAGGCAGGGGTTGTCAGGGGCGCGAAGGAAGGGCTCATCGCCTACCCCCCGCCGCCGGGCGACCTGTAACCCCCACTATTCCGCCGTTGAGCACTTCCTCCGTCTGCAAGCCGCCCTATTCCCATGAGCGGGCACGTCGGGCGAGAACAAAACCTGCAGGTATATTTCCCCGCACGTGAGAAGGTGACTCATGACATCCCCTGCTGTCGGGCGCCCTTACGACCCCCGCTCTCCGTCGACGGCACGACGGGAAGTGACCGTCTTTCTGGTGCTTGCGTTTGCCCTGAGCAGTATCGGCTGGTTCTTTACGGCCCGGAGCACGGCGGCGGAGGCGCTCCTCCTCTCCACCGTCTTCACGATGTGGTGCCCGGGTATCGCCGCCGTCGCAACGCGGCTCTACTGCCAGCGCAACCTGGAGGGATTCGGGTTCCGGGTGGGAGAGGCCCGGTGGCAGATGGTCGCGATCTTCCTCCCCATCCTCGTCGGCCTCCTGGTCTTCGGGTCGGTCTGGATGACCGGCATCGGGCCGTTTAACCCCGAGGGGGCCGCAATGGTCTTCAGTATCGGGTTCATCCCGGTCTTTCTCGTCATGATCGTCGTTAACCTCTTCGCTGCCGCAGGAGAGGAGATCGGGTGGCGCGGGCTCCTCGTCCCGGAGATGGCGAAGTTCATGGGATTCACGAAACTTGCCCTCCTCTCCAGCGCCATCTGGGCGGCGTGGCACTTCCCCCCGATCATCTTCTCCACCTACCACGGGGCAGGCCCGCTCTGGTACTCGCTCGCGGTCTTCGTCCCGTCGGTCATGGGCGCGGGGGTCATCCTCGCCTGGCTCCGTCTCCGGTCGGGGAGCCTTCTTCCGGCCATCCTCTTCCACGGGTTCTGGAACTACTTCATCCAGGAGTTCTACCCGCTCCTGACTATCCAGACGCCGGAGTCGGCGATGGTCACCGGGGAGTTCGGGTGGGCGGCCGCGGCGGTCTACATCCTCCTTGCTCTGGCCTGCTGGCACTTCCGGGGAGCTGTCGTGTCGGGGGAGACTGGAGCGCCCTCCGCGACCGGCGAGGAACCGCTGCAGTCATGACGGGGGGATGCCCGGCTGTACCTGCCGGAAGGAAACGTAAAGGCCAAATCCAGCCGGAGAGCATGAATTACTGAGAAACATCATGTTTTCCAGACCGTTTTATCGGAAGGGGGCCGGGGTGATCGTCCTCTCCCTGCTCCTCGCCCTCGTCTCTCCGGCATCCGCCGGCCTCTACACCGACTCGTGCGGGATGGTATGGGCGGACGCCTCCATCCCGTTTGAGCGGAACAACGAGACGGCCTACACCGAGGAACTGATGGCGTCCTATGCGCCCGTCATGGCGAACCTGACGGAGGCCCCCGATCTCGGCAACCTCTCCTGGAGCGACGCCTTCCGCGAGATGTGCGCCTACATGGAGGAGCGTTACGCCTTCACGGAGTGGCGCGACGTCGACTGGGACGCGCTGTATTCGGCGTATGCGCCGAAGATCGCACAAGCCGAGAAGAATCGGGATAACGCCGCATACTACCGGACGCTCCGCGAGTTCGTCTATGCCATCCCGGACGGGCACGTCCTGGTCCTTTCTCCCGACGACTTCGGGGCGAAACATGCCGATATCGGCGGGGGCTACGGGCTCGGCGTCGCAAGGCTCGATTCGGGCGAGGTGATCGTGACCTACGTTGCGAACGGGAGCGATGCGGAGCAGGCGGGTATTCGGTTCGGCGACGAGGTGGTCTCCTGGAACGGCCGGCCGGTCGGGGAGGCAATCGACGCGACGGAGATCATCTGGACGCCGATCAAACCCTCGACCGCGGAAGGCATCCTCCTCCACAAACTGCGGTTCCTGACCCGGGCGCCGGTCGGCACCCCGGCGGAGATCGGCATCGCCGGCCCGGCGGACTCAGTTCCCCGCACGGTCAACCTGACCGCAACGGACGACGGCTACGAGACCCTCGCCCGGACGAGCATCTTCCTCGGCCGCGAGGTGAACGACGGAGCGGTCGGATCGTCCGCGGAGCTCAAAGCGATGATCGCGAACGAGACCGTGACCACCCGGACCCTCCCCGGAGGGATCGCCTACATCGCGGTCTACGAAGAGTCTTATGGCGTCTACCAGCCCTTCAAGGCGGCGGTGGGGGACGCGATTGCAAACGGGGCGCCCGGCATCGTCGTCGACCTCCGGTTCAACCGGGGCGGGGACGACAACCTGGTCTTCTACGAGTACGGCACCACCTACGACCCCGGGACCGGGGAGCAGGCGGTCCTCTGGGAGTCCTGGACACTGTCCCGGCCCGACCGCTACGAGGGCCCGGTCGCCCTCCTCGTCAGCCCCTACACCATCAGTTCGGGCGAGGGCCTCCCGAAGGTCTTTGCGGAGTCCGGGACGGGCGCGATCGTCTCGTGGTACGGGACGAACGGGGCGTTCGGGATGGAGTCCCTCGGGCCGATGCTCCCCCTCGGGGTCATGACAGCCTTCCCGCAGGGTGCGTCGCTCGATGAGCACGGCCGGATCCAGGTGGACAGCAACGCATCGCTGGTCGGCGGGGTCGCCCCGACGGTGCGGGTGCCGCTCGACCGGGATACCCTGGCGCGGGCGATGGCCGGCGAGGACGTCCAGCTCTCCTACGCGGTCGACTGGATATGGGCGCAGGCGGAGGAGACGACCGCGGAGCCTTCCGCGGTGCCGACACAGGCGGCGGCCGGGTGGATAGTGCCGCTCGCGGCGCTTGCGGCTATTGGTGTCTGGTACGGCCGGCGGTGAGGCCGGGGGGAGCCCCCTCCTCCCGCGATAATGCCGGAGCCGTTCAAGCCGAACTCCGCGCAAGAACCCTCGATACGCCGGAATAGGTTGGCCCCTCCAGAGACCGACGAGTTCCTCACCATGGTTGGCGCTAGATTTCCGCTCAGACCGCCGAAAACTCATCCCCGCAGAAGGACGTTCAGTTCACGATTGTGAGTCGAGGAGTCTCTCGACTTCGGTCGGGGTAGCAGATTACACGTTCTGCACCTGCCGGTCACATATTTGCTGATTTATGTGATCAGATATGTGCAGGTCACATATCGTGCTCAATTGTGAGGTGTCAGAATAAGAGAGCAGTGGTGACCGGCGGTGAAAGCCGCCGGAGTTTCTGTTACGTTCCCTCTAATATCTCCGGTTCGAGGCCCTCCAGTCTATCTACTGTGATCTCGTAGTCCTCGATGGACTTCGGCGTATCTGTCTTCGGCTGCACATGTAATGTCCGGTGAACTTTTGCTGAAGAGTATTGCCCGCTCTTCGAATTGTGTTTCCACCAGAACACCTTGCACACCTCCATACTGCCCTCCGGGCGGGCCGACGAACTGTCGTTCTCGAATAAGGTGGTGAGAGCTCTACGGATGCTCTCTGCATCCTCTGCTGAAAATCCGGTCTTTTCTGCGAGCTGGCAGTTGATGCTCCCGTAAAACGCGTACACCCCGAAGTCCACCCGGTACTTCATGCCCATGGTGTCTGACGCCTTCTTCGCGCCGGATACGCTGTTCACGCTCTTCGTAATCTGCAGAGCCGTCACATCAATCGTGTCTACACTGAACGCCGGGTGGATCGAGACCGGGCCACGGATGCCAATAGAGGCATCGTCCCCTTTGAAGGCAAAGAGCTGGCCGAAACTCCGGACGTCGAGCCACTCCCCGCAGGCAATCTCTTTAGCCTTCACCACATCCTTCTTCTTGACCGCATCGGCAAACGGCTTACAGGCATCCGCCCGCTCCTTCAAACTCTTAAACCCGTCATCGCTGCGATCGTCTGACTTCACGAAGACCGGCTGCCCTAGGTCCTGCATTCGGTTTCGGATCTTCCGCTTCAGACACACGTCTGATATCTCGCCGCACCCATCATAGTTTTCGCGAGGTCTGTTCCCGTTCAGTGGGTCGCCGTTTGGATTGGCATTCTTTACCGCAACAATAACCGCGAAATCAATCTTGTTTTCAAGGTTCGTCATGGCTCTAACACTCCATCGCTCTTCACGCTCTCTGCCTTCTTTGCCTTCACCATCTGATACTCCGCCTCAAACTGGTTCATCTGACTCTGGTATCCGAGAAGATACGTAGGGCCGAGCGGCTCGCCGGTAAACCCGCCGGAACTCTGCAACGCATCCATCACGGAGTTCATACCTGCCTCACACCGATTTCCGAAGAATTCCGGCCCTTTGGTTCTGAACCTGCTCATGTACGGGAGGAGTTTCTGATACAACTGATCCCATGTCCTGTCAGGGCGTTTTCTGAATTGCAGCATAAATCGCTCTGCATTCGTCTGTCGCGCATCAGCTCCGCCCAGGTATAACGAGTACTCCTCAACCTTTCTTGCATACGCAAGCAACCGACCGAACAGATAACTGCGGTCGGTCTTCATCGGATCCAGCTCCACGCTCCATACCTCCTCATACTCTTCCAGACTCCTTCGATCGTTCATCTTATCGTTATAGTACTTCCGGATTAACGCACAGGCGACTCCGAGAGTTCGATTGAACTCCCACTTCTCCATCGCAAACGGGCGCGAAGCCCGCATCGAAGCTGCCTCCACAAGATCCCGGGGTAGGGGTTTCCCGTCGACGATACAGGGGAGCAGCCGCTCAACTGTCGCTTTTTTGAGTTTATCATTCAAATTAGGGCCGTATGCCGCAACCGCGATATCAACAGGCGACGGAGCGCCGCGGAACCGGATCAATCTACCCTTTTCATTGCCGTCCTGATAGTACCGATAAAGCGGATACCAGGCGCATGTCGTGTGCCACCGCAGGATCCGTCTCATGAACTCCGATCCTGTCAGTTCGCGATAAAATGTGAGGGATAGACGCCCCTGCAGCCCGTTTGTGGAATCGAGGCCCAGGACCACCACACTGGAACTGTCGTCCAGCTCCGCCGAGTAGCCTGAAATCGCCTTATTCAGGCGGGATGCAAACTCTTCCCTGGTGTCGGGGGGTGCATCTGGTTCGGACAACTGCTCACCCCAGAGATCAACACCATCCCCCAAAACAGGCGGGAGTGGTTCGTTCCTCGTACCCCAGGCAACGATCACCTGATCCCCGTTGCGGTAGCCCTGCTTTGCAACCAGCCATTTCAATGCGTTGATTGATTTCTGGGACGCCTCGTAACTCAACGTCACGGCCTGATCGGGCGAGGCGAACCTCCCCCGAAACGTAAAACCTGTGTCATCGTTGGAAGAGATGATCTTTGCCCGGTCGCCCGCATTCCGGATCTTTCCTGCACTTTTGCGGGAGACCGGAACATCCGTTTGCCCGGTAACGTAGCAGGTACCGGTATTCGGAAACGCATATGTGTAATACGCGATGAACCGCTCCCGAACCTCTTTATTCATCCAGACACGGGTGTCGTGCATACCCCGAATATCAACACGGAACCTGACAAACGCATCGGCCGGATGAACCGCCTGCCGAAACAGCAGCGGCTTCTCTTCGTCGGTGCCGGTCCATTTCTCCAGAATTCTGTTGGACTCGGTGAGATAGAGCACCTTCTCCGAGACCAGATCGGTTATCATCGTTCTCTTCAGAGCATACGACAACACGGCACGAATCATAGGATGGGAATACGGCGAGTCGCACCACTGTTGCAGATTGTTTACGTATGTATCGAATCCACTTTCCCCGTCTGGAACATACGTGGAGTAATCCCCTGCCACATACTGAAGTTTGTCAAATAACGGATGCGGCTCAGGTCTACGTGTCCTGTTTGCCGAGTCCTCGGTGCAGGGGATGATCGTAACGGCCTCGCTTCCATCCTCGTCCTTGCCCGCGTCCTTGTTCAATGCTCGTGCCGACAGGAAGTTGCCGTCTGCATCGAGGACGATCTCGATCTGGGCATACTGCGTCGTGTGTCCGATCGGAAGCAGATCCTTCTCCTTACCTGCGTTCAATACATTGGCACTGCAGTTGTCGTATGTCTCGCAGAGTCGGGAGATCCAGGTCATTGCATTCCCTCCTCATCGGCAAGGCAGAGGTTTTCTCCCGGAACAAACATTTTCGGGTGCTGAGATTTGATCTCGCGGATGACCGGGCACTCCTCCGGGCGAACGAACTCAACGACCCCATGCCGCATCACCGGATACCACATGCGGGCGGAGAGTTTTCCATCGCCGCTCTCATCGGGGTAGGTGAACCCGTGAAACATCAGTCCGAACGCAAGTTCGGGGCAGTCGTCATAGGCACCTTCTCCTTCCCCCCATGTACAGGGCTCAACATACCCCTGGCACTCGCGTGTCCCAAGGAAGACATCGCGCCTTCCTCCCCGGGCTATCATCCTCGTTGCCATGGCGTAATGCTTGTTTTCGTTCCGGTCGCATGCAAGCTCGGGCCGGTGCGGGTTCCACTCAAAGTGGGCCTTCACCTGATACTCCACGTCCGCAAGGTAGGTGTAGATCGAGAGATCGTTTCCGCCCTGGTACTTGATCGGGCGGATACCCTTCGACTGGGTCTGAATCATCTTCATCACCCTGACGGAGTCGATCACCCACATGATCGTCGGCTTCCAGTAGACACTCTCCAGAATCCCCTTCAGCGCCTGGTACGTGGGAATCTGGTAGCTGAACTTCTCGCCGCCGACCTTGGTCAGGGGATCGGTGAACAGAGCGAACTTTCCGAAGACCCGGAACTCAACGCTGTTTGGATACTCCACGTTCTTTTGCCGCCCTCCTTTTTAGAAGATAACGGGTTCATTATCCGTTAGCGGGGCGACTCCGTATTCAGAAGAATAATAAAGATCAGCAAGTGCTAGAACGCCGGTATCCCCGATCGGATATATCCCATTATCCAGTGATTGGACTTCATTTTTAAAAAGATTTACCGAAAACTGTTGTGCCTCTTTCAGCAATTTTGCTGTTGCGGGGAGGTAGGATGTCGTTGCCAGTTCCTGAATGATCTCTTTGCCTCTTCCATACGGCACGAGAACGCTTACCGTATCCTGATCGATCACCGCAAATTGGCTCCCGCTTGAGGCGAATGCCTGACAGAACGGGTACCCGGGGCGTTGCTCGAAACGGCCTATATATGCTTTCATTCCCGCCCAGTTCCGGGAAAGGAGATCGAAGAGCGTGACATCGGTTGGAAATTTTGAGTTTTTCTTTGATACAGGATACGGCATCTTCTCTTTCTGCACTTCATAGTAGTAGAAGTAATACCTCGCCAGTGCCCTTGGCGAGAGGAGATCGCAGTCAAACTGTGTAGGGTCCGCTGCATAATCACGCAGAATCCGTTCCGTCTGCGACTTGCCTATTTTTATCTCCGGCAAGCGAGAGAGGTCCTCTTCGGAACTGTTGACGATGAACACGTCACGGCGTGCATCTTCGCCATGCCGGTTACACCTCCCGGCCGCCTGGGCGATGCTGTCAAGCCCCGCAAGGGAGCGGATCACGCAGTTAAACGAGATATCGATTCCTGCTTCGATGAGCTGGGTGCTGACGCAGATCACCGGTTTTCGGGCTCCGAGTTCCTCGTTCAGTTGTGCAAGTTTTTCCCTGCGGTGTGCCGGACAGAGTGCGGTGCTCAGGTAGTGGAGGGAGCAGGAGGGATATTGGCGCTTGAGCGCAGCATATAGGTTCCTTGCTGCCTTCTTGGTGTTCATGATGACCAGAACGCTGGTATTGATCCGCTGCTGCTCAAGGACGAAATCGGCAAGCGCCGATGCCGAGTAGCCGCCGGGGATACAGGCGTCATGGATGGTCGTTCGCCGGAACTTCCCGAACATCTCTTCATAGTCCTGGACAAGGTTCTCCGGTGGGGAGCATCTGATGGGAACCCCGACGTTCGAGCCGGGCTGGGTTGCGGTACAGAGAATGATTGTTGCGCCGCATACCTCGGCAAGAAAGTTCAGCGCCGCGTTGAACATGTCGAGGCACTTGATCGGGATCGTCTGGACTTCGTCAAAGACGATGATACTCCCTGCAAGGTTATGCATCCTCCGGACCGATTGGGTCTTCCCGAGGAACAGTGTGTTCAGGAGCTGCACTGTCGTCGTCAGGATGATCGGCACATCCCACCGTTCGGTGAGCAGACTGTATCGGTCCCCTTCATCGGGCTCGGCAAGGCCGTCGTCTTTGGGCTCTTGGATCAGGTTGGAGTGGTGTTCGAGGATGACCCGATCCTTTTTGAGACTTTCACGGACAACGTCCGCGTTCTGATCGATGATGGTGGTGAACGGGATTGCATAGATGATCCTGTGTTTTTTGTGGAGGATCGCATGCTGCAGGGCGTAGCGGAGGCTTGCAAGTGTTTTTCCCCCACCGGTCGGGACACAGAGTCGGTAAATCCCCCCGGGGTGCACGGCAGCCCGCCTGCAGGCATCCGAGATCCCTGCGCGGAGGCGATCGATCTCGCGGTCTTTGCGCATCTCCGTGCTGAGGTAGTGTTCGAGGTTGTCTGCAAGTTCCTGCCAGGTTGTTTCAAGTTCGTAGTCCGGGTCCTGCGTCGCCAGTCCTGCCTTAAAACAGTAGGCATCGTATCGATCGGCATCAATAACACAGCTAAGGAGATATCGTGCAAAAAGGGCGAAATAAAACGGTTGTTCCAACTTGATGTCTTCTCGCCGGCGGATCGGTTCAAGAATCAGTCTGGTCTCCTCGACGGCTTTCTGAAAGAGGGCATCGAGGCTCTCTGCTTCGATACATT
>DAOSER010000054.1:0-13171 GCA_035363235.1 Methanoculleus sp.
GGAGGACGTACTTCCGGGAGCGGAAGACCTGCGCCCGGTCGACCAGCGCCTTCGCCTGCGCGGCAAGCCCCATGCAGTAGATGGGCGAGGCGAGGATGATGCAGTCGGCCGCGATGATCCGGTCGTGGACGTAGTCCATGTAATCGTGCTGGACACACCGGTTGAGCGTCTCACAGAGGTTGCACCCGCGGCAGGGCCTGATATCCGCCTCGGGGACGACGATCTTCTCGACCGCGGCCCCCTCCCCCTCCATCGCCGTGAGCACCCAGTCGAGCAGGGTCTCGGAGTTGCCGTGGCGGCGGGGCGAGGCCGCAAACGCGAGGACGTCTATGGTCATATAAGGAGTATCTTCGATTGGAGGCAAAAAAGTACCGGGTTTAGATCGTCTTGAAGCAGAGGTACCAGTCTTTGCACTCGTAGCCTTCTTTCATCCGCTTCTCGATCTCTTCAGGCGTCTTCGGCGCCGGGACGATCACCTTCTCGCCGGGCTGCCAGTTCGCCGGCGTCGCGATGCCGTGCGCGTCCGAGGTCTGGAGGGCCTTTGTGAGCCGGAGGATCTCGGGCATGGAGCGGCCGTTGGACATCGGGTAGTAGAGCATGGCACGCATGACGCCCTTATCATCGATGAAGAAGACCGTCCTGATGGTCGAGGTGGTGCTCTGGCCGGGGTGGAGCATCCCGTAGCGCCGGGCGACCTTCATGTCGAGGTCGGCGATGATGGGGAACGGGATCTCGACACCCATCTTCTCCTTGATGTTTCGAACCCAGGCAAGGTGCGAGTGGACGCTGTCAATTGAGAGGCCGATGAGCTGAACGTTCAACTCCTTGAGTTCGTCGGCGATGCCAGCAAACGCCATGAACTCCGTGGTGCAGACCGGCGTGAAGTCGGCCGGGTGGGAAAAGAGGATGACCCACTTTCCCGCCAGATCAGAGAGTTTCAGGCGTCCGTGGGTGGTCAGTGCGTCGAATTCCGGCGCAGGCTCACCGATAACCGGCATCTGGAGCAGTTCCTCAGGTTCCATGACTCACTTCCGTGGGCGGTCGCCCAGGTACTCCTCGAGGGCGGTCTTGCCGTGGACGTAGGCCGGCATCCCCGCGAGCAGGAACGCGACCCGAAGCCCCTCCTCGATCTCCTCCTTCGATACGCCGAGGCTCCCGGCACCGGCCATCTGCGCCCGGACAGCGTGCCCGTCCCGGAGCGCCGCTGCAATCGCGATCGCGATGATCTTCTTCGTCTGTCTTGAGAGGGCGCCGTCGGCCCAGATCATCTGGTCGAGCCCCATGACGCTTGCATAAAGGTCGGGGTCCGTCTCCTTGAGTTCCTTGAAGATCACGGGGATCTTTCCGATCTTCTCTTCGAGCCTCTTCTCTTCCATGCCGCTCACTCCTCAAGCACCATCGGTTCGCCGCAGCAGACCAGTTCGCCGCCGCCGGCTTCCAGCACCTGAACTACGTTTCCGCAGATCTCGCAGTGGTAGACCTGCCCTTTTGCCGATACGTTCACCATTTCTCTCACCTCAACGGTTATCCGGTTTCTTCCTCTCAGGGGGGTTCAGGACATCTTCGGGTGTCTTGATGTCCGGCCTGATGTGCGTCATCGGGAGGCAGTTGTACATCTCGCAGGCACAGGTCGGGCATTTGACGAGGTCTTCATCTGTGCTGTCGATCCGGACTTCCCGGCCGCAGTCGATGCAGATGAACCGGCCGGGGCCCGGCCTCTCACCGGCTTTCGCTGTCTTTTTGGTCTCTGGTTCGGCCACAGAAATTCACCAGGCCGGTAATTGCCTCACAATGTATTTAGCAGTTCCCCTTCCGTCCCGGGGTATCCGCATCCTTTTAATAGGGTCGTGCGCAACCCTGCACCATGCCAAAGAAGGTTGTCGCGCTGCTCGGGAGCCCCATTCTCGACGGGAACACCGCACGTCTTCTCGATGAGGCCATCAGGGGTGCAGAGGAGGCCGGGTGCGAGGTCGAGAAGTTCGAGGTCGCGCACATGGACGTTCTGCCCTGCATGGAGTTCTTCCAGTGCATGGGGAGCGAGACCTGCCTGATCCAGGACGAGATGGAGGGGATCTTCCGGAAGTTCCGCGAGATGGACGGCCTGATCATCGCGACCCCGGTGATGACGATGGGCATCCCCGGAAGGCTCAAATCGTTCATGGACAGATTCCAGGTTTTTTATATGGCGAAATACCACCGGGGTAAGTCATTTATCTCACCGGAACGGCGGAAAAAGCGCAAGATGCTCTTTATATCGATCGCCGGGATGAATATTCCGAACGTCTTTCTCGGCGTGAAGATGACAGCCCGGGCGTTCGGAGAGATCATCGACTGCCCCTACTGGGACGAGGTGCTCCGAAACGACATGGACACGATCCGGGATATCCGGACACGGCCGGAGGTGATGGAGGCGGCATACCGGAAGGGGAACGAACTCGGGAATCTGTTAGGGTGATTTTTCGGGCTCGATGTGGACGACGACCTCGGCAAGCCCCGGCACCGTTTCTTTGAGCCGCCGTTCTACTTCGTCGGAGATCTCGTGGGCCCGGGAGACCGGGAGGACCGGGTCGACGATAATGTGGATGTCGGCAAGGATCTCGCCCGGCTTTCCCCGGCACCGGAAGTCGTGGTATCCGGCAACCCCGGGGGTATTCATCACCACCGCGCGGACGAGCGCCGGGTCGCAGGGGAGGTTCATCGTGTCGGTGAGGACCGCTGCTGCGTCGTAGAGGATCCCGATCCCCATCCTCGCAATGAGGAGGCCGATGGCAAACGCGATGATCGGGTCAGCCTCGGGGTAGCCGAGCCTGACGGCGAGGAATCCACCGAGGACAGCCAGGGAGACGAAGACGTCGCTTTTCGTATGTTGAGAGTCGGCGACGAGGATCTGGCTCTGGTACTCTTCTCCCTTTCGACGTTCGTAGGTGGAGACGGCAAGGTTGATGACGAGCGTCACGATCATGACACCGATGGTGACTGCGGTGATTTCGGGGACGACCGGTCCGACGAGCCGCTGGTAACCTTCGTAGAGGATCCCGGCGGCGGTCAGGAGGAGCATCGCCCCGATGACCAGGGTGCCGAGCGTCTCGATCTTGCCGTGGCCGTAGGGGTGTTCGGAGTCGGGGGGTTTCCCGGCGAAGTAGAGGGCGACTATGCCGACGACGTTCGAGAAGGAGTCGAACCCCGAGTGAAGAGCGTCTGCTACCATGCTCACCGACCCGGCGAGGAGGCCGAAGACCGCTTTTGCGAGTGCTACGAGGAGGTTTAAAGCGAGGACGACGAGGAAGATCCGCCGCACCCTTCGGCCGTTCGCACCTGTGGCACTCATGGTTCACCTCTTCCGCCCGTCACGCTCGAAGACCTTCGGTCTTCTTGAGCTCCGTTCCGTTGGAACGTCGCAAGTCGCACCTGCGGTGCTCCTGCTCCGGCCCTTCGGCCCGTCGCATCCCACATCCACCGGGTGTAGGTGCTCCGGCGGGATAGGGTTTCCGGGAGAGATCGTGGAAGGTTTAATAAAGCCGCCCCGCAATGTTTCATCCATGCCGACTGATGAGAACGCTCAGAAAGCGTACGCCGGGGAATCCCAGGCGAACAGGAAGTACTCGGTCTTTGCAGAGAAGGCAGCCGCCGAAGGGTACCCGGTGGTGGCAAAACTCTTCCGGGCGGCAAGCGAAGCGGAAGCCGTGCATGCAAAACGTCTCCTCTTCATCATGAACGCCGTCGGGAGCACCGAAGAGAACCTCAAAGGTGCAATGGAAGGAGAGAACTACGAGTTCATGGAGATGTACCCCGGGTTCGTTGCTGAGGCAAAGGAGGAGCGCAAAAACGAGGCGTCGATTGTCTTTACCCACGCGATGAAGGCGGAGGAAGTGCACGCGAACCTCTACCTCCAGGCGCTTGAGGCTGTCCGGGAGGGAAAAGACCTCGACGCGGAGAAAGTCTATCTCTGCCCGGTCTGCGGTAACGTCGAACTCGGGGAACCGCCGGAGAAGTGCCCGATCTGCGGGGTTCCGGCGCGGATGTTCCGTGAAGTTCAATAACATCATTTCTTTTCGTCCCTGTGCCGCCGTGCCCGCACATCGTCCCTGCTCCGCGGTATCCCCTACATGTTAAATAGAGCTCCTGAGATACCCCCCTTCATGGCAGGTGTGAAGGTCTACACGACGGAGAACTGCCCCTACTGCCGGATGGTCCAGGCGTTCCTCAGGAAACACGGCGTCGAATATGATATTGTCGATGTAGGAAAGGATCGCGAGGCGGCCCGGGAGATGATCCAGATCTCGGGGCAGCGGGGGGTGCCGGTCACGGTCTCTGGTGACGCGGTGATCGTCGGGTTCGATGCAAAGAGGCTCCGGGAGCTCTTCGGGACGCCGCCGGAGGAGATCGTCCACGACGTGGTCATCGTGGGCGCCGGTCCGGCAGGGTTGACCGCAGCGGTCTATTGCGCCCGGAAACTCATGAAGACCGTTGTTGTGGCGGAGAACATCGGCGGCCAGGCGGCCTGGAGCTGGGCTATCGAAAATTACATGGGATTCTCGACGATCTCGGGCGAGGAACTGGTCCGGAAGTTCGAGGAACAGGTCCGGGGGTTCGACGTCCGTCTCGAGCTCGAGAGCGTCGGTGAGATCCGCAAAGAGGGCGACACAGTCCTCGTCAAAACGGCCTCGGGGATTGTCTACCGTTCCCGCACCCTCATCCTCGCCTCCGGGAAGGAGCCCCGGCGGCTGGGGCTTCCTGACGAGGACCGGCTGATGGGGAAGGGTGTCTCGGTCTGCGCCATCTGCGATGCCCCGCTCTACCGAGATAAACCGGTTGCCGTCGTCGGCGGCGGAAACGCGGCGCTCCAGACCGCGATCGAGATGACGAAGTTCGCGAGTTCGGTGGCCCTGATTGCCCGGAGGTCGCTCCGGTGCGACGAGGTCTACCTCGAACGGGCAAAGGAGGCGGGGGTGCAGACCTTCTCCCACCACGAGGTGACGGCGCTCCACGGGGACGCGGGCCTGACCGGGATCACGGTTCGCGACCGCGAGACCGGGGAGGAGACGGCTCTCGGCGTGGAGGGGCTCTTCCTCGCGATCGGGCTTGCGCCGAATACGGGGTTCCTCCGGAACCTGGTGGCGTTGAACGAGCAGGGCGAGATCCTCATCGATGAGAACGGGCACACGAACGTTCCCGGGGTCTTTGCGGCCGGGGACGCGACCTGCGTCAAGGCCAAGCAGATCATCGTCGCCGCCGGTGACGGGGCGAAGGCGGCGCTCGAGGCGCACGAGTACTTCGAGCAGCTCACGGGCAAGCCGGCCGAGGGGCCGGCCATCTGCAGGTGAGGGGTTACACCCGGGTGCCTTCGGCCAGCGCCTGGAGGATGAATGGGTTTTCCTCCCGGATCAGGCCGGCGAACTCTTCGTCGGTGTAGCAGAGCGGTTCGACCGGGAGGTCGGTGAGACCGATGATGAAGGTCGCACGTTTGTGGGGACGCTCGGGGAAGTCGCCGACGACGATCGGGTCGACGTCTCTCTCCTCGTGGAAATCCCCGCGTGAGAACGACCCGTAGAGGATGATGGCGCTGACACGCCGGCGCGCCCGGATCTCGCGGGCGAGAACCTGGACCTGCTCCATCACCCGGCGAGCGCTTCTCTCGCGCCTGCAGATCGAATCCGCATGCTCGATGCATTCTTCGGCATCCTCCCGGTCGTAGTACTCCGATGGTGTCAGGTTCCCCGCGATGCGGTCCGGATATCGGGTCGTGATACAAGCGGCATCAAGTGCCTTGGCCTTGCTCTTCAGCGTCAGGAACGAGGGCTCGTACTCGCCGATCTCCCTGATCAGTTCGTAGACAGAATGCGTCAGGATCCTCCGGTATCCCCGGGCATAGAGCAGGGCCTTCAGGGATTCCTCTGCACTCTGCTGTGCAAGCATGCCCATTCAAAATCGCCGGACCGGCAGCTGTTCCTCGCGCTGACGAGATCCCTCTCCCCCTGGCGCAGCCACCGTCCTGCTTCGCGCATGTTCCCATCCATGGTCTCGGCCCGATGATCGTCAAACTCTTGTCGCTCCCGGGATATAAGTGCGCCGCGCTCCTCCCCCGTGGCCGGCAGATGGAGGCGCGGGCCCGACCTGACTGGAGCGATCCGGTGTTCCGGGCGGTAGCACCCCCCTCTCCCGGATCATTGCCGGAGATCCGGCCCCTCGATTGCACGGAACATTCTGAAAATTCAGAATAGTCAGAAAAATAGATATGCTGTTGGCGACAACCCTATCCAATGAGCCGTATGGTACCTGCAGAGAGCGATGAGCGGGGTCCTTCCTGCTCCGGGGCCTGCACGATCGAGGCGGTCGTGAGCGTCGACACACGGGGACAGGTGGTGCTCCCGAAGGATATCCGCGAACGTGCGGGGATCGCTCCCGGCGACCGGCTTGCGGTCGTTTTCTGGGAGAAGGAAGGGGACGTCTGCTGCATCACGCTGATCAAGGCGAGCTGTTTCAACGATATGGTGACGGCGCTGCTCTCCCCCATGACGGAGGAACTCGCGGGCAGAGGAGAACAGGACTGACCTGGAGGTTTTGCGATGAAGGAAGAAGACATTCACAAACAGGTGCGCACCGCCTACGGAGAGCTCGCCCGGCAGGGCGGATGCGGGTGCGGCACCGGGTGCTGCGGCACCGGGAGGACCGTCGAATCGGTGAGCCTCGGCGTCGGCTACTCAAAAGAAGACCTCGCACAGGCGCCGGAAGGCGCGAACCTTGGGCTCGGGTGCGGCAACCCGGTGGCTCTTGCCTCCCTCCAGGAAGGCGACGTCGTCCTCGACCTGGGGTCGGGAGCGGGGTTCGATTCATTCCTTGCGGCGGAGCGGGTCGGCCCGGCCGGCCGCGTCATCGGCGTCGACATGACGCCCGAGATGCTTGATAAGGCGCGGGAGAACGCAAAGAAGAGCGGGCGGACGAACGTGGAGTTCCGTCTCGGCGAGATTGAGCACCTGCCGGTGGCGGACAACTCCGTCGACGTCATCCTCTCAAACTGCGTCATCAACCTCTCTACGGATAAATCGCAGGTGTTTAGAGAGGCGTTCCGGGTTCTCCGCCCCGGCGGCAGGCTCATGGTCTCCGACATCGTGCTGGCGGCGCCCCTCCCGGCACCCCTTCGCGAATCGGCGCTTCTCTACAGCAGCTGCGTCGCGGGAGCGCTGGCGAAGGAGGAGTACCTCGGCAGTATCGCCGGTGCGGGCTTTACGGAGGTCACGGTCCAGGGGGAGACGGTCTTCCCGCTCGATCTCATCGTGAGCGAGCCGGAGCTTGCCGATCTCCTCGGGAAGCTCTCTCTCGGCGAGGACGAGAGAGCGTCGATCGAAAAGAGCATCGTGAGCGTCAAGGTCGGCGCCAGGAAACCGGCGGGTTTCACCTGCGGTTGCGGCGGTATGTGCTAGGCACTTCCCTATTTTTGCGCGATCCGGGGAGTTACGCTCCCTCCCGCGGGTTTGTATGGCCCGCTGCATCCTCCACTCCGGTGTCCCGGGATGGGACGGCCAGGGTAGCGGGGCGGGACCCATGGCCTGTGCCAACCCGTTTCGTATCGTGCAGGAACACGGGTTCTCTCAATGAAAGTTGCTGAGAGCGCCTGCAAAACCGTTATTCCTCCCCCTGCGGCACAAGGTCCTTATCCGCCGACGCTGATCACTCTCCAATGAGACCCAGGGACCTCTCCCCGGAAGAGAAACAGCGCCTCCGTGCCCTTATCACTGCCTGGCTCGAGGAGAAAAGGGAGATCCTGTTCGCGTACGTGTACGGCTCATTTGTGCAGGCCCCTTTCCGCGACATCGATATTGCTGTCTTCCTCGCGGACGGCAGCATTGGATTGTCCGACCCGCTCCGATACGAGCTGACGCTCGCGCAGGAACTGGAGGAGGCGACCGGGGTGCCTATCGATGTACGGGTGCTCACCACGGCGCCGCTTTCGTTCGCGTTCACGGTCATCCGTACCGGAGAGATCCTGGTATCCCGGGATGAGGAGGCACGCTGCGAGTTTATCTGCAGAATTCTCGTCGAGTATCACGACTTCTCCTATCATCGGGAGCGCTACAGGAGGGAAGTTCTTGGTCTCCTACGATGAGGAGAAGGTTACTGCCCTGTCATCGGAGCTGATGCAGGCCTGTGAGAGGCTCCGGGAACTGGGTCGACTACCGAGGGAGGTATTTACAGGGGATCCTCACCTCGTTGCGAGTGCGAAGTATCACCTGATCGTCGGCATCGAGGCGGCTATCGAGCTCGCCAACCATGTGATCACGAAGAATCGATGGAAAATACCTGAAAATTATGCAGACACGTTTTGTATCATGCAGGAACACGGGTTCTTCGACGAAGACCTTGGAAAGCGCCTGCAAACGATGGCCCGGTTCAGGAATCGGTTGATCCACATCTATTGGGATATCGATAACGACAGAATCTACGATCTGCTCCGGGAGGATGTCGGCGACATTGAGCAGTTCCTCGCCGAGTATATCCGTGCCCTGCAGAGGGAGTGAAGGTTTTCTCCTGTCCTCCAGGCCTCTCCCGTCCCCGAGGTTCATGGTGTATGGGTGCTCCGGCGGCCGGATCTCACGCTTCCCGTCACCGGGCGGCAGAATGATAACATCCATAATTATTATGGAATAATCATTATCCGGCCCGGGAGAGACACCCTTATCTCCCGGGAGCGACGATCTCCTGCCATGGTGCGGTCGAGGGCACTCGTGAGCCAACTCTCCGGGGTGACGGGCGGGTGATCGAGGAGCACCTCCGGGAACGGTTGAACGGGGCGCTCATGCGGATCGCGACCCTCGCCGCCCGGACGGGGGCGACCCCGAACACCCTCACCCTGCTCGGTTTTCTCGGGATGGCTGCCGCGGGGGTCCTCTGCGCCCAAGGATCGTTCTTCTTCGCCGGGCTCGTCGTCGCCGCATCCTGCGTCTTCGACGCCCTCGACGGGGCGCTCGCCCGGGTGACCGGGGCCGCTTCACTCTATGGCGCATTCTTCGACTCATTCCTGGACCGTTACGCCGAGGCGGCGGTCTACGGGGGGCTGGTCGTCTACTACGCGGGGGCGGGGACGGCCTGGGGTGTCGAGGCCGCTTTTTTCGCCGCTATCGGGTCGCTGATGGTCAGCTACGCCCGGGCCCGGGCGGAGGGGCTCGGGATCGAGTGCCGGGCCGGCCTCTTCGCCCGCCCGGAGCGGATCGCGGTCATCATCATCGGGCTGGTGACGGGTCTCGTCCTCCCGGCGCTCGTCCTCCTCGCGGTCGCGACGAACACCACCGCAATCCGGCGGCTCCTCGCTGTCCGGGGGACTACGCTCGCCCCTTCACGGCCTCCTCGGTCACCGTGATCTCTTCGTTCCCGCCGGCGATCCGGTAGCCTCCGACTGTCTCCACGTTGTAGGGATTTCCGGTCGTGGAGTAGGGAACGACGAACGTCCCGTTCTCGCTTGCCTGCCGGTAGATGAACTCCCGACCGGTGTTGGTGACGACCGCGACCTCGATGACCCCCTCGCCCGGGATCGCGGCGCCTTCGACGCGCTCAAAGATCTTCACGCTCGTCGTTGGGTCCGGCGAGGACTCGTAGACGAGCCGGTAGTGCTTGAGCGCCGGGACGGTTCCGGCCGGAGAGCGGATATCGGTCCCGAAGACCGCGGCCTTGCCCGATCCTTTGTAAGCCCCGGCCGCCGCCTGCGCCTCTGCCGGGCTCATCTCCCGGCTCTCGATGAGGAGCGGATATCCGGTCTCCGGGATCGACCTGGTGTCGTACTCGACGTAGAGGGCCTTCTCCGGCTCTACGAACGTCCCGTCGAAGGCCTGGAGCCTTACTACCATCGTCTCGTAGAAAGCCTCGCGGTAGAACGGCTCGATGCGGTAGGTATCCCCTCCCACCGCGACGAGGAGGGGCGTTGCGTAGGGCTCGGTCCCCGTCGCCGCGTCGTGCCAGAAGGCGATGGCCGGGAACCCCTCGGCGGCCATCCTGCCGTCGACGACGACGTAGCGGGAGCCTGCCGGGCCGGCCTTCTCTTCGGTCGTCGCGAGGAAGAATGCGGTGGCCCGGGGAACGTTGTCCTGGAAGGGATTGGTGACCGGGATCCGCTGCGCGATGAAGGTGATCCAGTGGCCGTAGTCCCACCAGGACATGACCCCGTAAGACCCTTCAGGGTAGGTGAAGCCGTCCTCCTCGTGGATCGCGTAGTAGTCCACGCCGGGGTCGGGGGTGTTTTCGCTCATCCACTCAAGCGCCTGGCGCCAGTCGTCGGCAAGCATGGTGCGCGGAACGCCGCTTTGCGCGTAGCCGATGTTCTCTGCGGCCGATGCGCCGACGAGGGCCGCGGTGAGGAGGACGGCGAGCCCGACGGCGGCGATCTCAGTGGTGGGAAGCGTTTTTTTCTTCTTTTTACTCTCGGGCTCCCGGAGGTACGCGGCGGTCTTAGGAAGCCCGTAGTCAAGCGCCCACGCGAAGACGACCGCCGCGAGGAGCGCGAGGTTCACGGCGAGGTAGTACTCGAACCGCAGGTGCTGGATGGTCGCGATGAGGATGACGACCGACCAGACGATCGTGAAGAGGAGTTCGGGCCGGTTCTTTTGCCGGGCACGGAGAGCGAGGATGACGAGCCCGGCGGGGATGAGGAGGAGGCCGACGTTGAAGCTCTGCCACGCGATTCCGGCGTCCCACGGCCCCATCTCCCGGATGGCGGTGGCCGTCATGTCCCGGCCGAAGAAGGCTATCAGGCCGCTCGCCATCACCTTCCCGATATCGGTGAGGTTGAGGAAGGCGACGCCGGCGATCCCGAGCGCGGCGAGAGCGCCGAGGTACTCGTTCCGCTTTCCTTTGAGCGCCAGCGAGATCCCGGCGAGGAGGGCGGTTGCGGCGATCAGGAGGAGGTAGGCGTAGACGTGAGCGACGGAGTAGAGCGAGAGCGACACCCCGTCGCCCATGAACCCGGAGAGTGGCAGGAAGGCCGCCGGGACGGCGAAGGTGATGGCGTTGACGAGGAGGAGCGCTTCCGGCCCGGTGCCGTCAAGGTGGTTCCGTACGGCCTGGATGACTGTGAAGACCCCGGCGATGAGCGCGAAGAGGATGATCGTCGGCATGACGAGGAGGCCGAGGAGGTAGGCAATCCCGGCGCCGAGGGCAAGGAGCGCGACGGGGAGGATGGTCTTTGTGTCCGCGAGTGTTACCGGGTGCCGGGCGGCGTACGCAAGCGCGATGATGTAGGCGAGGCAGAAGATGGTGGAGAAGAGTGTCTCCGCAACGTGGTGGTCGACGAACCCGAAGATCGACCGCGCGAAGAACGAGGCCGAGACGATCGTGATGAGCCCGGCGGCGACGAGGCCGGTCGTTCTGTCGGCGAGTGTCTTTCCGATGAGGTAGACGACCGGGACGACGGCGGCCGCGAGGAGCGGGGGGACCCACGCGGCGGTATAAACGATCTCGGGCCGGGCGGCCGCCCCGGCGGCGATGCAGAGGGTGGCGGTGATGAGTGGGAAGAGCGGTCCCCAGGCGATCTCTTTTCCCGTCGGGTAGGCGGTCATGGGGTCGAACCAGGCGTAGCCGGGGTAGTTCGCAACGATCACCTCGACCTGGCGGAGGTTGTACCAGGCATCGGCGCCGATGAGGCTGGTGAACGAGCCGTCGACGAGGGTTGCGTGGGGGATTGCGCGGAGAAAGACCGCCACGAACATGAAGAGGAGCAGGACGGCGGCGGTGAGGGCGGTGGTGTGATCTTTCAATGCAGCGGGAGCCATAAGTCTTATGATGATCTTTGGGGCGGGCGGTAATTAAGGGGTACGGCTGAGAGCGGGATTCGCACTCCGGACTCCCTGGAGATCCCCTTAAATCTCCGAGGTTGCTCACGTGGAAGTGCATGCCGACCGTCCGGTTGCTGCCGGGTTATAGCGTCTCAGTGATCCACGCGCGGCGGCAGAAAAATGATGGGTGACTATAGAAAAGCCCCGGATTCTTCAGGCGAGATTCCGGCAAGAAGGAGAACTGTCCGGAGCGTTTGGCGCAAAGGATTTTTTGGGTATACGGGAACCGTGACGATGGCACTACTGCGCTCCACGACCTCGTGCCGGACTGTAAGCCTATAACGAGCAGAAGATACCCCGCACGGTATCATGCCCCCGACGAGAGAGGGGGGGTGGTTGACGTCGCATTCTCCACCGCAGTCCTCGCCGCACGGCACATCGCCGGCCTTCGCACGTCCCGGTGACCCTGCCGGTCCCGGGACCCCTTTTTGCGCCATATCCCTCACTGATCGCCGGGGAAGTAGATCTCCGCCATACTGCGCCTTTGAGGCTTTTCTCTCGATATCATACCGAAAAATTATATATTCTCAACATATATCCCGGCTGCCAGAATAGAAGGGCTAATATAGCAACGTGGGCATTAAAATATATTGAGTCAATAGCGTGATCTGGAGCATTCTTTACACGATCCTTCTCCTCTCTGCCCTCATCCCCCAGGGGTACCTGATCTACGGCGGCACAGAGGCCGATCCCGGGCTCAGCACCTCCCGTGCAACCACGGTAGACGAGATAGTCCTCCTTTCCGCATCACCCCCGGTCCCGGAGTCTTCCCCCGACGCACTCATCGACCAGGTGGGCCGGACAACGTTTGCCTGCGTCGACGGCTCCCCTCGCCTCTTCCCGGTCGGCCTCGATGCGACCCTTGCCTACGGGGTGGGCGACTGCACCGATCTCGCACTCCTCAGGGCGGAGGTGCTTCGCCGGAACGGGGTTCCCGCCCGGCCGGTCCACGGAATCATGGTGTGGGATACAGAGGCGTTCCGGACCAATGCCCTCCACGTGGAGGTTTTCGGGAAGGGCATCGCCGTCCACGACTGGGTTGAACTCGATGACAGCCGGACAATGGGCGCTTACGAAGGGAGTCCCGGGATCCGGTGCATTAAAACCGGAAACGGCGTCTGTTTCCAGCCTCTCTTTGAGGCGCTGGGCTACCTCTGAACGGTGTTTGGTCCCGTGTAGGAATGTTCAATACCGACCGCGTCAAACGAGCGGTATGAGCTTACTCACAGGGCTCCTCGCCCTGATCCTGGTGGTCGTCATTGCATTCGTCCTCTACAAGGTCGTGAAAAGCGTGACCGGCCTCATCATCAACGCCGTCGTGGGCGTGATCCTGCTCTGGCTCATCAACCTCC
>DAOSER010000055.1:0-12460 GCA_035363235.1 Methanoculleus sp.
CGCAAGTCGAAAACGCTTCGCGTTTTCTCCTGCTCCGGCCGCTCGCTCCGCTCCTTGCGGAGCGTCACAAGTCGAAAACGCTTCGCGTTTTCTCCTGCTCCGGCCGCTCGCTCCGCTCCCGCCCGTCGCATCCCGCACATTTAAGTACTCACGAAAGACACTTTTACAGACAAACCGGAGAATATCCGGGCGGGATAACCGGTCTGGTGGTTTTTATGGAGTCAGGAGATCTCAAAATCGCGTGGGCGCGGCAGTACATGCCGGTGCTCTCGTCCATTCGGAAGCGTTTCGTCGAGGAGAAGCCGTTCTCCGGCATGACTATCGGCATGGCCCTGCACGTCGAGGCGAAGACCGCGGTGCTGGTCGAGACGCTCGCTGCAGGCGGGGCCGAGGTATACATCACGGGGTGCAACCCCCTCTCGACCCAGGACGACGTCTCGACGGCGCTCGATACCCGGGAGCACATTCACTCCTACGCCCGCCGGGGCGCCAGCGTCGAGGAGTACTACGCGGCCATCGACCGGGTGCTCGACGCCCGCCCCGCAATCACCATCGACGACGGCATGGACCTGATCTACCGCCTCCACACCGAGCGGCAGGAGATGCTTGATGCGGTCATCGGCGGGTGCGAGGAGACCACGACCGGCATCCACCGGCTCCGCGCGATGGCACGGGACGGGGCGCTCAGATTCCCGGTCATCGCCGTCAACGACACCCCGATGAAGCACTTCTTCGACAACGTCCACGGCACCGGCGAGAGTTCGCTTGCGTCGATCATGATCACCACAAACGTCCTCATCGCCGGCAAACGGTTCGTCGTCGCGGGTTACGGCTACTGCGGCAGGGGGCTTGCGCAGAAGGCCCGGAGCCTCGGCGCCCGGGTCATCGTGACTGAGGTCGATCCGAGAAGGGCACTCCAGGCGCACATGGACGGGTTTGATATCATGACGATGGATCAGGCGGCACCGTTAGGCGACATCTTCGTCACCACCACCGGAAACACGAGCATCCTCACCGAACGGCACTTCCCGCGCCTGAAGGATGGGGCAATCCTCGCGAACGCCGGCCACTTCAATGTGGAGATCGATGTTGACTGGCTCGAATCTCACGCGGACTCCGTCGTCCATCGTGACGGCATCGATACCTACGTTCTCGCCGGAAAAGCTGTCCACATTCTTGCTGAAGGCAGGCTCGTGAACCTTGCAACGCCGAAAGGCATGGGTCATCCCGTCGAGGTGATGGACCTGAGTTTCGCCGTTCAGGCGCTCTCCGCCGAGTTCATCGCGAAGCACGGCCGGGAACTCGCGCCCGGCGTGCACGATGTCCCGTCCGCCATCGACGAGGATGTGGCGCGGCTGAAACTCGACGCGCTCGGCCTCTCGATCGACCGGCTGACGCCCGAACAAGAAACGTATATGAGCAGCTGGACGATCGGGACATAAATAACTCCTCTTTTCTTCCGTTACATGAGGTCCCGGCCCGGTACTCCACTAATTCTGGCGCCCGGTAACGACGCGGCTTCGTGCGGTGCCGTGACTTGCGACGGGCGGGAGCGGAGCGAGCGGCCGGAGCAGGAGAAACCCGAAGGGTTTCGGACAGGAGTTCGAGCACCGTCAGATGCGAAAGGAAGTCGGTGGTCTGACCTCCAGGGAGGCTTCCTCAGAACGTTACCGAAGTACTGGAGTCATAAACTCCGGGCAAAAAATATGCCCGGAACCGATGGACCGTCAGTCCCTGTGGGTGTCTCCGTCATGGTATATCTGCACCATGAACCCATAGCCGCATTCGCAGCAACGGTACCGCGCACACACGCCGCGCACGGGAGCATCGGAATACTCCAGGAGTTCCCCCCGGGAACCGCACCGGGGGCATGCCTGCCCCAGGTCATCGAATCGGCGGCCGCAGCTGAGACATTGACGGATGATATGGATCCGCGGGTTGGAGGGAACAATATCCCTGATGTGATCCTGGCACCCGCAGAATGGGCAGGGAGCAGGCGCATCCTCCCCGGTATGACCGGCTTCTCCTGATGAGCGCGCTGCCTTTCGATTCCTGTCTAGCACATGTATACACCAGCCCCCCCGTCTCCAGCAGGTTTGTTCCTCTCCGGGAAGGTGTAACTTCACCCCTTCCGTGCCTCTGGTATGCGTTCCGACTGGTGCGGGCCAACCAGGCGGCTCTGCCTCAGATACTTCTATGGGCGACCCGACCGCTTAAAGATACCCATAGATACCTTATGATGCCAATAGGTATCTGACTGGAAAAATAAAAACGGTATAATATAATTATCTAGCCGGAATACCTGAATAGGAAGATGGAATCCCCCGATAACGTCTCAAGCAAACAGGTAGGTGTTCGGCTGCCGGGTCATCTCTACCGGTGGCTGAAGAAGAAAGTCAACCGTGGCGAGTACTCGAACATGGCCCAGTCCATCATCGGGGAGCTGACGAAGGCCAGGACCCTTGAAGAGGTACGGTGCCGGGAGACCTCGCAATACGATATTGCCGGAGAGGAATCCCTTGCCCGGATGGTGAACGAGCGTATCGAGGACATTCGTCGCGAGCTCCTGGATGAAGTGAAGCGGCGGCGTACCTGATCCAGGATCCTGCCGCCTGACCCGCGCACAGTCTTCACAGGCCAGAGAAGAAGCGTCGCCGTTGATTCGCCGCTCCATGTAAGGACTATCCCGGCGGCCCTTTCAGGTGGAAGCCGATTCCGGGCATTACCTCCTCTCTGGCCGGGGGTGGGCTCTGATCTCATCCGGAGCAGACCGGCGAATAAAACCTCTCAACCTCTTTTTTCGTTAATTCAGAAGTTGATACCTGGCTGCGGACCGCGTCGCTCGTCCGGTCGGTGACACCACATATTTTTATACTCGCCGGGCAGGTAAATCAAATATCGTTTATATGTGCTCTAAATCAGCTAAATTAAATATACCGTGCCGCAATCCTCTATGAACAAGGTGTCATTATGAAAGCATCAACCCCGGCAACCCTTGTTGCCCTAACGCTCATGATCATTGCCGGTCTCCTGGTTGCAGGGTGCACGACCACAGAGGAGACCCCGGAAGAGACAACCCTGACCGTCTTTACGGCCGCATCTCTCACGGGTGCCTTCACGGATATCGGCAAGGCCTATGAGGCACAGAATGAAAACGTCAGGATCGACCTGGTCTTCGACGGTTCGCAGGCCCTCCGCACCCAGATCGAGCAGGGGGCGAACCCCGATATCTTCGTCTCTGCGAGCGAAAAGCACATGAAGGCCCTTCAGGACGGTGGGTTCATGGATGACGGCACCGTGGCGGTATTCCTCGGGAACAGCATGGCCCTGATCGTTCCGATCGACAATCCAGCGGGGATCACCGGTCTTGCCGACCTTGCAAAACCGGGCACGAAGATCGTCATCGGCACAAAAGACGTCCCCTTCGGCGACTACACCCGGCAGGTGCTCGACAAGATGGCCGCCGAACCCGCATACGGCGAGGCGTACCGGGAGGCCGTGATGAACAACGTCATCTCCGAGGAGACGGCGGTGAGTTCTGTGGTGCCCAAACTGACGCTCGGCGAGGCGGACGCGGCGTTCGTCTACAAATCGGACGTCTCAAAGGACGACCTCGAGAAAGTGACCCGGATCGAGGTTCCGGCGGAGTATAACGTCATGGCCACGTATCCGCTCGGCGTCCTTGCGGATTCGCCGCAAAAGGCCGAAGCGGAGTCCTTCGTAGCATTCGTCCGGGGCCCGGACGGCAGCGCCATCCTGACCGAATATGGATTCGACCCCATTCCGGCAGAGCCCTGAGGTGACCCGGCACGAAGGCGGCCAGGCGCGCGTCTCGAGGGTGGTTCTCACCCTCCTTGTCGCCGCCCTCGTTGCCCTCTTCCTCCTCTTCGTCACGCTGCCGGTCGCGTCGCTCTTCCTGCGCATATCACCGGAAGCGTTCCTCCAATCGGTTGCCGAACCGGTGGTGCTCGACGCCCTCTCCCTCTCGCTAGCCACCGCGACGGTGAGCACGGCGATCGTCGTCCTCTTCGGGACGCCGCTTGCCCTGGTGAACGCCCGGCGCGACTACCCGGGGCGTGCGATAGTCGATACGCTCACCGATCTCCCCATCGTCCTCCCGCCGGCGGTGGCGGGTCTCGCGCTGCTGATGGCGTTCGGCCGCCGGGGCGTGGTCGGGCAGTATCTCGACCACTTCGGCATTAGCATCGCCTTCACCACGGTCGCGGTGATCCTCGCGCAGGTCTTTGTGGCCTCGCCGTTCTACATCCGGCAGGCGAGGGCGAGTTTCGAGGCGGTCGACCGCCTCTACGAGGATGCGGCGCGGACGCTCGGGGCAACCCCCATGACCGTCGCCCTCCGGGTCACCATCCCGCTCGCCTGGGGCGGACTCGTCTCCGGGGCGATTCTCTCGTTTGCCCGGGCGCTCGGGGAGTTCGGTGCCACGATCATGTTCGCCGGGAACTTCCAGGGCAGGACCCAGACGATGCCGCTTGCGATCTACACGACCATGCAGGGAGACATGAACGCCGCGATCAGCCTCTCCATCATCCTCGTCGTGATATCGTTTGCAGTGATATCCGCCGTGAAGATCGTCACCCGGAGGAAGTACTGATGCTCTCCATCCATACCGTCCGGAAACTGCGGGACTACGCCCTCGACGTCACGCTCTCGGTCAGGTGGGGGGAGACCCTCGTCCTCATCGGTGAGAACGGGGCGGGCAAGTCCACGGTGCTGAACCTGATCTCCGGCATCCTCACGCCCGATGCGGGGGAGATCACTCTCGGGGAGAGGACGCTCTACTCAAGCGAGGAGGGAATCGACGTCCCTGCCGAGAGCCGGAACGTCGGACACCTCTTCCAGTCCTACGCGCTCTTCCCACACATGACCGTCGCCGAGAACGTGGCGTTCGGGCTTCGGTGCCGGAAGGTCCCGCGGCCGGAGGTTGCCTCCACCGTGGCGGACCAGCTTCGCGCGATGAACCTCGCCGATCTCTCGGACGTCAACGTCGGCCGGCTCTCGGGCGGGCAGCGGCAGCGGGTGGCCCTCGCCCGGGCGCTGGTGCTCGACCCGGACCTCCTCCTCCTCGACGAGCCGCTCGCGGCCGTCGATATGCGGGCTCAAGGAGCGATGCGGAGCGAACTCCGCGACCGGATAAAGGACGCCGGCATCCCCTGCATCGTCGTCACCCACAACCTCCGCGACGCCCTTGAACTCGGCGACCGCCTCTGCCTCCTCGAAGAAGGACGGGTGGTGGCCGACGGGACGCCGGAAGAGGTGCTTTCGATGCGGGAGAACGGGTTTATTGCAAGCTTTGCAGGGTCGGAACCCCACAACGGCTTTATGGCCCCGGCGCCCATCACTGGTCATAGCCGGGGGCCGCCGGACTCCCGGCCCCTTTGATAACAATCATGAAAAAGGACACGGTGCTGATCCTCACCCTCCTCGCGGTTGCCGTTCTTCTGCCGGGAGCGGCCGCAGGGGAGACCTCCATCGAGTGCTCGTTCAACGAGTCGCACGCGGAGGTATACGAGCAGATGCTCGCAGAGAACGCAACGCTCGGCGAGTACTATGAGCGGGTCTGCCCCGAGTTCCTGGAGAGCATGCCCCCGGAGACGAGGGCGCACCTCTACAGCACGACGATGCGCGGGTACCGGGACCTCGCTTCCGACAGGGTGGTATTCGTGCCCCCTGGAAAGCAGGTCGCAATCGGCATCGCCTCCCCCGTGCTTGGAGTCTGTGGAGTGCCCGTTCCCCTCTACAGCGCCGGGTTCCTGGCTCTCTTCGGCGTCGTCATCCTTGCCCTGCTCGCGGCGGTCGCTCTCGTCCTGAAGCGGGTCCGTAAGAAGAAGGAGTGAACGTCGCTTCTGGCCCTGTACGCGGTAAAGGCACTCCATGCAGACCGCCGGGGTATAGCCTGCCTGGGCCTGGAGTATGGATGGCGGCGCGACCGCAGCGCCGAAGAGAGAAGGCGCGCGCCCGGGGAGCTTTCTGGGCTGGATGGCGATCCGAACCCCGTCTCACACCCCTGTGTACTATCGGAACGCTCCGTTCAGCACCCCGGCATAACGGTATACCGGATCAATATTTTCGATAGACCTTGCTCCGGTCTCCGACCTCGATCACGAAGATGACCATAACATCATTCTCGATTGTGAGAATGATCCGGTACTCTCCTACGCGATATGAGTAAATAGGGGCATTTCGGTGCCCCTTCAGATTTTTGACGTAGAATTGAGCGTAGGGTTCTTCCGCGAGATCGGTCATTTCGTCTTTGATCCGCTGTTTGTCGGCCTTTGGGAGACGCTTGAAATCACGTTCCGCCTTCGGAGTGAAGACGACCCGCCAGGTCATTCGAGACCCTGTTCCCGCGCGATCTCTTCAAACGAGCGGTAACGTCCGGCCCGGATGTCTGCGATACCCTCCTCGATCCGCTGCAACGTCTCTTCGGAGAGCGGTTCCGGGTTATACGCTATGTCCAGGAGGCGGTTCACCGTCTCGTCGTAGGTCTCTCGTGGATGGATCTTCACATCATCCAGGCGGGACTTGGTCTCCGGTCGAAGTTGAATCGTCGTTACCATGGTTCTCTATGGGGTTGTATGGGGTATGTATCGTATACTTTCCGTCACCATGACCCGTCACGGCGCCTCCGCCCGGCGCGCCGGGCCCCGCATGCAGTAGAGGTACTCCTGCGCGTACCCCGCGTACTCCCCGAAGTAGTCCCGGGCAAACCGCCGGATCCGGTCGTACTCCGCCGGGGTGCAGTTTTTGCCGCCAAGGTCGGGGAGATACGCCTCCCCCACGATCCGGCGTATCCAGACATCGACCGGGAACGCCTCGAAAAACCCGAACGCAAAGAGCAGCACGCAGTCCGCCGCCTTCGGCCCGACGCCCTTAAATAGCATCAGCGCCTGCCGCGCCTCCTCGAAGGGAAGGGCGGCGATCCGTTCCGCCCAGTCGGGATGCTCCGCTACATTTTCCGCGGCTTTCCGGACATAATCCGTCCTGTAGCCGAGTTTGCAGTCCCACAGATCCGCGTGCGGGGCTCCGGCGAGCGCTTCCGGCTCCGGGAACGCGTATGTCCTGCCGAACGGCCCGTCTATTGCTCTCCCGTAGCGTTCCGCCATCAGCGCGACGCGCCGCTTCACCGCCGGGATGTTCGTGTTCGTGGCGCAGAGGTATGAAGCCAGGCACTCCCACGGCGGCTGTCTTGCGAGCCGGAGGCCGCGGCACTCCCGGATGGCGGCGCCTATCGCCGGGTCACGGTCGATCGACGAGAGAATTCGGGGGAGATCCTGGTCGAGCCGGAAGTAGTCGCGGACGAACGCCTCATCCGACCCGGTGAACGTGAGAAGGCATCCGTCCTGCCGTATCCGGACGGCCCGGCCGTCGGCGACGCCCTGCCACCACCCGTCTATCTTCTCCCAGCGGAATGCCTGCCCGCAGGAGAGCGTGAGGTCGAGGTCGAACGGCTGGTCGGGCCGGAGTTCGATCATCTTCATGGCCGGCGGCAGCGGCGAGCTAAAAAAGAATCGACTATTCTGCCTTTTCATCCTTCATCTGCTGGTAGACGCAGGACTGAACGTCCTGGCCCAGTCTCCCGATCGCGTCCGCCCGGCAGCGTGCGCAGTGGCGCATCTGCTTGATGAACGGGGCGCACCGATCCTGCATCTCCCGCTTCTCCTTCGGCGTCGGGGGGGTGATGCCGGCGAACTTGTACTGCGGGATGAGCGGGATGACGTTGAAGGTGAACGCTCCCATCTCCCCGACCTTCTTCGCGATATCGGGGATGTGTTCGTCGTTGATCCCGGGGATGTAAACGGTGTTGACTTTGACGAACATCTTCTTTGCAACAGCCATTTCGATCCCCTTCATCTGCTGGGAGAGCAGGAGTTCGGCTGCCTCGCGTCCGTGGTACTTCTTCCCGTTGTAATCGACCCAGGAGTAGATCTTCTCCCCGATCGCAGGATCGACAGCGTTGAGCGTGACCGTAACGTTTCCTACATCGTACTTCGCCAGTTCTTCGATCAACTCGGGGAGCATAAGACCGTTCGTGCTGATGCACATGATCAGGTGCGGGAACTCCTCGTGGACCAGCCTGAGCGCCTCGAACGTCTCCGGGTTTGCGAGCGGTTCTCCCGGCCCCGCGATGCCGACCACCTTCACGAACGGGTAGTCCTTAATGACCCTCCGGACCAGGTCGAGGCCTTCCTCCGGGGTGAGGACCTTACTCGTGACACCCGGCCGGCTCTCGTTCACGCAGTCGAAGTCGCGTATGCAATAATTGCACTGGATGTTGCACTTCGGAGCGACGGGGAGGTGGCACCGCCCGAAGGCGTGGCACGCCTTCTCGGAGTAGCAGGGGTGCTCGCTGATCTTACGTAACTGCTCCGGATCATAAGGAACCTCCCTGCCCTGGACCGTCGCGGTCCGATACTCATCGGCCATATAATAGGATCTATGCGCCAGAGGATATTATATACTGATGGGTACCGGCGGCGTGGCGGCACTCATGCATACCTGGTGGTTCGGTCTGCCTGTTCCGTACGCACCTTGCCGCCGGGTTTCTGTCCGGATTTCCGGGGTGCACCGCGGTTCCGGTCAAGGATAAGACGGACGTCGGGCAGGACGAGGTAGACCGGGAAGAAGCCGAAGAGGCTGTGGTAATTCGAAGTGTATGCCTTCATCCGCAGGTAGTCGCTCTGCATCTGCGCCAGGCTGGCTATAAGGTCCGCGAGATGCTCCTGTGTCGGGATTTCATCCGGGGTTTTCGGAAGCGCGGCGAGCCGGCGCAGGATCCCGTCCCGCCAGACATGGACCTTGTAGTCGCCTACCTGCAGAAAGAGTTCCCGGCTGTAGGCGCCCTGCAGGTACCGGACGATGACGACCTGAGATGCGAATATGATCGCGAGCGGCAGGAGGTCCCATCCAAGGGCGAGGTCGGCCGAGGCGAGGAATGTCGAGAATGTCATCCCCGGGAGAAGCATCGCTGATACGGCGAGTGCTCCGCTCGCGGCCCCGAGAGCGGCGACGAGGAGGATAAGTCGCATCGCCGCCCGCCACCCGGCCCTGACCTTCTCCTGCAGGTTCGTCCACATGCCGTCAAGCGAGAGGAAAAAACTCGTCGTGTAGGGTCTGACGTATAGGATGCCGGCGTAGAAGAGGATGATTGCAAGGGATTGGAGCACGATCAGTGCCGCCGCCCCGGGCCTGAGTGATCCCGCCATATACCCGCTGAAGAGTGCAAAGACGACGTTGATACCGAATATCAGTCCGAATCCCGCGGCGAGGGGCTGGCAGTTGATGAAGAAGGTATCCCAGAGCACCTTCCAGTATATCCTCGCGTCTCCTGCCGTAAGAGAGGATATCCGCCTCGTACCCCGGATCGTCCCGAGAAACTCCATGATCGCCTTCCAGTCCGGGAGGGCTGTCTTCGGGCTCCCGGTCGGGATCATCAGGATGAAGGGGTTCACCATGTAGAGGACGAAACATGATGCGATCCAGTAGAGCATGTATCGAGGAAGAACAATCAGGAAGACGAGGTTTACAAGGACTGCAACGAGGATGAAGAGCCCGGTGACGTGGGGCCGGCCGTCGAAGGCAAGAAGGGCCGATTGCCGCTGCTCTTCGCGTGCGATCTCGTCCTCCACATCTCTTGCGAGCGCCCCCGCCTCCCGGGCGTACCTCACGAAGGCAGGATCTCCCCCCTGCACCACCATCTGCGGGAGACAATGGTCTTTTCGGAATAAATGTATTCGCGAAGATGCAGGTCGTTCCTGCTCACTCAAAAAGAAGAGGCGGATCAGGCCGTCTGCCGGCCGAAATCGAACGGAAGAGGTTCCTTACCGGTCTCCCGCGTCTCTCCCTCCGTCTCCATGCCGAACCGCTCCTCCGCGGCTTTGAGGATCCGCCTGAGCATCTCGGCATACGTCAGGCCCGCGTACTTCGCCATCTTTGCGAGGTGGCCGTCCCAGCACCAGCCGGGGTTCGGGTTGACCTCAAGAAGTTTCGGGTTGCCGTGCTCGTCCAGGCGCCAGTCGAACCGGCAGTAGTCGCGGCACTCCAGGCGTTCGAAGAGGGCGAGGCAGCACCGCACGATCCTCTTTTCAGTCTCCTCAGGGAGATCCGCCGGCTTTGATGTAATCTTCCAGTAGGGCGAATCCGGGAGCCATTTCGCTTCGTAGCCGCAGATGCGGGGGAGGGCCGGGGGGAGCGCGGAGTAGTCCTCCTCGATGATGGGGAGCACCATGCTGTATCCCGAAGGATTGCCGATGATCCCGACGCTGATGTCCTTTCCGGTCAGGAACTCCTCGACGAGGAGCGAGCGGTCGTACCCAAGCGTCGTCCGGAGGGTGCTGATGATGTCGGAGAGTTCTTCGATGGTGTGGGCGATGCTCTTTTGCGTGATGCCGTAGGAGGAGTCGCCTGCATTCGGCTTGACGATCGCCGGGAGTTTCATCCCGACGTCATAGGTGCGGTCGCCCGGAGTGATGAAGCAGGCGTCCGGCACGGGGATCCCCATCTCTTTCGCGATACCGCGCACGAGCGACTTATCGTAACAGAATGCAAGTGACTGCGGCCCGGAACCCGTGTATGGAATATCGAGCATCTCAAGAATCGCCGGCACGTGGAGTTCCTTCCTCGGGTCGTTGTTGAACCCCTCGTCGCAGAGGTTGAAGACGTAGTCCACCTTCCCCTTCAGTTTCGGGAGGTCCTGGATCAGCGTGTCGTGTTTGCACAGGAAGGTGAACCGGTAGCCCGGGAGTTCCCGCAGCGCCGCCTTCATCTGGTCGATGGTGTAGAAGTCGTCGTCATCGAAGGTGCAGGAGGGTTTCAGGGCGTCGGGCTTGGCCGGGTCGCCAAGCATCACCACGACGTGTTTTGCTCTCGCCCGCCCTCTCATCTTCGCAGTTGACCATTCCTTCCTGACGACTGCGGTGACGATGTGGCGGCGCTCCATCATGCCGAGATCCTGGTTGCGCTGCGACTCGGTAGCGATCTCGTGGAAGGCGATCCCGGAGAAGCCCGCCCGCTCCAGGAGCCGCCGGAGCGCCTCGGGGGTGTAGAGGCGTTCGGCATAGAACTGGTCGGCCACGACGCCCTTCTCGACGTCGGTGATCACTTCCCGGGATATCAGGCGCTGTTCGTCGAGCGAGAGGGATCGTTCACGGCAAACGAACATCGTGTCATCGATCCACTCCCACGACCTCGGCTGAAAGTGCTCCTTCAGATACTCGCCGTCGGCCACATCCAGGAGGACCCGGCCCCATGGTTTGAGGATGCGCCGGAGTTCGGTGAGGATCCGCAGGTCTTCCTCGACGGAGTCAAAGTAGCCGAAGCTGTTCCCGAGAACGAGGACGACATCGTAGGTGTCGGTGCGGTACGGAAGCCGCCGGGCGTCTCCCTCCCGGAACCGGACGGAAAGACCATCCTTCTTTCCAGTAGACCGTGCCCGCTGGATTAGATAGTGCGACTGGTCGAGGCCTTCGGCGTTGTAGCCTCTGCGCGCGAGTTCGAGGGTGTGCCTTCCCTGGCCGCAGCAGAGGTCGAGGATCTTCTCGTCCGGCTGAAGGTGCAGGACTCGGGCAATCCGGTCGATCTCTCGTTCGGTGATCCGGGGGTCATCGACGACATCACCATCGGTCTTTAAGTAAAGTTGGTTGAAGATACCTCTCCACCAGTCGGGTTTCACATGCTCTTCAAGGTTCGGGACCGGACCAATAGACCTCCTGTCCCGGCGCTTTCCCTTGCGCCTGCTATCAGGGGGATCGTCCGTGTGAATATCCTCGGTCATACCGGGCCACTCCTCCGGTTCCGTTCCTGGAATAGAACCGGCGTTATGCCTGGTTGCAAAAGAGTTCGGTTATTATGTGCCATGATTGGATGATCATTCGGTGGGATGGTATCGATAAAAGGGTTGTGCCACAGTTCTCCTTGCGTTGGTGAATGGCCGCACTGCAGGGGAGCTTCTCTCCCACGAAGAGAGGGGCACGCACCAGGGGGGCAGAGCGCCCCGCCGTCCGGCGTGTGACGGGAGGAAGAGGAGACGGACAGGTCCTGTTCTTCCAGGATCGCTGAGACGCACCTATATATGCAGGCAGGTAGTTGTGTATGTGCAGACTATCTGCATGGTTGAAGTAAATGGAAGAAAGATATCCGCGCAGGGGCCCCAGATCGTTCCAGGACCGTCCCCGCGAGTTCCACAAGGCAGTCTGTTCCGACTGCGGCAAAGAGTGCGAAGTTCCTTTCAAGCCAACGGAGGGTCGGCCCGTCTACTGCCTCGACTGCCTCCCGAAGCACAGGAAACCCCGGTATTGAGTCGTCCGTGCGAATATAATTTCAAAAGCGAGTGAAATTCTGATGGAAGAAAGATACCCGCGCAGGGGCCCCAGATCGTTCCAGGACCGTCCCCGCGAGTTCCACAAGGCAGTCTGTTCCGACTGCGGCAAAGAGTGCGAAGTTC
>DAOSER010000056.1:0-12255 GCA_035363235.1 Methanoculleus sp.
TTCGTAGATCTGTTTTAAGGCAAGCGGGTCCGCGGAAGCCAGAACCCTGCCCTGAAGGTCTTCCACCTTGTCGTCGACCGCGTCGAGGATGGCGAGGTAGACACTCACGATGGCGTCGAGGAGCGTGTAAGCGAGGAAATCCGGCCCCGTGCCCCGGAGGACGCTCAACTCGTTCCTGAGCCGTTCCCGGACCTGTTCAAAGACCTGGAAGGGCTGCTCGCGGAACGTTATGACGTAGTTCTCCCCGAAGACGATGCTGACCTGCTCGCTTGCAACCCTGCCGTCTCTCTCCGAGAGCATCCTCGCGATGACGGCGACGTAGCTTCCGAACTCCTCCACCTTCGGCCGCTGGTCCGGGATCGTGATATCCTCCATCGTAAGGGGGTGGATCCCCGCCTGTCTGCCGAGGACCACGAGTTCGTCGCGCTCCGGCACTCCGACAACGTCGATCCAGGTGACCGTCTCCCGGCCTATCCACGACCAGGCCTCGGTGAGTTCGATACATTCGTACTCCTCAAAATGATCCTGTGTGTAGTCGATCACCCGGATCGAGAGTATTCCACAGGTTGTTTCCGGTTGCATCTCAGCCTCCCGGGTACCGGCGACGGAATGTTGGCCTCTCCCCCGACAAACCGTGTGCAAGGGTGCGCATCTCCGCATCAGGGCAGGCACTCCCGAATTCGAGCCCCTGCCTGACGGAGTCCGCAGTCATCCTTCATCGAAGAATCATCATATGGTATAAAGCATCGCTGCCGGGCGATCATGTCCCTTGAACCGGCCCGCCATCGTAAACGATGATGTTTTCGGTCGCAATAGCGATACCGTCGGGCTGCTTCGACCGCTTCGAGAGGTTTGCGGGAGAGGTCGTCTTTGGCCCGTTTCCTCCGGACGTCGGTCATGTGCCGGATATCGAAGGCGATCCGGTTGTCGTGAGGGTCAGGTAGACGGACGGCTCTCCCCTCCTCTTCGGCACGTAGTAACGCTCGCCGATCCGCTCGATCTCCCATTCGGTCCATCCGGCCGTTGCCGCGGTTCAGATCCAGCCCTTCCTTCTGAAATAGACGAGCATCACGCCCGCGACGACAGCCATCGAGGCGAGGGCGGCCGGGTAGCCCCAGGGGTGCCTGATCTCCGGCATGTACGCGAAGTTCATGCCGTAGACCCCGGCGATGAAGGTGAGCGGGATGAAGATGGTGGCGATGATGGTGAGGACCTTCATGATCTCGTTCATCCGGCTGCCCTGGCTCGAGAGATAGACGTCGAGGGTCCCGGTCATCACCTCCCGGTAGGTCTCCACGGTCTCGGCGACCTCTATGGTGTGGTCGTAGACGTCCCGGAAGTAGACGCGCGTCGGCTCACGGATCAGGGGCGATTCGCCCCGCTCGAGTTCCGCCACGACTTCGCGGAGCGGCCAGACCGATCGCCGGAGCGCAACCAGAGACCGTTTCAGGGCGTAGATCGCCTGCAGGGTCTCGCGTTCGGGTTCTGCCACTACCTCTTCCTCGACCGATTCGATACGCTCCCCGAAGACCTCGATCACGGCAAAGTAGCCGTCGACGATCGCGTCCAGTAGAGCATAGAAGAGGTAATCCGCCCCCTCGCTCCGGAACCGCCCGGCTCCTGCACGAAGACGCTCCCGGATACGCTCGAAGACGTCGCCCGGCTCTTCCTGGAAGGATACGACGTAACCTTTCCCGAGCACAAGGCTGACCTGCTCGCGGTGGAATTCGCCGTCGCCGGGAGCGAGCATCCGGACTGCAACGTAGAGGTAATCGCGGTAGTCCTCGATCTTCGGCCGCTGGGCGGTGTTCGCGATGTCCTCCAGGGTCAGGGGGTGAATCCCGGCGGCATCACCGATTTTCTGGATCGCCCCGGCATCGTGGACACCGTCGACATCGATCCAGGTGACCCCCTGAGGGAGGACAGAGATCTGGAGCTCTCCCGGCAACGTATACGTTCGCTCTTCGAGGTGGGACTCATCGTAGCCGATGACCGTGACGGTGACCGGTCGTGCGCGGGCACTGCTCGTGTGGACGAGTTTCCCGGGCCCGGTATTCTGTTCGCCCACCATCCTGCTCTGGTCGTCATCATGGCTCATTGGAGATCTTGTTCCGGTTTGGAAGGATTTGCCGAGAAAAGAGGGGTTTTTTGGTGCTCACCGTCTTGCCGCCGCTTCATCCTCTGCCTTCGCCCTTCCTGCGGCGCGGCCGATCAGGATCACCGCAATGACTGCGATAATCGTCACGACGATAGCATACACAAACATTGCAACGAGCGTGCTCTGATCTCCAAAAATAAGTGCAAAAAGTTCCTGAATGGCGCCGTTCCATGCAAGAGCGGCGACCAGGCCGAATGCGGCCGTGAGGAGAGCCGATATCTTGTCGATAACCTCAGCTTTGAGTGACATAGAGTCTCACCGATGTGCGGTAAGCGGATTGGTATATAATACTTTCGTAAATGCGTCCGGGTCAGCGCTCTCCCCCGCGCCCGGCGCCGGGCCCGCGCGACCTCCCTTCACTTTCGCCCCGGGCACCCAAACAACATTGACGTCAGCCGTCGACTCTGTATACAATGGATACTCTCGACGACTGGTTCCCGTACCGGGAGTACCGGCCCCACCAGCGGGAGATGCTTGAACTGGCCGCATCAGTTGCGCGCGACGGCGGCATCGCCATGATCGATGCGCCGACCGGGAGCGGCAAGTCGAGCGTTGTCTCCGCGCTCCTCGCGGAGAGCCGGGGACGGAAAGTGCTCGTCGCCGTCCGGACCATTAGCCAGCTTGCCACGTTCATGCGCGAGCTTGAGCTCGTCCGGAAGAAGCGCGGCGCCCTCAAGTTTGCCTACCTCATCGGCAAGTCCAGCATGTGCCCGCTCGGCGGCGAGGGGGACATCTACCGGCGGTGCGAGGGCGTCAAGTCCTTCTCGACGGCGCTGATGCGGGAGCGGGCGCAGAAGGGGTCGCTCGTCCCGGCAAACGACCGCCAGATAAAACAACAGATCCGCAAGATGGACCCGGAGCACCCGCTCATCTGCCCCTACTTCATCCACGGCAAATCGTTCGTGGAGCCCGAGGAGGGGGGGCTGAAGATGATCCCGTCGGCGGCCCTGCGCGTCCGGGCGGAGCGGGTGAGCACCGAGCTCATCTGGCCCGACCAGCTTGCCGGGTTCTGCGGCGACATCTGCCCTTATGATACGATGATGCATGCCGCCCGGGACGCCGACGTGGTGCTCGTGAACTTCTACCATCTCTTCGACGACATTATCCGGGAGCAACTGTACCAGTCGCTCGGGATCGAGGGGCATGACGCCCTGCTGCTCATCGACGAGGCCCATAACTGCGGGGACGTCGTCCAGAGTATCGAGAGCGTGACGATCGAGGAGCGGGATATCGTGCAGGCCGGTCATGAGCTCTCCGGCCGCCGGAGGTCGCCGCAGGCGGACGCCGTCGTCCAGATCCTGCCGCAGATCACCCGGTTCATGGAGGCGCTCAAGGGTTCGCACGAGGTCGAGGACTGGTTCGACCCTGCAATCTTCCAGCGGATGATCCTATCGGGCACGCTCTACCGGAACGTGGAGGAGATCGTGGACGACCTCCTCAAGATCAGCGAGGGGATCCGCGAGAAGAACATGCAGGCGGGCGAGTTCCGGGAGAGCGCCATCGAGCGGCTGACCGAGTTCTTCTACCGGATATTTCGGTCTGCAGACGACCCGGCCTACCTGACGGTCTACCGGAAGGCAGACGACGGATCGGTGGCGCTCGAGGTGAGGAACATCGATCCGAGCACCAAACTCCAGGAGATCGCGCAGGCGCATGCATGCTCTGTCCTGATATCCGGGACGCTCTCCCCCATCGAGAGTTACCGGCGCTACTACTTCGGCGACCTTCCCGTCACCACGATATCGCTCCCGAACGCCTTCCCCCCCGAGAACCGCCGCATATTCTGCGCCGACGACATCACCACCGCCTACTCGATGCGCCGGGACAAAGAGAACCTCGCGCGGACCGAGGACTACATCGCCACGTTTGCCGCCCTCCCGGGGAACCTGGCCGTCTACTTCCCCTCCTACGACCTCCTCAACACGTTCGCGGAGCGGTGCGCCCCCCGGATAAGGAAGAAACAGATCTACGTCGAGCCCAAAGACACCGCCGCCGCTTCCGTCATGCTCCGGGAGTTCATGGCCCTCCCGGGGACGGGCCGGTTTGGCGTCCTCTTTGCGGTCTCTGGCGGCAAGTGGAGCGAGGGCCTCGACTACCGGGGCGAGATGCTCGCGGGCGCGCTCGTCATCGGCCTCCCGCTTGCGCCGTTCAACCGCGTCCGCCGGATGGTGATCGACTACTTCCGCATGAAGTTCGGGGCGGAGGGCGAGTTCATCAGTTACACCCTCCCGGCGATCAACCGCGCTCTCCAGGCGCTCGGCCGGGTGCTCCGGACGCCCGAGGACAGGGGTATGCTCGTCCTCGGAGAGAAAAGGTTCCTGGAGCCCCGGGTCCATGCCGGGCTGCCACCATGGATGCAGGAGGAGATGACGGCGTGCACTGCCGATCTCTTCAAAAGGGAGGCCGAGAGATGGCGTTCCTGACCGGATCGTGCCGATTCGGCCTCTGGTACGTCCACGTCGCGTGGCAGGACGACCTCATCTACCGGGTGCGGTTCGCTCGTGAGGGGATCGCGGGTTCGGTGCCGGAAGAGATCCTCCGCTACTGTGCCGGGCGGCCGGCGGATCTCTCCTCCCTCCGGAGCGTCGTGACCGAGGGCGACACGACCTTTGCGAAGATCTACCGCGCCGTCCGGGCAATTCCCTGCGGGGAGACGGTCACCTACGGCGAGGTTGCCCGGATTGTCGGGACCGCGCCCCGGGCGGTCGGTTCAGCGATGGCCCGAAACCCTACACCCATCGTGGTGCCCTGCCATCGGGTCGTCGCAAAGGCCGGCCTGGGTGGTTTCTCCCCTGAGCTCGCGATCAAGGAAGCCCTGCTTGCCATGGAACGCCGGGGGGATGTCTGCACGCCGGAAAAGAGAGGAGTTAACAGGTAACTCCGCTATAATAATACTGGAATGAAGATCGTGGTCCTGGGTGCGGGGGCGGTCGGCCTGACTGTTGCCGCAAAGTTGTCCCGCGTCGCGGACGTTCACGCCGTTGCCCGAAAGAAGCATGCGGACGCGGTGCAAAAACGGGGCTTTCTGATGACCGGCATATGGGGAGAGGACGTATACCGGTTCAGCTGCTCCGAGGACCTCCCCAACGCGTGGCGAGATGCCGACTATTATATCATCGCTGCAAAGTCCACCGATACCGAGGCGGTCTGCCGCCAGTTTGCCGACGCCATCAGGGGGCGCGAGGTGGTGAGCCTCCAGAACGGCGTCGGGAACGAGGAGATCATCGAGCGGTTCACCGACCGGGTCGTCGGTGGGATGATCATCACCGGGTTCGAGTGGCGGGGCGATGCGTCGGTCCATGTCTCGGTGGAGGCGGCGCCCATGAAACTCGGGCGGTTTCCGTCTGGTACGGACGCCGCGGTCGAAGACCTCGCCGCCCTCATGGGGAAAGCCGGTATCCGTGCAGAGGCGACCGACAGCATCAGGACCGATATCTGGAGTAAGACCCTCTACAACTGCGCGTTAAACGCGCTCGGCGCCGTCATGAACGTTCCCTACGGCGCGCTCACCGATCCCCATGCCTGGACGATCGTCACCATGATCACCCGGGAGGCCTGCCGGGTGGTGGAGGCCGAGGGCGTCACCCTCCCCTGGAAGACACCTGAGGCCTACCTTGAGTATCTCCGGACCGAGCAACTCCCGGAGACGGCCGCCCATCACTCGTCGATGCTCCAGGATCTGGCCCTCGGGCGCAAGACCGAGATTGATTTTTTGAACGGCGCTGTGGCGGCGCTCGCCCAAAAGCACGGCATCGAGGCCTCCTGCAACACTTGTATCGCTGAATTGATCCGATTCCGGGAGCAGCTCTGACGGCTGGAGAACGAAGATGCGATCTGCGATTGTCCTTGTTGGCGGAGCGGCACGGCGTGCCGGCGGGCGGGAGAAATATTTCTTTACATTCCGGGGCAAAACCTTCATCGACCGCCTCATCGACACCCTGACGGAGGCGGTCGACGAGATTGTGGTGGTCGCACGGGACCCCGAGCAGTGCGAACGGTTCGGCCATCTCGGCGACATCAGGTGCATCCCGGACATCCGTCGGCACCTCGGTCCCATCGGCGGTCTGCACGCAGGGGCGCTCGAGGTGCACGGCGAGTACGTCTTCGTTGCCGCCTGCGACATGCCCTGCATCCACCCCGGGGTGGTCCGGCTGCTTTTCGACGCCGCAGTCGGCTACGATGCCGCTATCCCCTGCTGGAACGCCGATATGCTCGAGCCGCTTCACGCGGTTTACCGGAGGAGCGCACTGCTCGGCTACCTGGAGAAGCACGAGTCGCTCTCGCTCCGGGCGATGATCTGGAGCCTTGATACCCATTACGTGCGCGTGGATAAGATCCGGGAGATCGATCCGGATCTCCTGACGTTCACGAACATCAACAATCTCGAAGACCTGGAGTCAATCGACCCGTCGGCAGGACGGAGCCCGGACGATGCGCCCGGGCCCGGAGAGGAGTCGTCCTGACCCTCTCCAGACGCCGATCAATCGCTGCTTCACACTCTGCAGGCATCCGGGGGGAAACCTCCCTGCCTGTTGCACCCGGGTTCGACCTCACCTGTTTTCTGCCCGGGCTTCCCGGGATCCTCTAAAAGTCCGAGAAGTTTCCTCGAAACCCCGGCAGCCTCGTGGCGCCCCTGTTCGGGGTTGAGCAGGAGCCGGCGAAACGTCCCGGAGGGCGGGGCAGGTACGCTCCCCGCAACTTTTATATACTATCTTAGAGAAGTCAGCGCCTGATGTCATTGGGGGAAGTGACTTTATCCAATTCTATCACCGGAATCCGGGCGGCTCCCGGGATTGCGCAGGCAGCGCATCCCGGCAGCGGGATCCGGATATATCGAGCCGGCCGCACTATGGCACCGCTCCTTCTATTCTGCTGCCTGATCGCTGCCCTGTGCGGGGTCGCCGCCGCGAACGAGGGGGAGTATGCTCCTCTCTGGGGGCTCGAGGCTAGCGATGCCGTCACTTCCGTGGCAGTGGCGCAGGATGGCTCCACGATCGTTGCCTGTGCGGGCTCGACGGTATATCTTCTTGATCAGCAGGGGAATGTTCTCTGGAAGACCTCTGCCGGATCCCGGGTGCAGGACGTCGGAATATCGCCTGAAGGGTCGTACATCGGTGTCGCTGCAGACAAACTTTATTTCTTCAATCGAGAGGGAAACCTGCTCTGGACCGTGAAGACGTCCTTTATCTACCGGAGTGTTGCGCTCTCGTCAAACGGCATGTATGTTGCCACCGGCTGCGATAACGGTGCGGTCTACATATTCGATAGGAACAAAAAAGAGCTCTGGGACTACGATATGGGGGCCGATGGTTACGATATCGCGATATCGGAGAACGGCCGCAGGATCGCGCTCGGATGCGACGACCAGGGGGTCTACCTCCTCAATAGCAGGGAGGGAGAGTCCTGGAGTTACGGGACCGGCAGGTGCGTGGAAGGGATTGCCCTCACCCCCGATGGACGGTTCGTAGCAGCCGGATCACTTGACCGGTGCGTCTACCTCTCCACAGGGGAGGGTGAGCACCTCTGGAAATACCCCGCGGAAAACGCCGTCGCCGCGACAGCCCTGACAAACGAGGCAAACAGGGTCTTCGCCGCGTCCGGCAGGACGGTCTATATCCTCGATCGTACGGGAGCTGAGGTCCAGAAGATCGGTCTCGGCGGCCGTGCGGAATCCGTTGCCGCGACCCCCGACGGCTCGTTCCTCGTCGTGGGGGGCGGCGATGGCGATCGGTCGATCCGGCTCTTCACAAACGATCCGGACCTTATCGGAGATCAGGAGCCAGTGGAGGCAGAATTAGGCGACATAGAACCCCCGGACCAGACCGCAAGCGACATGACCACCCACCCGATCTCTCCGGAAGAAAGCACGGAGCCATTAGTGGAAACAAACACCCGGGCCGGAGCAGAAGAAGCCTCGATCACCTCGCAGGTCTTTGGGTGGGTGGAGAACATCATCTCCCTCCTCTTTAAACCCCAGGAAGACTTCCTCGCCTGAACCGTTTTTGAGCAGGCACTAGATCCGGTGCCTGCTCCCGCTCGCGTCGCGCGCGTAGTGTCCGAACTCGCTATCGAGCAGGACGTCGCCGGAAAAGACGGGTCCGTCCCTGCAGACCCGCAGGCCGTGCGGGTCGGTGCAGCATGAGCCGCAGAGGCCGACGCCGCACTTCATGTAGCGGTGGAGGGAGAAGAGTCCCCGCCCGGCACATCCTTCCCGGTCGAGGACGGCGAGCACCGCCTTCATCATGATCTCGGGCCCGCAGACGCATATGTGGGCGAAGTCGGCGAGATCCACCCGTGAGATGAGTTCCGTCACGAACCCGTGGTGGCCGGCGGTGCCGTCATCGGTCGCGACCATCAGCGTCGCCGACTCGCGTATCCTCTCCGCGAAGAGTAGTTCTGAGGCCGTCCGGGCGCCGAGGAGGAAAGTATCCACCCGCCCGGCCGTGACAAGCGGCAGCAGCGGAGAGGCCCCGACGCCGCCTGCGACGGCAAGCACCCTCCCGGAGACGGTAAAGCCGTTCCCGTAGGGTCCCCGGATCCCGATCCGGTCGCCCTCGTGCATCGCAAAGAGCGCGGCGGTTGCGTCCCCGACCTCGAGGACAGTGATCGATGACGGGGAGGAGAGAGCCATCGGGACCTCGTCCACGCCCGGCACCCAGACCATTACGAACTGGCCCGGCCGCGCTGCAATCTCGCGATCGAAGACGAATGTCCTGATCGACGGCGTCTCCTCCATGATCTCCGTTATCCTGACCCCTGCGGGCATCTGCTCATGCATGGGCGCACCCCACAATCTCGCCCGCGTCGACGCCGTCCGGGCTGTAGAGGTCGTTTGCGATCGCAGAAAAGATGCCGATGTCGTCGATGACCGCGCTCCCGATCTCGACGGCGCTGGCTCCCGCCATCATCATCTCGATGACGTTGTCGGCGGTGGAGGCCCCGCCGCACCCGACGATGGGGATGGAGCACGCCTCGTAGAGGTCGTAGACGCACCGGACCGCGACAGGGAAGATGGCCTTCCCGGAAAGCCCGCCGAACCGGTTTCCGAGCACCGGCCGCCGGAGGGCCGTCGAGATCCGCATCGCTTTCACCGTGTTGATCGCAACGATCGCATCCGCCCCGCCGCGCTCCGCGGCCGCCCCGATCGCACCGATATCGGCGACGTTCGGGGTGAGTTTCACCCAGGTCGGGACCCCGAGGGAGGCTACAGCCCGGGTGCATTCCTCCACGAGAGCCGGGTCGCTCCCGATCGCCGCCCCGTAGCCCTCTGCGTGGGGGCAGGAGAGGTTCAGTTCGAGCCCGGATGCCGTGCCGGCAAACCACCCGGCGACCGTCCGGAACTCTTCCGGTGTTCCTCCGAAGATACTGACGATCACCGGCTCGCCCGCGAGAGCAGCCAGTTCTTCGGTGAACGCGGCCGAAGGGTTCGGCAGGCCCATGGCGTTGATGATGCCGCCGTCGACGACGATCAGGCAGGGTCCCGGGTGCCCCTCCTTCGGGCTCGGGCCGATGGATTTCGTGACCACACCACCTGCGCCGTTTGCGAGGATACGCGCGAGCGACGCTCCGGTGGTTCCGAGGATGCCGGCCGCCAGCAGGAGATGGTTCTTCAACCGGATGCCCCCAACCTCGGCAGGGCCTGGATAAAGCGCAACCATTGAAAAAAGGTGGGAGCGGGGTATTATTATACTCTCGCGCAAAGTGTACTGGTGAAGATCGGTTGAGCTCCGCTCACCGGAGCCCGGATCTCGGTACAGAAGAGGTAGGAAGCCCCTTTTCATGCCGGATCGTTATTCTCCGTACGAGCAAGAGTTTCTTCCCACGTAATATTCACCGTTGTTTACATAGGATCGATACCATGACCTCGCTCGCAATCTTAGGTGTAGGAAAGGTGGGGGGCGAGACGGCATTTCTCTCCGCCGCGCTCGGTCTCGTCGATGAAATCGTCGCCTACGACGTATACGAGCCCATCCTTCGGGCACAGGTGCTCGACCTGCAGCACACGGGTATCGATGTCACGGTTTCCACTGATACGGCGGCGATGCGGGATGCCGATATCTTTGTCTTTGCGGCGGGCACCCCGAGAACGCCTGAGATCAAGACTCGGGCCGACCTCCTCGAGGCCAACGTTCCTGTGGCGAAACGTTGCAGCAAGCTGCTGCGAGGGTTTCCCGGGATTATCATTACCGTCACGAATCCCATGGACGCAAACAACTACGGCCTCTGGAAGATGATGGGCATCGACCGGCAGCGGTGCATCGGTTTCGGTGGCCAGCTTGACAGCGCCCGTTTTGCCCGCTACCTCGATGAAGCGGGGCACCCGGGACCCGCCTGGGTGCTCGGGGAGCATGGCGAGCACCAGGTGCCGCTCTTCTCGAAGACCGGGGCCGATGTCGGTATCAAGAAGCGGGAGGCGATCCTCTCCCGGATGCAGGGGGCGAGCATGGAGGTGATCCGCGGCAAAGGAGGGACGGTCTTCGGGCCCGCATACCACATCACCATGCTGATCCGGGCGATCCTCGGCGACCGGAGGGAGGTGCTCTCCTGCTCGTGCGTGCTTGAGGGCGAATACGGGCTCTCCGGCTGTTCTCTCGGCGTCCCGGCCCGGATCGGCCGCGAGGGCATCCTCGGCATCGAGGAGTGGGACCTCGATCCCTGGGAGTCCGCGAAGATGGCAGAGGCGGGAGCGTTCGTGCAGGGCCTCTGCAGGAGGTTCGATGTCTGAGCAGGTGCTCGAGTCCCGCATGAGCGTTGCGACCGTCCTCGACGACTTCGGGAAGATCCGTGTCGGTATTCATCAGGTGGAGTACAGTAACGTCGGCGCCGATACCCCGGTCGTTCACGTCTTCGGCCGGGACGCATCAGGGAAGGCAATCCAGGTCAGGGTGACCGGTTTCCGGCCCTACTTCTATGCGCCCGCCGATCTGGTTGACGGCAGATTCCTCCCGCAGGAGGTCGTCGGTGTTGAAGAGGATACGACTTATCGCTCCATCCGCGGCGAGCCGCTCCGGCGGCTCTACACCCGGCGTCCCGGCGACGTCCGTGCCGTCCGCGACGACTATAAGCAGCACTATGAGGCCGATATCCCGTTTACCACCCGGTTCATGATAGACTGCGGCCTTACCGCCGGTGTTGAATTACCTGCCGGTACGGTTGAATTGCCCGATGGTGCCTTTGAGGTCGAGTACTCCGACCTCGCGCCGGCCGATATCAAGGCTCCCGCCCGGACGTGCATCATGGATATCGAGTGTGTGGACGAGGAGGGGTTCCCCGAGCCCGAACGCGACCCGATCATCTGCGTCACCTGCTGGGACTCGTTTGACGACGATTACACGACGCTCCTCTGGCAGCCCGGTGGGGCGGCGGGCGACGACGCCGGCCTCCGTCTTCACGAGCGGCACCGGGTCGTCCGGTACCCGGACGAGGTCTCGATGCTCCGCGGGCTCGCCGCCTACACGAAGGAGCGCGACCCGGATATCCTCTCAGGCTGGAACTTCGTGGATTTCGATATCCCCTACATCGTGAAGCGGATGGCGGCGCTCGGTCTCAAGGCCGAGGATCTCGCCCGTATCCCCGGGCAGACCGAACGGAATGCCGTCCGGGGCCGCTCGATCTTCGATCTCCTCGGCGCCTACCGGAAGATGCACCAGGCGCAGAAGGAGTCGTACCGGCTCGATGCGATCGCCGAAGAGGAACTCGGGGTGACGAAGGTCCGCTACACCGGGACGATCACCGAGCTCTGGCGGTCCGACCCGGCACGGCTCGTGGAGTACAACTACCGCGACGTCGAACTCTGTGTCGGGATTGATAAAAAGAATAATATTATCGAGTTTTACCGCGAGATCTCCCGGTACGTCGGTTGCCCGCTCGACCGGACGCTGAACTCCTCGAACGTCATCGACATCTTCGTTCTCCGGAAAGCATCGGGAAGGTTCGTCCTCCCTTCAAAAGGGCTCGCCGCGGGCGACGAGTTCGAGGGAGCGACGGTCTTTGAACCCGCGACGGGCCTTCGCGAAAACGTGGTGGTCCTCGACCTGAAATCCCTCTACCCGATGGCGATGATGACGATCAACGCCTCGCCCGAGACGAAGAACCCG
>DAOSER010000057.1:0-12213 GCA_035363235.1 Methanoculleus sp.
CGCCAACCCATGGCTCTCGCCGAACGTCGTGCACCTGAAGTTTCTCCCGAACGTGTTCATGCAAGCATCTCCCGAACCAGCGCGGGCGAGACGCGAATCCCGGTGATCAACCGGAACTGCTCCACCGCCTGGTGGACGAACATCTCCGTGCCGGGTATCGTCTCGCACCCGGCCTCACGCGCCGCCCGGATGAGCGGCGTCTCCGGCGGGGTGTAGACGAGGTCGAAGACCGTCGTCCCGCGCTCGAGGTCGTCCGCGGCAAGCAGGCTCCGGGTGTCGGGCTCCATCCCGACCGGGGTTGCGTGTACCACTACATCGGCGTCGGCCCCCTTGAACTCTTCCAGACTCCCCCACCGGCAGTTGAAGCGCTCCGCGAGCCTCCGTGCCGCGTCCGCTGTCCGGGCAAGCACCGTGACGTCCATATCGAGCGAGCAAAGGGCGTAGACCGCCGCTGCCGCCGCCCCGCCGGCGCCGAGCACCACCGCCCGGCCGCCCCGCCGGTGGGCGAGCGGGATCCGGACCCCCAGCCAGTCGGTGTTGTGGCCGTACATCCTCCCGCCGCACCGGACGATGGTGTTCGCCGCCCCGATCGCTGCGGCGTGTTCGTCGATCTCGTCGAGGTAGGGGATCACATCGACCTTGAACGGGATGGTGACGGATAAGCCCTTCAGGGGGAGGAGAGAGGCGAGGTGGATGATGACTCCCGCATCCGGCCACTCGAAGCGGGTGTAATGGTAGTGCATCCCAAAGCGTTCAAAGAGCCGGTTGTAGAGGAGCGGGCTCTTGCTATGGGCGCAGGGGTTCCCGGCGATGCCGCATACCATGAGACCCGGATCGCGCTCAACCATCTCCCGGACGGTCTCAAGTCCGAACTTCGAGAGGAGGTTATCCCGCTCGCGCCGTTCATCGCGGGAGCGGACGCTCTTTCCATGGATCTGTCCTAGAATGATCTCGGCAGCCTCGTCCGGCGTGCAGGCGCCGGTATCGATGCAGGCGTCGGCCGCACCGAGGTAGGCCTCTTTTCGTCGGGCAAGGAGCGTGTGCACCTCCTCTTCTGGGGGGAGAGCGGTCAGCCCCGGCCGGTCACTTCCGGCGATCCGCTCGTGAATGATCCCGGGTGCGGCGGTCAGGAGATAGACCCTGCCGTGCCACCGGAGGTCGGCGACGTTTGCCGGATCACACACCGCTCCCCCGCCGGTGCCAATCACACCCTCCGCCGTCCGGAGCGACGCGATCACCTCCCGCTCGAGAGCACGGAAGTGCGCCTCCCCGGCCCGGCGGAAGATCTCAGGGATTGGCATCCCCGCCCGGCGCTCGATCAGCGCATCGGTGTCGTAGAACGGCACCCCGAGACGGTTCGCGAGGATCCGCCCGACCGAGGTCTTCCCGGTCCCCCGAAAGCCGATAAGGGCGACCTTCACAGCAGCCCCACCCCGTAAAGCGCCTCCCAGAACCCGGGGAAGGACTTCTCCACGCACTCCGGTTCAAGGATCGCCATCCCTCCGACCGCGAGGCCGAGTACGGCGAACGCCATCGCCGTCCGGTGGTCGTCGTGCGGGTCGACAGCCACCCCGTGGAGGGGCGCGGGCGTGATCGTGAGGGAGTCTTCCGTGACCTCGACGCCTGCTCCCATCCGCCGGAGGGTCTCCGCCGTCACCCCGACGCGGTTGCTCTCCTTGTACTGCAGGTGCGCCGTGCCGGTGATCGTCGTCGGCGACCCTGCTACCGCCGCCACAGCCGCGAGCGTCTGGACGGTGTCGGGGGACGAGGACATATCGATCTCGATACCCCGAAGGTCGCCCGTCCGCTCCACCGTCACCGCGTCTCTTCCGGAGGTCACCCGGCACCCCATCGCCTTGAGGGCGTCGAGGAACCGCCGGTCCCCCTGGACCGATGCCGGGGAGAGGCCCGTGACCGCGACCCTCCCGCCGCAGACGGCCGCGATCGCGAAGAGGTATGATGCTGATGAGTAATCCCCCTCGATCCGGTAGCCCCGTCCCCGGTAGGCTGCCCCGCTCTCTACCCGGAACCACTCGTAGCCCCGTCGTTCGAGCCGGGCGCCGAACCGGAGCATCACGTCCGCGGTCACGTCGAGGTAGGACCGCGAGGCCGGAATCGCCGGGAGCGTGAGTTCCACGTCCTCGTCTGCGTACGGCGCCGCCATCAGGATGGATGAGGCAAACTGGCTGCTGATGCTCCCGTCGATCGCCGTCTTCCCGCCCCGGAGCCTGCCGGAGATGCGGACGGGCGGGTAGCCGGGCTCGCCGGCAAACGCGACGTCGCCCCCGAGGGCCCGGAGCGCTCCGGCAAGGGGGCCGACCGGCCGCTCGAGCATCCGTGCACTCCCCGTCAGCACCACCGGGTGCCGGGCGAGGAGCGCCGCCGAGGTGAGGAGCCGCAGCGTCGTCCCGGAGTTCCCGCAGTCGATGGTTACCTCTCCCGGTGTGGGGAAGGTGCCGCCGCAGCCGGCGACGGTGATCTCCCCCGGCAGCCATTCGAGCGGCACCCCGAGGGCTTCAAGCCCCCGGGCGGTCAGCTCCGTATCGGCCGCCCGGAGCGGCTCTTCTATCCGCGTTCTTCCCGAGGCGAGCGCTCCCGCAATCAGCGCCCGGTGGGTGTAACTCTTTGAGGGCGGCGCCGCAAACGTTGCGTCGACCGGGCCTGTCCGGGATACCCTGACGATCATATCGGCACCTCCATGCGGGCGTAGCACCCGAGTTCTCTGACGGTGGTCATGGCCTTGAGTTCTTCCTTTGCCTCCCGCCAGCCTCCGGAGACCTCGAGGTCGATGAAGAAGATGTACCTCCCGATGCCCCGGCGGGACGGCCTTGATTCGATCCGGGTCAGGTTGATCCCGCGCCGGGCGAAGACCCCGAGGATATCGGCAAGGAGCCCGACCCGGTCGGTCTCGGGGTCGACGAGGAGGCTGCACTTCGTGGCTCCCGCAATCCCGCGAGGGAGAGCGGATATCTCCACGAACCGGGTGGTATTCTCCCTGCTGTTCTGAAGGTCCCGGAGGGCCAGCGTGAGGCCGTAGATCCGTGCCGCCGTCTCCGAGACGACCGCGCCGGCGTGCTCGTCCTTCTGCATCGCCATCGCGCTTGCCGCGTTGCTGCTCGTATGCACGACCTCCACCCCGAGATGGTCGAGGAGGACGGAGCACTGTTCGTGCGTCTGCGGGTGGGCGTAGATGACCGAGAGGCGTGCGGGGTCCCCCCGGGCCGCAAGGTGGTGCCGGACGGGCATGTATGCCTCTCCGGTGATCGAGACGTCGAACTCCATCAGCCCCTGGAGCGTCTCCCCGACGCCGCCGGCCTCCGAGTTCTCGATCGGTACGAGCCCTTTCGCTCCGCCGGCCGCCACGCGCCCGATGATCGAGCGGATCGTCGGCAGGAGTTCGATATCGCCGCCGTAGAGCCTGACCGCGAGTTCGTGGCTGAACGTCCCGGCCGGCCCGAGTGTTGCGACGGTCATCGGCTCACCACGTGGCTGATGAGGTCGTCCGTCTCTTCCGTCGCAGCCTCGAGGTATGAGGCGTAATGGCCGGCGTTTTCGGCAAAGAATGCCTGGAACCGCTCGTCGTCCCCGGACTCGACGATCTCGCGGAGGGTCCGGACAGCCTCCTCGAACCTGGCGAGCACCTCCGGGACGGCCGGGTTCATCTGCAGGATATCGCCGTAGAGCCCTGCATCCTGGGCGAGGAGCCGTCCGACGAGGCCCATCTCGATCCGGTAAACGGGGCTCGTGAACCGGAGTGTCTCCGCGACGTCGGTGCCGGTCCGGCGGATGGCTTCCGCTTTTGCGAGCGTGCCGAAGTGGGTGAGCCCCTGGATCACCGCCATCATCCGGTCGTGGTCTTCGGGTGTCGAGAGGGTGATCGTCGCCCCCTGGTCGCTGAAGACGGATAAGAGTCCTTCAAGGGTCTCCGGGCTGCACCGGGCCGGGGTGGCGACGATCGTCTGGCCCCGGAGCGACGCGGCGCCCGGCCCGAACATCGGGTGGAGGCCGATCACCTCCGCACGGGAGGCGAGCATCGCCCGGACGGGTTCGACCTTGAGGGAGGTGAGGTCGCAGAAGACCTGTTCATCTGAGAGGAGCGGCGCAACCTCCCGGATCACCCCGACGGTGGCGCGGATCGGCACCGAGACCATGACGATATCTGCCGTCTCCGCGACGGCGCGGGCGGTGAGGGAGGTCTTTCTCCCGGAGACGATCGTTTCCCACCCGGCCGCCTCAAAGACCCCGGCAAAGAACCGCCCCATCTGCCCTGTGCCGCCGATGATGCCTGCAAGCATTCCCGTCACTTCTCCAGGATCGTCTCTTTGACGGCGACCCCGAAGTGCCGCCCGCCCTCTGCGACGCTGCCGAGCACCGTATCGCCGACCGCGAGGGCGGCGACCGATACGGCCGTCCCGTCAGGCCTGACGAGCCGGATCGTCTCGGCGTTCTGGAGGACCAGGCTCACCGTCGCATCGCCGGCCTTCGCCTCGACGAGGAGGAGCGGGCGGCGCTCGATCTTCACCCTGCCGACGACCGCGTCATGGGTCGGGCCGGTATGCTCCGCGACGAGCACCTTATCCCCCGCCGCAAGGTCGGCGAGGTATGCGGTCTTCCCGCCGGGGAGGAGGATGTAGGCGTGCACCGCCCCGGCGTTCACCCGGAACGGGCGCGGCGCCACGTAGGGGTTCTCCAGGGTCTCGGGGTGGACCATCAGGAACGCCGAGGAGGTGTTGCCGACGAGCATCCCTTCCCCGTCGGTGAGGATCGAGCAGGTGTCGACGCAGACCCGGTCCCCCATCCCGACGGGGACGATCCGGGTCACCTCGAACGGGACGAGGGGGACGGGTGCGCCGGCGCTGGCGATCACGCTCGCCACCCGCCGGATCTCCGCCGGATCGTCGGTCGTAAGAAGGACCCCCGCCGCCCCGCGTTCGAGGACGGTCAGGGCGACCTTTGCCTCTTCGGCGCCTCCGACCGCGGCGATGATCCGGTCGGACTGCGCGACGAGGTTCTCGAGGGGGATGACCGTCCAGTCCCGCGTCCGGACGATAACGTAGCCCTGCCGGGAGAGCCGGAGCGCCTCCTCCTCGGACTCTTTATCGACGATTTCGACCTCGAAGACGTCCTTTCCGGGGACGAGGTCGCCGTTCTCCGCGACCGTCGTCACCCGCCCGAGTTCCCGGACGCGTTCTGCGTCGTCCGTCACAAGGGCGTCGGCACCGCTCTCGATCGCAGTGGTCGCGAGATCCTTCCTCCACGGCCGGAGATCGACCCAGAACTGTTTCATCGCTCCGTCCCCAGGACTTTGGCCGGATCCGCTCCCTCGTGCACCACCCGGGATATCGCAGCGATGAACCGGGCAGGATCGTCGCGCTGGAAGGCGTTTCTTCCCATGCAGACGCCCGCCGCGCCCGCATCGATGGCGTCGCGGATGGTCGTAAGCGTCTCCATATCCCCGCCCTTCTCGCCGCCGGCGATCATCACCGGCACCGAGCAGGCGGCGGTGATCCGGCGGAATGTCTCCGGATCCCCGGTGTAGTTCGTCTTGATGAGGTCGGCCCCGAGTTCTTCCGCCACCCGGACGCAGTGCCCGATCGACTGCGGCGAGGTGGGGTCGATCCCCTGGCCTCGGGGGTAGATCATGATCAGGAGCGGCATCCCCCAGCGGTTGCAGTCCCGCACCACCTCGCCCGCCGACTCGACCATCCTCGACTCGTTCGGCGCGCCGAGGTTGATGTGGATCGAGACCGCGTCGGCGCCGAGCGCGACCGCCTCCTCCACGGTGCAGACGAGTACCTTATCATTGGGGTCGGGGTTTAAGGAGGTGCTTGCGGAGAGGTGTACGATGAGGCCGATATCCTTTCCGTGCTTCCGGTGCCCTCCCTTCACCATGCCCTTGTGGAGGACGATGGCGTTCGCCCCGCCCTCGCTCACCGCGTTGACGGTCTTTGTCATGTTGCAGAGCCCTTCGATCTGGCCCATCGTGAACCCATGATCCATGGGGATGATCACGGCGCGGCCGGTGTTCCTGTCCATTATCCGCTCAAGGCGGATCTCTTTTCCTATCATATTCATCACATCCGGAGAATCTCAACAGCTTCCTCTACCGACCGCCCTTCATGAATGATCAGTGCGGCGGCACGGATAAGGCGATCGGGCGCCGGGTGCTGGAAGGCGTTCCTCCCGATCGATATCCCGGCGGCGCCCCCCTCCATCGCGCCCTCGACCAGGTCGAGGATCGCCCGATCATCGGTCTTCGAACCGCCCGCGACCACGACCGGTACCGGGCATCCTTTCGTTACTTCCCGGAACGAGTCCGCATCACCGGTGTAGACGGTCTTGACGATATCGGCGCCGAGCTCCGCCGCCACCCGTGCGGCAAGCTTGACGCTCTCGAGGTCGTGCTCGTCCGCGACCTTCCTGCCCCTCGGGTACATCATCGCGAGGAGCGGCATCCCCCACTCCATGCACGCGACCGCGACGTTGCCGAGATCGGCAAGCATCCGTGCCTCGGAGTCGGCCCCGACGTTGATGTGCACCGAGACGCCGTCGGCGCCCATCTTCAGGGCATTCGTGACGGTGTTCACGAGCACCTTCTCGTTCGGGTCGGGGCCTATGCTGGTGCTCGCCGAGAGGTGCATGATCAGGCCGACGTCCCGCCCATGCCCCCGGTGCCCGTGCAGCGCAAGCCCCACGTGGCCGATCACCGCGTTTGCTCCTCCCTCGGCGACGAGGTCGATGGTCCTTCCGACGTCGACCAGCCCGGGGATGGGGCCGAGCGTCACGCCGTGATCGAGCGGCACGATGATGGTCCTGCCGGTATTCCGATCCATGATACGTTCCAGACGAATCTCTTTTCCTCTCATAACCACAGTCCTCCCGAGATCGTGAGTACAGTCTCCGGGATTGGCTTAATACAGGGTAAAATAGCGATAGAACGCTGCCGCTCCGTTATCACGGGTACCGGCGATTAAAAACTGATGTGTCGCTCCTGCGAGGATGGTTACTCCGTTAACCGAGGTAAAAGCGGTCACCGGCGAAAAAACATTCACCACGCATTGGGTATATCGTTACGTGTTCTTGTATAAAAACATGACGGATTTTTGCGCGAGGGGTGAATCAGGGCCAGGAGCGGGTCCCCGGGGAAAAAAGTATGGTGATTGCCTTATTTCCGGCTCTTCTTGAACGATATGACGTCGCCGACGGTCATGGTCACCCGGCCCGGCCCGCCTGTGGAGGTGCTGCCTTCGGCCGAGTCGATCAGTCTTATACCGAGTGCTTTCTCGAGTTTCTTCCGGACGTCGTCTTCGGGGATGAGGTCGCCCTTCTCGATCTTCTTGACCAGGAGCTCACGCTCCTTGATCGCCTGTGCAAGGTCGAGCGTGGACCACTCCTTCTCTTCCCGGGCGGCCCGGATGCGGTCGGCGTAATCGTCGACGAGTTCTCCTTCCATCAGGTCAAAGACGTCCCGTGGCCTTCTCCGTGAGGCCTGTGGGGCTGCGACTCCCGGCTTCTTCTGCGGGGCACCTGTTCGTCGCGGTTGCTGGACTTCTGTACCGTGTTTCGCACATCGAACGCAGACACAGAGCTCTGCACCTTCGATCTGGATGGTTTTCGACGGTCCCACTATAGGAGCGCCGCATAGTTCGCACTGCATAAGTCTCGCAAACAATTTTATATTCATTTTAACCTATATAATTAATCGAGGAGACCCATGGGAGATATCGCTCGGCAGGCACCAGAGAAGGATACCGGTGAAGACATCTACCAGTATCTCCTGGAACGGATTACGAACCTCGAAAACCGAAACCTGGAGCTACGCGAACAATTTCGCCAGATGGAGTCCGAGAAACGATACGTTGAAACCCAGAAGATCCGCTACGAACGGGAGCTCCGAAAACTCAAGAGCGAGATCGAGCAGCTCCGAAGCCCTCCTCTCGTGATCGGGACAGTTACCGACGTTATCGACAACAGCCGGGTGATTGTGCGAAGCAGTGCAGGGCCACGGTTCCTGGTCCGTACGTCCCAGCTCATCGACCCCGATCTCCTCAAACCGGGTGTGCGGTGTACGCTCAACCAGCAGTCCCTTGCCATCGTGGATGTGCTCCCCACGAGCTACGACGCGCAGATCTACGGCATGGAACTGGTTGAGTCCCCGGAGGAGACCTACGAGAACATCGGTGGTCTTGAGCCGCAGATCGAGGAGATCCGCGAAGCCGTCGAGCTCCCCCTGACAAAACCGCACCTCTTTGAGAAGGTCGGCATCTCCCCCCCAAAGGGCGTGCTCCTCTACGGCCCGCCCGGCACGGGGAAGACCCTCCTCGCACGGGCGGTGGCCCACCAGACGAACGCACACTTCCTCCGTGTGGTCGGCTCGGAGTTGGTGCAGAAGTACATCGGTGAGGGGGCTCGCCTGGTCCGGGAACTCTTCGATCTCGCGAAGCAGAAGGCACCGTCGATCATCTTCATCGACGAGATCGACGCGATCGGCGCGCACCGGAACGACTCGACGACGTCCGGGGACCGTGAAGTCCAGCGGACGCTGATGCAGCTCCTGGCCGAGATGGACGGATTCGAAAACCGGGGCGATGTCAAGATCGTCGCGGCGACGAACCGGATCGATATCCTCGACCGCGCCCTCCTCCGCCCGGGCCGGTTCGACCGGATGATCGAGATCCCGCTCCCCGACCACCAGGGGAGGCTTGCGATCTTGAAGATCCACACCCTGCATATGAACCTCAGCGACGACGTCAACCTCTCGGAGGTCTCGCGGCTCACCGAGGGCAAGAACGGCGCCGATCTGCGGGCGATATGCATGGAGGCGGGGATGTTCGCCATCCGGATGGAGCGCGACGCCGTCAACAGCGACGATTTCATGAAGGCGATCGATAAACTCTCGGTGGACTTCGATCGCCACCACTTCCACACCACCTTCGGCGAGATGTTCGCCTGAAGGATACTTTTTTTTGAATAACTGTTTTGCCGCGATCCTTTCATCGGGTTATCGTTGCGGGAGGAAGAGCAAGCAATCCCGAAAAAAGATACACCGACCTCGTTGAATAGGGCGTGAATCTAGATTCACGCCCTCTGGAGAGTCAGTGATTGCATCCCAAACACGGATTCCAGGGGATATCGCCATGACGGCCCCCGCCCCAAAGGAGTGGGGGTTGGAGGCATCGGTTTATGTGGCGGAGACAGGGGAGGGGGGAGCACTCCCTCCCCCAATGACGATTCCCCCACGGTCCACTGCACCGTGATATTTCTCCCAGTTTGACTGCTCTGTTTGTTACACCTCACACCTGGCGGTGCTCGAACTCCGGACAACCTGCCCCCCAGTTACGACCTTCAGAACCAAAACAGGGACTTGACAGAGCCGGTATATCCAGCATCAGTGCATGGTCATCCGAAGTTATCCCAAAACGCTGTTACCGGGAGGGGGACACCCCCTCCCGGCCCCTCCCCCGAGTGGCGATATCCAATGGAAAGCCGTTTCATCCTCCTGGCTCAGGATGAGGCTCAGATGATGGATCCCTGGGAATTAAGGGCTCCGATTAGGATATACCGAGGGTTCGGAGATCTTTTTGGGATAACCTCATCCATCATACCGCCGCGAACATCCCCCCCAGTGCCGAAAGGCGTTCCGGGGCAAGATCACTCTTTAAAAGGCCGAAGACCTGGCGATCGTGATATTCGCCCCCGGCATGCCAGTACTGCCTCTGGATACCCTCCAGGACAAAGCCGCATCTCTCCATCACCCGCCGTGATGCCGTATTGCCGGCAACGGTATCGCCATTCAGCCGGTAACCGTCGAGCACGGTGAACGCGAAGTAGACCAGGAAGGTGCAGGCCAGGGTGCCGTAGCCCTGTTTCCAGTATACGTCATCGAGCTGGTAGCCGATCAGGAACGATCCGGGGCTGAAATCGACCGGAAACAGTGCACACTGCCCGACGAAGTCCCCGGTATCCTCCAGCCTTACCGTGAAGACGTGGTGGTCCGGCTCTCTCCCTTCCTGAAACGCCGTCTGCATCTCCTCGATCAGGGGGAGGAAGTAGGACCGTGTGGCCTCATCCGTGTTCGGTCCGAAGAACAGCCACCTGCAGACCGACTCCTTTGCGAGCATCCGGGATATATCAGGAAGGTCGTGCTCGGTGCAGTAGGAGAACCTCAGACCGCCGCCGGCCCAGCTCTGTTGCATGTATCAGTGTTTGATCTTCCTACATTTAGCCGGTAGCCGGGGGTTCACGCACCGGGCAGCATCACGATCACCCCCTCGGGGCATACGTGGGAGCAGAGGCTGCACCCGTCGCACCGCTCCGCCTCGATGATGACCTCTCTGTCCGTTATCGAGATGGCCTGGTATCCGCCGTCGCGGCAGGCGGTTACGCAGCGGCCGCAGAATCTGCACCGCTCGGGGAACCTCCGGACTGCAAAGAGCCGTTTGTCCCGGGAGAGGGACGCATGCGTTCCGATCCTCTCGAGGGCCCGGCCCCTGAGCGCCGCGACACCGGTGAAGCGCTTGCGCGAAAGGTATTCGAAGAGGCCCTCGTTCATCCCGCGGATGATGCCTGCGCCTTCCCACATCACCGCCGTACAGACCTGGACCGCCGACGCCCCGGCCGCTATGTACTCGGCGGCGTCCTGCCAGCGGGAGATCCCGCCGATCCCCATCAGGGGGACCGGGAGTTCCCGGGCGATCTGCGAGACCATCTTAAGGCCGACGGGCTTGATCGCGGGTCCTGAGTAGCCTCCGTAGGTGCCGAAACCGGCAACCGGGGGGCGGGGTTCGAGCGTCTCGAGATCGATGCCCATGAGGCACTGGACGGTGTTGACGGCCGAGATGATGTCTGCCCCGGCGTCCACCGCAGCCTCTGCAACCGGTACGATCTCCGTCACGTTCGGGGTTAACTTGACGATCAGGGGGACCGCGGCGACCTTCCGCACCGCACGCGTCACCTTCCGGACCAGGTCGGGGTGCTGGCCGATGGCCGCACCGACCCCCCGTTCCGGCATCCCGTGAGGGCAGGAGACGTTCAGCTCGATCGCGTCCGCCCCTGCGTCCTGAACGGTGCAGGCGAGTTCCTGCCACTCACAAGGATCGGGCGAGGCCATGATGCTCGCAACGAGGACCCGGTCGGGGTAGTCCTTCCGAATGGCGGTGATCTCTCCCGTCCAGTAGGACTCGTCCCTCCTGCTCAGGAGTTCGATGTTCTCAAAGCCGAGGAGCCCGGAGTTCCCGTCTTTCCAGGCCGCAAACCGGGGTGAGACGTCCCGGATCTCCATCGCGTCCGGGACGATGGTCTTCGTGACCGCACCCGCCCAGCCGAGCCGGAACGCACGCCGGATCTGTTCGCCCGAGGCGGTCGGCGGGCCTGAGGCCAGCAGGAACGGGTTCTTGAGCGTGAGCGAACCGACGGTTGTCTCGAGGGAGGGGTCAGGTGCGGGCATACGGTTCTTCCTTATCCGAATTGCGCCGGAATACCATATGGTTCTTGCCATCGGCCAGGTCCGGCGCCGGCACTCCGGTTTCGCCGCCTGTAACCGCCCCGGATCTCCCGCAAGCGCATAGAACGATTTATATGAGGTGCGGTCAGGTATGTTCTGTGAGAATGAGCAAAAGGACAAGAACAGAAGAACACCTTGTTTTAACCGTCGTGGTGCTGGCCGCACTCTGCTGCAGTTGCGGCTGCACTCAACAAACCGCTGCGATGGAATGGTACAGGCAGGGGTTGCACTTCAACGCCTACGACAACCAGTTCGAGCAGGCGTTGGAGTGCTTCAATACATCTCTCGAACTCGATCCCCAATTTGAGGGTGCCTGGCTGGGCAAAAGTGTCGCACTCTACAATCTCAAAAGGTATCAGGATGCGCTCCAGTCCGTTGACAGGGCTCTTGAGCTCGATCCGGAGTACGCTATGGCATGGTCGATGAAAGGAGAGATATTGTCGAGTCTGGGAAAACCCGATGAGGCGGATCGTTGTTACGCCCGGGCTCAGGAGATAGACCCGCGCTTTGTCAGGGTATAGGGCTCTGCTGATACTCTGTTCTGATCTTTCCCCACCCCAATAGGTGGGTGCTGGATTCGGCCTGTCCCCGAGATCGGCTTTTTTTCTCGGGCAAGTCACTGTGCAGTGGACCGTGGGGGTATCACCGTGAGGGGGGTGGGGACAGGGGGGGGGGGGGGGGGACGCGCCCCCCCCCCCCCCCCCCCCCCC
>DAOSER010000058.1:0-11951 GCA_035363235.1 Methanoculleus sp.
ACCTGATCTTCATCGCCCTCTCCGGCGCGCTCTTCTTCGCGGGAGGGGACCTCTTACTGGTCGTCTTCGCTTTCACGCTCGCCCATGTCTTCCTGGTGCTCGGGGCCTACGCGGTCCACTCACCTTACAGCCACATCGGGGCCGAGCGTGAACTGATCCAGCTGATGGCTTATGAGCCGATGATCATCCTTGCGGTCGTCGGGTTCTACATGGTCACGAACAGCTTCCTGGTCGCCGATATCGCGGTAGCATCGGTGCCGCTCATCCTCTACCTCCCCGGCGTCTTCCTCGGGTTTGTGACCATTCTCACGATCAAACTCAGGAAATCCCCCTTCGACATTTCGACATCGCATCACGCGCATCAGGAGATCGTCAAGGGCATCACGACGGAGTTCTCGGGTTCAACGCTCGCGCAGGTCGAGATCGCCCACTGGTATGAGAACATCTTCCTGCTCGGGTTCATCTACCTCTTCTTTGCCTGGAACCCCGCAATCGGGATTGTCGCGATCGTGGTCACCTATCTCGCCGAGATCTTCGTCGACAACGTCACCGCACGGGTGCGGTGGCAGGCGGCGCTCAAGAGCGGGTGGCTGGCGGCAGTTCTCGGCATCGTAAACCTGACGATCCTCGCCTATATCCTCGGCTATATGATGACTGGAGGTGCATGAGTACCATGGCATTCCTGAAGCGATCACCCTGGATCCTTCACTACGATGCATCCAGCTGCAACGGGTGCGACATCGAGGTGCTTGCGTGCCTCACACCGCTTTACGATGTGGAGCGGTTCGGCATCATCAACACCGGAAACCCGAAGCACGCGGACATCCTGCTGATCACCGGCGGCATCAACGCGCAGAACCGGGAGGTGGTCAAAAACATCTACGAGCAGATCCCGGAGCCTAAAGTTGTCATTGCGGTCGGCGCCTGCGCCGCAACCGGCGGCGTATTCCGGGAATGCTACAACATTGTCGGGGGCATCGACAAGGTTATCCCCGTCGACGTCTATGTTCCGGGATGCGCGGCAAGGCCGGAGCAGATCATCGACGGTGTCGTAACGGCGCTTTCGATCCTCGAGGAGAAACGGGCGAAGATGACCGGGGCAGCGCGGATGAAAGATGAAGTGCGGCATGCGGAACAGGCAGGTGAGAGCACATGACAGTTAACGAAGAGCAGACTCTAATCGACGTCGCGCTGGAGAACCTCATGACAGAGGTCGAAGGGCTTCACGCTGGGGGATACCGCCTCGTCCAGATCGGGTGCACGGACATCGGCGGGGCTTATGAGGTCAACTACTCGTTCGATAAAGGCTACCAGTTCAGAAACCTCCGCCTGACGGTCGGGCCCGAGACGGAGGTCCCGAGCATCTCCGGAATCTACTGGGGAGCGTTCGTCTACGAAAACGAGATGCACGACCTCTTCGGGATTCCGGTCACCGGGATCAACATCGACTTTAAGGGGACGTTCATCAAGACGGCGGAGAAGTATCCGTTCAGCGTCACGAGACGGGGGGGTGGCCCATGCCGGAACGCATAATCGTCCCGTTCGGACCGCAACACCCGGTGCTGCCGGAGCCGATCCACGTCGACCTCGTCCTCGAGGACGAGAAAGTGGTGGAAGCGATCCCCTCGATCGGCTACATCCACCGGGGGCTCGAACAACTCGTGCAGAAACGCGAATATACCGAGTATGTCTACGTAGCGGAACGGATCTGCGGGATCTGCAGCTTCATTCACGCGCTCTGCTACAGCCAGGGTATCGAGCATATTATGGGGATCGAGGTCCCGGACAGGGCGCGTTACCTCCGGACGATCTGGTCGGAGTGCTCGCGTCTCCACTCGCACCTTCTCTGGCTCGGTCTCTTTGCGGACTCCATGGGCTTTGAGAACCTCTTCATGCGATCCTGGCAGCTCCGGGAGAGCGTGCTCGACGTGCTCGAGGACACCACGGGCGGCCGGGTCATCCAGGGCACCTGCAAGGTCGGCGGGGTCAGGCGCGACATCGGGCAGGAAAAACTCGACGAGATGCACCGCGAGCTCGATCCCTTCGAGAAGCAGTGCCGGGATCTCGGCGATGTCTTCTTAAACGACGAGACGGTGAAGTATCGCCTTCAGGGACTCGGGGTCATCACAAAGGACGAGGCCTACGCCCTTGGGGCGGTAGGGCCGACCGCCCGGGGAAGCGGGGTCGCGATAGATCACCGCGATACCGGCTACGCCGCCTACGGCGATCTCGGTTTCAAGCCGGTCGTGGAGACCGCCGGCGACTGCTACGCCCGGTGCGCCGTTCGGGTCAAAGAAGTCTATGCATCCATCGACCTGATCCGGCAGGCGATCAGCGAGATGCCAGAAGGACCCATCGATGTGAAGGTCAAGGGAACGCCCGACGGCGAGTACTTCTCCCGTGCCGAACAGCCGCGGGGCGAGGTCATCCACTATCTGCGTGGCGACGGCAGCAAGCACCTTGCCCGCGCCAGGATAAGAACGCCGACGCTCGCGAACATCCCGCCGCTGGTGAAGATGCTCCCGGGAGCCCAGCTCGCGGATGTCCCGGTCGTCGTCCTCTCGATCGACCCCTGCATCAGCTGCACGGAGAGGTGAAGGCGGAATGAGCATTTTTCAGATGACAAAGACGGTTCTCCGGAACCTTGCAGGGGGTCCGGCCACCCGGCAGTACCCGGCGGTCCCGGCGCGAAGATGCCCCATCACCCGGGGGCACGTCGTCTTCGACCCCGCTACCTGCCGATCCTGCGGTCTCTGCTCGCGTCGGTGCCCATGCGAGGCAATCCGCCTCGATAAGGAGGCAAAGGTCTGGGAGATCGACCGCATGCGGTGCATCGCCTGCGGAGACTGTGTCGAGGGCTGCCCGTTCGGGAGCCTCACGATGGAGCCGGACTATTTCCCGCCGGTGGTGGAGCACGTGACGGAGCGCTACACCATCACCTATGTGAAGCCCGAGAAGCCCGCGAAGAAACCGGTCGAAGAGAGCGTAAAAGAAGAAGGCGTCGGCGAGAGCGCGTGAAAAGGGATCCGGGGCCCTTGAACCCACGGTGCTATCTTTTTTCTGAACATCTGTTTCTGTTGCAGATAACTCATGCGAAGGCGCGGAGTCTGATGGATAGGCGTTGATAGTCCCCTTCGCGTGAGGCCGACCAGCATGTGGACGCCCGTCATTTCCGCACCAGCGGATGCACCATATGGATAATATCGTAGGTGTTGCTCGGGTAGGCCCACGGGATCGCGTCCAGCGTGAGATCGTTCGCCGTCAGGCCGTGTTTGATCGCGATGGCGAAGATGTTGATCACCTCTTCAACGTGGGGCCCGATGAGGTGGGCGCCGAGGATCCGGTGGGTGTCCTCATCAACCAGGAGTTTGTAGCCGACGTGCTTCTGGCCGATGCTCCGGTTCGTGAACCGCCCGGAGAGGTCGCCGGCGTTGACGACGTAGGGTATTCCCTTCTCCTTTGCCTTCTCTTCCGTGAGCCCGACGGACGCAATGGGCGGGTTCGTGAAGACAGCGCTCGGGATGACGGAGTAGTCCGCAACGCGGGCGTCACCGCCCAGGATGTTATCGACGACGATGTGGGCATCCATTACCGCCACCGGTGTCAGCTGCGGGCTCCTCGGGTTCGCATCCCCGGCCACGTAGACAGCGGGGTTCGAGACGCTCCGGAGGTGATCGTCGACGACGATCCCCCGGCGGTCGGTCTCGACGTTCCCGGCCGCAAGGTCGAGTTTCTCGATCGCAGAAACCCTGCCGGCACCGTGGATGACCATATCGGCCTCGAATGTTCTCTCTTTTCCCTCTCCCCCGGCCCGCACCCGAAGGCCGGCAGCGTTCTTCTCGATAGAGATGAGCGGCATGTTCACCTGCACGTCGATCCCGGCTTCTCCTGAGGCCAGCACCAGCCGCTCGACGATGTCGGGATCGAACCCCGAGAGGAGATGCCCGCTCCGTTGCAGGATGGTCACTGCCGATCCGGCCCTGGCGGCAACATGCGCGAGCTCAAACGAGATGTAACCCCCGCCGATGAAGATGACCCGTTCCGGGAGCGCCTCAAGGTAGAAGAATTCGCCGCTCGAGGTCATGAGATCCTCGCCGGGGACGTTCAAGAGGCGCGGTTCTGCACCGGTGGCGATCACGATGTACCGGGCCGTGAACGTATCATCGCCGATCGCCACCCGGTTCGACCCGGTAAAACAGGCAAGCCCATGGTAGGTATGAATTCCCGCCTTTCGGAAGCCTTCTTCCTTCCGCCGCGGGATAGGGCCGGTGAAGGTGCGCTCGAAGGCGACCAGCTCCGGCCAGTCGATCGAGACCGCACCCCGGATGCCGTTCCCCTGCTGGTCGCGGGCGCGGGCAACCACCTCCGCGGCACCGGCAAGCACCCTTTTTGGGACACAGCCCCGTAGGGCGCACGTCCCCCCGTAATCGCGGCAATCAGCGATTGCAACCGCCATCCCGGCTTTCCTGCAGTGCCAGGCAATATCGGAACCGGCGACCCCGGTCCCGATAACGAGGACATCATACTCCCGCTCCATAGTGACGGTTCGGTCGCCACGGAGCAGCATAAAGGTTTACCCGGACCGCCGCGTTCCAGCGATGCCGGCTCCCCATCCGGGCGGACACGGGTCAGAAGTAGAGGAGGGAGACGATCCCGACCGCGATGAGGATGAAGATCACCGTCATGACGCTCCCTGCGACGAAATAGTCCCGGGTCCGGTAGTTCCCGGGACCCATCAGGAGGGCGTTGACCGGGTGCGTTGGGAGGAGAAATGAGTTCGAGGTGCAGATCCCGACGAGAAGCGCGAGCCCCCGCGGATCGAGCCCGAACGAGCCTGCTATCACCAGCACGAGCGGGACCAGGAGAACCGTGGCCGCGATGTTTGACATGACAAGTGAGAAGGCGGTCACGAGAAGCGCAATCGCTATGAGGATGAGGAACGTCGGGTACCCGGCGACCAGGCGGGCCATCGCGTCGGCGACGAACCGGGCCGTGCCCGTCGAGTCCATGGCGATGCCGAGCGGGAGGAGGCCGGCGATCAGCACGAGCGTCCGCCAGTCGATGGCACGGTAAACCTCGCCGACCGGGATGACCCGGAGAAGGACCATCGCGACAACCCCCGAGAGCAGGCTTGTCGCGATCGAGAGGCCCGTGTAGGTGAGGGCGACGGCGACGAGATAGCAGAAGGCGGCCGTCTTCGCGCCGCGCTCGCGAACCCCTGTCCGCCCCTCAATCGGGGTCACCATGACGAAACTCTTGCTCGTGGCAAGCGCACGGAGCCGTTCCCAGCGGCCGAGCACGAGCATCGCGTCTCCCGCCTGCAAGGGCAGGTCGGCAAGGTTCGTTCGCTGTTCTTCGGTCCCGGAGAGGAGGATCAGGACCTCGACACCGTAGGTCACGCGGAACTCCAGGTCCCGGAGCGTCTTGCCGATGACTGGAGCGTAGGGCCGGACGATCACCTCCGCAAAACCCACGTTCGGGTCGGTCATCACGTTTGCGGAACTCTCTCCCGGCCGGACCCACTCAAGCCCGAAATCGTCCATGAACCGCCTGACGTCCTCATCCGGTCCAAGGATCCCGAGTTCCTGCCCGGCGGCAAACCGGGTGTGCCGCCACGGCGTATAGACAATCTCGTCCTGCTCGGCAAGGGATATGAGGTGGAGGTTGTAGCGCGAGATCATCCGCACCTCCTCCCGCGTCTTCCCGACGAGGGGACTCCTCGCCGGGACCCGGAGATAGGAGATGCGGGAAGGGGGCTGCCAGGTCCGGATCAACTCTTCCTGCGGGCTCAGCCGGGCCCTCTCGCGCCGGGGGAGGACACGGTCCCCGAAGAAGTAGAAGAAGGCGATCCCGGCAAGCAGGAGCGGCACGCCGATGGGCGTGACGGCAAAGAGCCCGAAGGGTGCATACCCGGCCTGTCGGAGAAGGTCGTTCAAGATGATGAGGGTGCCCGCCCCCACCATGCTGACGGTGCCCCCGAGGGTCGCGGCGTAGCCAACGGGGAGGAGAAGGCGCGACGGCGGGACACCCGTAAGGGAGGAAACCCGCAGGAGCGAGGGGAGGAAGACGGCGGTGGCCCCGACACTCTGCATGAACGCTGAGAGCCCCCCGGCGACGAGCGAGGCGGCGGCGGTCAGCCGACGCTCGCCGGTCCCGGCAAACCCTACAATCGCGCGGGCGATGCGGATGGTCACCCCGGTCCGATCGAGCCCGTGCCCAAGAACCATCACCGAGAGCATCGCGATGACCGCACTGCTTGAAAACCCCGAGAGAGCCTGTGCCGGAGTGACGAGCCCGAGCCACGCAAGCACGAGGGTCACCAGCACTGCGGCGACGTCGACCCTGACGGCGCCGGAGATAAAGAGAACGGCGGCGCCGGCCACCACCAGCAGGGTGAGGAGGATCTCAGTCTCCATCGGGCACCCAGGGGGAGCGGAACAGAAAAAAGGTGCGGGCGGCCCGGTAGGAGGGTACCGGATGGGTTACCCTGAACGGGGCAGGCCTCTATCACCCGTAGGCGTCGCAGGTGACCCGGTGCGGCTCAAACCGGCCGCGGTGAAAGACCCGGACCTCGACCTCGGCACCTTTTCGGAAGTCCCGCATCAGGAGATCGTAGGTCCGCCGGACGTAGCGCAGCCCCTCATGTGCAAAGAGATCCCTGAGGGCTTCCCGGAAGCGGATCGCCTGGTCAAGGAACGCTGCTTCATACGCCCGGGTCTCCCGGGCAATCCGGGCGCACTCTGCGTCGTCGATCGGAGTGTTGTAGTTCCCGTGCTCGTTCAAACCGCTGATCTGTCGCCAGTCGACGGCGCCCGTCTCGTCGGCCTCCCGGTGGAGCATGTAGGGGTAGATCCGGCAGATGGCGAACCGCCGGTCGTAGATGGTGCATCTACCGCCGGAAAGAAATATGCAGGAACCGTCGGGCCCTGTCCTGAGGGCGTAGCCCGAGACGTAGAACCTCCCCTGCTGGTCGCAGGCATCAAAATCGGGCGCCGGCACGACGGCGTCGGGCACAAACGAGCGGACGGTGTCGGTATCCTCCTCAAGCAAAAAGACGTGGCCGTTGAACTCCCGGGTGCAGCACCGGCCGCAGCAGTCACAGGAGAACCCCACCTCCCGGATGATCGCGATGAACTCGTCCTCCGGAAATTTGAGAAGTCTTTCGCGTTCTGCTTCAAGGGCAGCGATCTGTTCGTCGAACGTGAACGTAACTGGCAACCTCCGTCGTCCGCCCGGCAGGAGTGCCGGGACTTCTTCCCTCAGGTGTTGACGGGGTGGGGGATATGCCCTTCGGCATCCGCCGCCTCAAGGCTTCTTCCCTACCGTCGCAGCGTAGATCAGGAACTGGCGTTCGCCGTCGATGCCGAGAAGCCGGTTCATCGCCGCATCATCGAAGGCGCCAATCGCGCAGACCCCGCACCCCACGCCCGATGCCGCCAGGTAGAGGTTCTGGCAGACGTGACCGGCGTCGAGATGCATGTAGCGGTAGCCGCGCTCGCCGTAGCGCCATGTCATCCGGTCCGGGACGGCGGTCCAGAGTAAGGTGACGGCACTATCACTGATATGCGGCTGGTTCAGGCACCCTGCCGCCACTCGTCGCTTGATTCCGGGGTCGCGGGACTCTTCGGCGAGGCGGTGCTCCAGCGCCAGGTAGCGGTAGAGTCCGGGGGGAACGTCCTCGACCCGGTTGATCAGCAGGTAGGTCTCGAGCGCGTGCCGTGCACCCGCGGACGGGACCGTACGGAGGGTGAACATCCTGTCAACGGCCTGCCGAACCCCCTGGGTGCACCAGAGGAGGAATGCAGTTTCCGCAAGCGTGAGTGGTTCCGCTGCGTAGTTCCTGACGCTCTCCCGCTGCTCGATCGCGTCCCGAAGATCGACGGCAGGAGTCGCGATATCGTCGGGCGCGGGCAGCGGGATGACCGCCTTCGCCTTCGTGTACGGGACCTCGAGAGGCGGCGGCGGGCGGCCCAGCATCTGATCCGAAGGCGGCTGGGTCCCGTATTCCGTCCTCTGCATGAACTCCCTTCCTGCCCCGTGCAGGGACCTGGCTCCCCGAGTGAACATGACTGGGCCGGTGGATGCCGGGAGTACATAACCGTTTGCCCGTCGCGCACTCCCCACTCCCGGCAGCCTCCGGGGCCCGGATTCGGAAACGTATTAGCAGACCCCGCCCAATTAATACCACTACTCCCGGGGTATTCCAGTGATCGTGACCATTATCGTATTCATCGTCGGCCTGGCCCTCCTCGTCAAAGGAGCCGACCTCTTCGTGGGCGGGGGGAGCGGCCTCGCCCTCCGCCACAGCATCTCACCGGCCCTGATCGGGTCCACGATCATCGCGTTCGGCACCTCGCTCCCTGAACTCGTCGTCAGTACGAACGCCGCGGCCACGGGCAACACCGGCATTGCCCTCGGGAACGTCATCGGGAGCAACATTGCAAATATCGCTCTCATTTTTGCGCTCTGTACCCTGATCCGGCCGGATATGGCCGCCGCCTCCGGAGCGTCGCGCTCGGCACTCATCCGGCATGCCACACTGATGCTCGTTGCGACGGTAGCGTTTGCGCTGCTCGCCGCGAGAGGTACGCTCGACGCCCTTGCCGGGGCAGTGTTCCTCATCCTCTTCGCCGGAGTCCTTTTCATTCTCGTACGGGAAGGACGCGAGGAGGGAGACGTCGAGATCGAGTCGCACGGATGGGCCGACATCCTCTACATCGGCCTCGGCCTTGCGGCCGTCATCATCGGGGCGCAGCTCGTCGTCGACGGTGCTGTTACGCTCGCGGAGGCGTTCGGGATCCCGGCCTTCGTCATAGGCGTCTCGATCGTCGCCGTCGGCACGTCGCTCCCGGAACTCGCGACCTCGCTCGTCGCGGCCATCAAAGATGAGGGGGCTATCTCCATCGGCAACATCCTCGGGAGCAACATCTTCAATCTCCTCCTGGTCCTCGGGATAAGCCTCCTCCTCGCCCCGGCCACCATTGGGTCAGCGTTCGACATCATTGCCGTCGTCCTCTTCTCGGTCGCGATCCTCCCCCTACTCTTTGCCCGCCCCTCCGTCGTCAGGGGCTGGTCAATTGTCCTGCTCATCGGCTACGCCGCCTACATCGCCTGGAGCTTCGGGGCGGTCCCGGGGTGAGAGAGTCGCCACGAAAAGGCCTGCCCAGGCATACCCGAAAGACTTCGAAAATATTCGTAGGTTACGCAAAGATGATGCATTGACACGTGCATCTCCCTCTATCGGAAGGTGAACGGATATGAGGAACTGGAAACCGGTGCTGGCGACCGCCCTCGGGTGCCTCGTCATCGCCGCGATCATCGGGACCGCCCTCGCATCGGAAGATGCCGGGGCGGAAGCCTATGGAGATTTACGGAAATTTGCGTCGAAAGAGGAGATAGAGGCGTTCTTAAAGGAACACGCGCAGGGAGGATGGAGTGACGGCGGCTATACATGGGCTCCGGGAACTGCCGGACAGGAGACCGCCATGGACGCACCTGCACCGACGAGCGCACCGTCTGCTCCGACGGCCGCACGCGACTACTCTACCACAAACGTGCAGGTACAGGGCGTGGACGAGGCCGACTTCCTGAAAAACGACGGGAAGTACATCTACATCATATCGGGCGAGACGCTCGCGATCATTGAGGCATTTCCGGCAGATGATGCGAAGATAGTCTCTGAGACCAGGATAGACGGGAATCCAACGGCACTCTTCCTTTCCGGCGACCGTCTGGTGGTCTTTGCCACCGGGACAGAAGATAGCATGACCGCCGTGAAAGGGAGCGTAACACCCATTCCCGTCCAGCGGACGGTAACCCACGCATATATCTACGATATCGGCGACCGGAGTGATCCCGACCTCGTCCGGACGCAGACCTTCACCGGCAGTTACTACGACGCCCGGATGATCGGCGACAACGTCTACGTCCTCACGCAGGAGGCTCCTGTTTGGATACGGGACGAGATTGCCCTCCCCGAGGTGCGAACGGACAGCGGCGAGCCTATCCAGCCCGACGTCTACCGCCCCGAAACCCCCCTGCAGAACTACGTCTTCTACACCGCAAGCGCCTTCTCCGTCAAAAACGACAGGGGCACTCCCGACGCCGAGACGTTCCTCCTCGGCTACGATACCACACTTTTCGCGTCGCAGAAGAACCTCTATATCGGCTACCGCTACGCGAGCCCCGCCTACTCCGGCCCGGCAGCCGGAACGATGCCGGACTACGCCAGCAGCCGGGAGCAGACAATCGTCCACCGGTTCGCAATCGAAGGGGGCCGGATCGACTATAAAGCCATGGGCGAAGTCCCCGGACACCTCTTAAACCAGTTCTCGCTCGACGAGTACGGGGGGAATCTCAGGGTGGCGACGACCGTCGAGGAGTGGACACGTGAGGGTTCCTTCCAGTATAACAACGTCTACGTTCTTAACCCCGCTATGGAGACGATCGGGACGCTCGAACATATCGCGCCGGACGAGCGGATTTACGCCGCCCGGTTCATCGGCGACCGGCTGTATCTCGTGACGTTCAAGCGGATCGACCCCCTCTTCGTCATCGATCTCTCGGACCCGGAACACCCGGGCATTCTCGGAAAGCTCAAGATTCCGGGCTACTCCGACTACCTCCACCCCTATGACGCCGACCACATCATCGGCATCGGCAAAGAGACGAGCGAGAACACCTGGGGCGGTGTCTCGGTGGAGGGCCTCAAGATCGCGCTCTTCGACGTCTCAGACGTGAACAATCCCACCCAGATAGATTCCGTCGTGATCGGCGAGCCCGGAACCGACTCGGAGGCCCTTCGCGACCACAAGGCCTTCCTCTTCGTGAAAGAGAAGAACCTCCTGGTCATCCCGGTGAGCGAGATAAAGCGGGTCGAGAACTCTGAATCGAGGTATCCCGGATCCTACGGCACCACGACCTGGCAGGGGGCCTACGCCTACTCAGTGGACCCGAAGGAGGGGTTCACTCTCGCGGGCACGGTTACCCACGCCGAGAAGGGATCCTCCTACTCCTGGAACTCACCCGACGCCGTGCAGCGGTCGCTCTTCATGGAAGACACTCTCTACACCGTATCGCATAGAAGCATCATCATGACCGATCTCGCCGACGGCAGCCGGCTGAACGAGGTCTTCCTCCCCTACCGGTGGGGGATCTCCCCGACCCCGGTTCCGGTTTGGTGAACCGGCGGCCGGTGGTTCCTGACCGCCTTGAAGATCTCCATCACGATCACGACCGAGGAGGCGAGGGCGAGCAGTATGAGCCATTCGACCGGGGAGACGGGCTGCAGCTGGAGGACGTCCTGGAGGAAGGGGACGTAGAGCGCGAGGATGTGGATGCCCTGCGCGGCAATGACGCCGGCGACCAGGAAGTAGTTGCGGCTGATGGGGACGCGGAACGCGGAGAGGTACTCCGACCGGCAGTTGAAGACATGGAAGTTCTCGAAGAGCACCACCAGCAGGACGAGGAGGTTCCGGGCCGCAAACTCGTCCCACCCGTTTGAGAGGAGCCAGTACCAGGTTCCGAGCGCAACCAGCGCGATGACCGTGCCCGAGATCACCGTCTCCTCGATCATCAGCCGGTTGAAGATCCCCTCCTCCGGCCTTCGCGGCGGCCGGTTCATGACGCGGGGGTCTCCGCCCTCGAACGCCAGCGCCACATCCTGAATGCCGTTCGTCACCAGGTTCAGCCAGAGGAGCTGGACCGCGAGAAGAGGGAGCGGGAGGCCTATCAGGAGAGCGAGCATGAAGAGGAGAACCTCCGCAAACCCGGTCGAGATCAGGAGGTAGACGACTTTGCGGACGTTCTCGTAGGCGTACCGACCCTCCTCGATCCCGGCGACGATCGAGGCGAAGTCGTCGTCGGTGACGATCAGCGACGCCGTGTCCTTGGCGACGTCGGTCCCCGAACCCATCGCGACCCCGATGTTCGCGCTCCGGAGCGCCGGCGCG
>DAOSER010000059.1:0-11945 GCA_035363235.1 Methanoculleus sp.
GGGACGTCGTAGTTGATGACCAGGTCGACGTCCTCGACGTCGATACCCCGTGCGGCGACGTCTGTCGCCACGAGGATGTCGATGCTCCCTGCCCGGAACTTCGCCATCACCCTGTCGCGCAGGGTCTGCTTCATGTCCCCGTGGAGGCCTTCGGCGAAGTAACCCCTGGCCTGGAGATGGGTGGTCAGGTCGTCGACACCCTTCTTGGTGTTCGAGAAGACCAGCGTCAGGTCCGGGTCGTACATGTCGAGCAGCCGGGTGAGGATCTCGAGTTTATCCCTGCTGCGCACCTCAAGATAGAGTTGCTCGATCTGCGGGACGGTCACTTCCCGGCGTGCGACCGAGATGAACTCGGGGTCCTTCTGGAACTTCTTCGAGATATCGAGGATGGGTTTTGGGAGGGTTGCCGAGAAGAGGACCGTCTGGCGGTCCCGCGGGGTCTCGTCCAGGATCTTCTCGATGTCCTCGCGAAAGCCCATGTCCAGCATCTGGTCGGCCTCGTCGAGGACGACGAGTTTCACCCCGGCAAACGAGAGCGTCCCGCGGTCGAGGTGGTCGAGCACTCTCCCCGGGGTTCCGACAACGACCTGAACGCCGCGTTCCAGCGCCCGGAACTGCCGGTCGATAGGCTGCCCGCCGTAGATCGGGAGAATGTTGATGCCCCGGTGGTGTTTTGCGAGGCGGGCGAACTCCTCGGCGGTCTGGATGGCGAGTTCCCGCGTGGGAGAGAGGACGAGGACCTGTGTCTCCCGGCTGTCGGGGTCGACGCGCTCGATAGCCGGAACACCGAACGCTGCCGTCTTCCCGGTCCCGGTCTGGGCCTGGCCGGTAACGTCGCGCCCTTCGAGTATCGCCGGTATGGTGCTTTTCTGGATGGGCGTGGGCTCTTCAAAGCCCATATCTTCTATTGCCCGGAGTGTCTTTTGCGAGATATTGAATTCCTCAAAAGAAGTATTGTTCTCCATTCACCCCACCTCTTGGCGCTGCTACCTCTTTATATGTCGCATCCATGTTCGCTCACTCCCCAACCCGGGTCGGCCCGGCGCCCGGCAACGATATCCGTACTCACGGCGAATATATCGGGATGAACCCCCTGCCGGTGAGCGCCGCAGCGATGCGTGAAGTCTACCTCCGCTACGCCGCCGCTCGCCCGGATCTGGACGGCACCCTCCTGCCCGGGCTCCTGCCGCACGATGCCTGCGATGCCGCGTCCCGGAGGCCCGACCGCGTGAAGGTGCTCTTCGTCGCCGAGTCCCCACCCTGGGCCGCCTGCCAGCGTGAGGTCGCGGAACCGGCCGATTGTCGGAGCCCCGGCTACCCCTTCTTCTGGAACGAGCGCTACGACGCGCCGTGCCGCCAAGGGCCGCTCTCCGGCGGGTTCGCGGAGAATCTCTTTTCGCTGCTCGGGCTCGATGGAAGGTCGCGCCGGGAGAACCTCGAACTCTTCGCTGCGAAGCATCTCTTCCTCGTCGACACGATCAAGTGCGTCTTCCGGAAGAACCGGAAACCGGCTATCCCGAACGACCTTGTCAGGGCGAGCGCCCGGGAGATCCTTGCACCCGAGATCGCCGGCCTCTCTCCGGAGTACGTCGTCGCCCTCGGGAACACGGCGCTCTCCGGTCTCTCCGGGATCGAACCCTATGCGGGTGCCCTTGCAAACGCCAGGGCGGTCACCGGGCTCTCTCGTGACCTCCGGGAGAGCCTCTTTGAGGAGAACCGTCTCCTCTGCCTGCCGTATCCGGGCGGGCGCAACCGCCGGTACCTGGACGCGATCGAGGCGGGTTTTGCGCTCCTCCGGGATATTTCAGGATGACGCGGTCCTGGCTGCTGCTCAGTGACCTCATCGCGGGTGTTTTTCACCGCCTACTCTGCTAACTTTCTCTTCCCCTCCTCATGCATCTGCTCCTTCTGCCGGCGGAGTTCCGCGGCCGTCCTCTGCTCTTCGGAACTCCCCGTATCCTCGATCTGGACCTTCTGCGCTGCTTCCTGTATCTCGCGGGGACTTGAGTATCCGGATGGCTTCACCTTCTCTCTGTCCTCCCGGTACTCCTCCTCGATCTGTTGCCGGCGCATTTCTGCGGTGGATTGTCCGGCCTGCCCGGCCTCCGCGCCTACCGGGATCTCCTTGCCGCGGGCCTCGGCAACCTTCTTCAACCGAACCTCGAGGACACCGTTTTTGAAGGTGGCGGTCGCCTCTTCGCCCCTGACGTCGGTGGGGAGGGAGACCGTCCGGGAGATCGCGCCGACCCGCCGCTCTCGCATGTGATACCCCGCCTGTCTCTCCTCCTTCGCCTCCTCCCGCCGGGCGGTGATCCTGAGCGTCCTCGGATCGAGAAGCCGAACCGAGACCCCCTCCCTCTGGACACCGGGGAGGTCAGCTACGACCACGACGTCCGTATCATGCTCCAGGACATCGACCATCGCTCCGGTCCCCCCGAGCAGGGGCGCCTGCTGTGCGGTTCCTGAGAGGCGCTCCATCATCTCCCCAAACTGCTTCTGCATATCTCCTATCATGGTGTCAAACTCGCTCCAGAATTCACGCGCCGGTCTTCTCCATGCCATGGTTACTACTTCCTGCCTTACTGTCCCTGCAGTATCGGCAGGCTCACAGGGTGTGAACACTTCATATAGGTTCCTGTGCGAGGCAGGTCGGGAGCGGCGGGGAGCCACGTCCTCTCCGTCCTCAGACCGGAGCGCCGGGCTTCTCCAGCACGTAGACGACAGTTCCCTCCTCGAACTCCCCACCTGCGGGGACCTCGCCGGCACAGGCAAATCCGTTCTTTTCGAGCGCCCTGATGGATGCGACGGGTTCCGGGTAAGCCGTCGCGACGATCAGCCGGACACCGGGGAGGGAGAAGGCGGCAGCGATGATGACGCTCCGCAGGGGAAGTCGCACTTCGCGTGAGTCGAGATATAGATAACTCTGCAGATGATTCGATCTCAGGGAGAGGGATTCAACAAAGTCAAAAAAGGAATTCGGTTTTAGAGCGATTCCGGAAGAATCACTCCGTCGTCTTCCCGTCGAAGTGTTCTTCGTGCGCCATGGCCTCTTCACGGGTCTTTGCCACGACCTTGTCCTGGTGCTCCGGCGGGGAGTAGATCGTATAGAGTTTGAGGTCGGCGGTCTTTGAGGTGTTTATCACGTTGTGGTTCGCGCTGTTCGGCACGATCACGGCACTGCCATCCTTGACGGCGTGCTCCGTACCGTCAATCACGACGACCCCTTCCCCTTCCTCGAACCGGAAGAACTGGTCGACATCGTCATGCACTTCCGCACCGATCTCCTCACCGGGCTTCAGGCGCATAAGCACGAGCTGGCTGAAATTGCTCGTATAAAGAACCCTGCGGAAGTCGGTATTCTTTACCGTCTCTGCCTCGATATCGATTGAGAATCCTTTCTTCATTTCCAAAACCTCCTGATGAGGGGTGCTATAGGGTAGTAACAGTATCTCTTGTGGTGTCCCCGGTATTTAATCATTGGGTTGATTCGAGGAGGCCGGTGCGGCAACTGCCGTAGGAGAGAGGCCTGTTGTCGGCACAGGCCTTCATATGCAGCGAACTATCCATCCTGCAGGCGAATGGCCGACATTTCCCGGTGAGCAGGAGAGAGCATGTCGTCCTCTTTGTAGAGACGACCTGCGTCGGGACGCAGCAGGGGTCACTTCCCTACCGCTCCCTGATATGGGTTCCTGCCGTCACCAGCGGAGTGTCTACATCAGTGTCGGGTCCCGGGTCTGGTTCCGGCTCCGGTCCGGAGTCCGGGTCTGGTTCAAGTCCATTAACCGGGTCTGATCGCCGGCAAATTCCGTCAGGTTCTTGACCGTGAAGTTCTCGGCCGTGATGCTGAAGTTCGCCGTCACCGGCTGATCGTCAACCATCTGCGGGACGTCGATAGCGGGGTACTCAAAGGCACCCTGCTGACCGAGATCCGTGTGGAGCTTGGCGGTGAGCCGATCGGTGGCAGCGAGCACATATATCGTGACGGTGACGTTGCTGTTCGTGCCGGAGTCGACCGGCGAGAACCCTACCGCCCCTCCGAGGGCGCCGAAGAGGTTGTCGTGGACGACAATCCATCCGGGACCATCATTCACGACTTCATCGATGGTGACGTTCGCGATGGTCTCGTTGCCCTCGATTGTCTGAGTCATCGTCACGTTTATCGTGGGAGGGACGTTCTCGTCCATCGTGAGCGTCTGGTTTTCCGGGGGCATTACCTGGCCCCGGGCCGCTCCCACAAGGGAGACCGCCAGGACCGCGGCAACAACCCACCCGAATGCGTTCATATGCTTCCACCTTCTGCCTTCACCCGGCTGTAGCAGCGCCGGCCGGACAGCACGCTCCCACTGGTGCCCTTTGCGGGGGGATCGGCGGCATGGAGATGCCGGTTTATATATCTTTGGCTTGCGGGGATGCCGGCGGCCATAACCCGGAACGTTGATGGGCAGGCGGGAGAGACCTTGAAGAGAACCGGGGACCGCCATGATCCTTTCGCCCGCATTCTACGAACGCGATACCGTGACCGTCGCAAAGGACCTGCTGGGATGCCTGCTCGTGCACCAGGAGGAGGCAACAACGGCAGGCTGGATTGTCGAGGTCGAGGCCTATCTCCGGGGTGATCCGGCGGCTCACTCATACAGGGGAGAGACGAAGCGCAACAGCGTTATGTTCGGCCCGCCGGGCCATGCCTATGTCTATTTGATCTACGGCCTGCACACCTGCGTCAACGTCGTGACCGGGCAGGAGGGTGCGGGGGAGGCGGTCCTCATCCGGGCGCTCGAGCCGGCCGTCGGGATCGACCTCATGCAGGCGCGGCGGGGGATGAGTGATCTCGCCTCGCTTGCGAGCGGGCCGGGCAAACTGACGCAGGCGCTCGGCATCACCATGGACCTGAACGGGACCTCCCTGTACGACGGCCCCCTTCAGGTCCGGTCGCCCGACAGCCTGCCCGGCCGCCGGCCTGAAGGATTCCCGGGAGAGATCGTGCAGACGACCCGGATCGGGATCACGAAGGCGGCGGACCTCCCTCTCAGGTTTTACCTGAAGGGGAGCCGCTACGTCTCGCGGCGGTGAGGTCGGACTCACGGTGGTGGCCCCCTCCTCCGGCCCCCCGGCGCCCGATCGTCCTCTCACCCTCCTTTGCAACCCGGCCGCTGATCAGGATGATATGCTCCTTCACCGGGATCTCTTTACCAGCACGTTCCAGAGCCTGGTCAACGACATACCGCACCCCGCTGCAGCAGGGGACCTCCATGTGCAGGACCGTGATGGAGCGGATCACATGCTGCGAGAATATCTCCGCGAGTTTGATGACGTAGCCCTCGACATCCGAATCCAGTTTCGGGCAGAAGAGGATCACGATCTTATCGCGCAGAAAATCCCGGTGAAAGTCCGCGTATGCAAAGGGAACGCAGTCCCCGGAGATGAGGAGATCCGCGTCGTCGAAGTACGATGCCGCGGGGCTCAGGAGCTTCAACTGGATCGGCCATTGCCTCAGTTCCGACTCTATCCGTTCGGCACGCTCCCTCTCCGCAGCCTCACTTCGCGGAAGGCTCACGGCGGCGGAGCCCGGACACGCAGCACCGCTCCCCGCGGTCTCGTGCTCGGGGACGGGAATCCTGTTCTCGTTCAGGTACTCGACGGCCTCGCGGTATAGCCCCTCCTCCCCGTGGCCGAGGAGGTGCTCGAGGTGCGCCCTGATGACCCCTTCTCCCTGGGGGACGATCTTTTCCATCACGGCCTGCTCGTCATACGGCCCGGCCTCCCGCTCGACGACGCAGATCGCCCCCTCCGGGCACGTCCCGATGCAGGCGCCGAGCCCGTCGCAGAAGAGATCGCTCACGAGCCTTGCCTTCCCGTCGATGATCTGGAGCGCTCCTTCCGGGCAGTCGGGTATGCAGAGCCCGCACCCGGTGCATTTCTCTTCATCGATATCGATGATCTTTCGCTTCATCCTGGAACCTCGCATCTATCCTCTGGCCACTTACCGCTCAAAAACGTTTGGAATCGGGAGAGCCGCCGCCGGCCGCACCCTCCATTTCCGCCGGGTGCGGGCTGCAGTTCCGCTCCGGTGCCCGGGACCCCGCACAGCGTCGGGATGACGGCTGCGGACATGGCGATGAACACGAAAGCAGTTAACCCTGAAACACTAAATGCGTAACAATGCCCTCTTCCCCGATCCGCCATCCGGCACCCGCTTTCGACGTCTTCAACGTATATTTTGAACGGATCTACGATCCAACGATGCATGTCGTCTTTACACTCGACGGCGAGGTTGACACCGCGGCCATGAGGGAGGCGACGATGAGGCTCATTGCGTCGGACCCCTACCTCCGGTCGAGGTTCGCGGAGGTTGACGGCCGGCCGGTCTGGGAGGAGGTCCCGGAGGAGCTGTGGGAGGAGGCGTTCGCCCTCATCCCGGCCGGGGAAGTCGAGAACCTCCCCCCGCCCCCGCTCGACGTCCGCTCCGGGCCGCAGGTGCGGGTCAGTCTCCACCGGAGGGAGGAGGGGGATATCGTGGCCGTCACCTGCCACCACGGCTTCTGCGACGCCACCGGCGCCTTCACCCTTGTCCGGGACCTCTTTGCGGCCTACCGGGGGATCGTGGACGACCCCGGCTTCCGGCCACCGGTCCGCGTTCCCTACGAGCGGAGCACGGACAGGGTCCTTCGCCTCTACTCCGACGAAGAGCGGCAGCAGGCGCTCGCGGAGGAGGAGCCCTTCGTCGACCGGTGGCGCTTTCCCATCGAGCAGACCGGGAGGGGGACGCCCAGGATAGCCCGCCGGACGCTCTCGCCTGGAAGGCTCGGGCGCATAAAGGCGTTCGGGAAAGAGCACGGGGCTACGGTGAACGACGTTCTCATCGCTGCATTCTTCCTTGCGTTCCAGAAAATCCGGAACGACCCCTCCGACCGGGGCGCTCCCCGGTCGTTCCTGACCTCGGCCGATCTGCGGAGAAAGTATCCCGGCCTCTACGAGGACGCTGTGCTCACGAACCTCTCCATCGCCTACGAAGTCACCCTCTCCGCCGGAGAGGAAGCCCGGCTCGAGGATATCATCGGCCGGGTGACTGCGATAACAGCGCACAAAAAGGCAGGGAGCCTCGGCCTCGCGGCCATCCTCTTCTACGAGGAGATCATGGCGGGCGGGATGCCGGCGGTTCGGGCATTCTTCGACGAGATGATAGAGCGGTACGGGACGTCCGGCCTGAAGAACCCGGTCTTCTCCAACCTCGGGGTCTTCGACCCAGGCGACTACCTCCCTATTCCCGGAAAGAACGGTACGGCGCTCGATATCCGGGACATCCAGTATCTCCCCTGCGTCTGCTGGCCATATGGGTTTCTAATAATTGCCTCCACGTTCCGCGATCGCCTGACGCTTATGACAGCCTACGAGGAAGGGCCTTACTCGACAGCCGTCGTGGAGCGGTTCCTCGAGTATGTGGACAGGTATCTTCCGTGAGAAGTGTTGCGCCGGGGCGGGACCAGGGGCGGCAAAAAAAAACTCACCTGAAAGACCGGCGGTTCATGCGATAATGCCGCGATTCACCGGGTATCCAGGGATCAGCACAACATGTGTCGAAATCGAATAAGAATACTTTTCTTGCGGCTGGTGAATGAATTACTGTGGTCTAATGGATTGTAAGGCGACGCGAGAGGGAAATATCATAGTGATATCTGCAGTCGGGAGGCTGGACGGATTCGGTGCGGAGAACGTCAACGATCTGTTGCGCTCTTACATGCATGAAAATGACAGGGCGGTCGTCGTCGACATTGGCGGCGTGGACTTCATGAGCTCAGCGGGGCTGCGGTTCTTCCAGTCACTCTATACGACCATGAAGGAGCGCAACGGCCGGGTTGCCGTTGCCGGCCTCACCGAGTACCCCCGCAAAATATTCTCAATGGGCGGGTTTTTGAGAGTCATCGAAGAATTCCCCGATACCGATGCGGCACTCGCGGCTCTCCGGCCGGCCGCCGGCGAGGCGGACGAGAAGACCGTTGCCTTTACCAGGCGGGGAGGGGAAGGTGCGGTTCTCCGGTATGCAGGCAGCCTCCGGGCAGCGTATCTCGGGCCGTTCACCGAAGAGGATATCACCGCGGTTCCCACACCCGTCGGCGAATATATGGTCGGCATCGGGGCGGCCGCCCCGAGCCTCGAAGCAGCCACCCCGCTCGTCGGCGAGATGCTTGGTATCCGCGGCACCGTCTACACCCTGACGGCAGACGGAAACGAGACACCGGACTACCTCCTTCCCGACCACCTCGAGAGCGGCGGCATCACGGTCGCGAGCGCTTTTCATGCTGCCCTTGACGGCGGGTTCTCCACGCAACTAACTATCGCGGCGGACGGAACCGAAGGGATCACGGTGCAGGATATCGTCGAGAAGGCTGCCGGCTACCTGAGCGAGAACCACCCGGAGTACACCGGCGTCTTTTCGTTCCTCCTGCGGGGCACCATCCGGGGCATCTGTAGCGCCGACCTCACATCCTCGCTCCTTGCGGCCCACCGTGCCGCCGGGAGTGAGAACCAGAAGCCCGCTGCCGACCTGCGTTCAATGTACTTCGGGAAGAGGCCCGGCGCCCTCGTAGCCGACGACGTCACCACCACAGAGATCGAGCCGAGGTACGATGGAGAGACGATCATCGCGTTCGGCTACGCCATCGATCTTAAACGGGCAGGATCGGCGGTCGACCCCGCACTCCTCGAACCGCTCTACTACACGCGGCCCGGATCTCCGGCGGCGTCCTTCTTCATCTACGCAACAGGAGCGGTGTACACCGGGGTTCCTTTCGTGGAGCCGGGCATCCTCGATGAAGGGGTTGCAACCACCCTCGATACGGGGAAGTTTGTTGCGCTCCACCATCTCCTCCCTATCTCGAAACTCCGGAACGCCACGGTAGGGATTGCACCGGTCACCCTGCTTGACCGGATCGCCTGACCGGGCAGGGCGGTCACGCACCGGGCGAAAGGCGATGAAACCTGCAGACGGCCTGAATGGGGGGCCCGAAAACTCCGGGTACTCAATCCAGACCATTATTGCAGCCTCCACCGCCCTCATCATCGTCGTCGTCATCGTTCTCGCGCTGACGGTCTCGTACCTGCAGGCAAGCGAGGATGCCACCCGCGAGTATGACGCCCTCCGGTGGTACACCGAAGAGAACGGCGCCGCATCCGTCCGGCTCGTCGATAAGGGGCTCGGTCTCGTCGACGACGACCTCACGCCCGCCATGAAGGCGGGGCTCTTAGAGTTTTCCCGGACATACAGCGCAGCAGGCAACGACCCGTCTGTGCTCGATCTGGATGCCCTCAAGGACGAACTCGCCCCCGGTTTCCCGGGCGAGGTGGACCTCTACATCATCGATGCCGACGGCATCATCCGTCATTCAACCGTGCCGGGCGTCCTGGGGATCGATTTCCGCCAGTACCCGGCGTTTTATACCCGGCTGACCGAGGTCCGCGAAGGGGATGCGTTTGCCGCCGACCGTGTCGTCCGCTCGATCGAGGACCACAGCGACCTGAATGTATCGGGGAGGCTGCGGAAGTTTGCCTACCTCCCGTCGCCCGACCACCGGTTCGTCCTTGAACTCGGGATCGATACTCCCGAGTTCTCCGACGTCCGTTCGCAGTTCTCCTACACCGATGTCGTCCGCGTTCTAATGCAGAACAACCCGGATCTCACCGGCGTCAGGATCGTCGATATCTACGGCAACATCGTCGCCGGGAACGATACCGGCGAGATCGCGAGCGCCGACGTCATGAAAGTTCTCCAGGAGCGCACCTCGGCGACCTCTGAGAATCCAGGAGACCGTATGACGAGCCGGCTGGTCTTCATCGATCTTCGTGACCCGGAGACGGTGACCGACGGCAGCATGGTGCTGGAACTGATCTTCGACCACTCCCGGTTCGATGCTGTCAGGGAGCGCCTGCTGGCCACCTACCTTGCAATCGGGCTTGCCGCCGCCCTGGTCGGCATCGGCCTCGCTCTCGGCCTTTCGCGCTACATCGGCACCGCCATCGGGGCCGTCATCGACGATGCCGACCGTATCGCCGGAGGAGACCTCGACCACGCCATACGAGGAATGAACACAGCGGAGTTCGTCCGGCTGGAGCGGAGCATTAATCGGATGGTGCAGCGGATCCGACACTACAGCGAGGAGATCGAGCGGAAGGAGTCCGAGCTCCGGATCGCCGCCGAGATCCAGACCTCGTTTTTGCCCCGCACGACCCCGGAGATCCCGGGATGCGAGATCGCCGCGTTCACCCACCCGGCGAAAGAGGTCGGAGGGGACTTTTACGATTTCGTCGACCTGGGAGCAGGGCGGTACGCCCTCGTCATCGCCGACGTGGCCGGGAAGGGCGTGCCGGCCGCGCTCTACATGGCACTCTCCCGGACGACCGTGCGCACCGTTGCCCGCGGGTGCAACGCCGCCTCGGAGACCGTCCGCCGTTCGAACGACACCATCATCGAGGATGCGGGATCCGTCAGTTTCGTCACCCTCCTGTATGCGGTCTTCGACGGGGCACGCACCCTCACCTACGTCAACGCCGGCCACAACCCGGCGGTTCTCCGGCGGCGGGACGGATCGGTGGAGACCCTGGAGCCGACCGGCCCGGTGATCGGGTTCCTTGCGGACATGGAGTTCGGGGAGGTCACGGTCCCGCTCCGGCCCGGCGACCTCGTCGTCTTCTACACCGACGGCGTGACCGAGGCGGAGAACGGGGAGGGGGCGATGTTCGGCGAAGAGCGGCTCTGCGCCGTCATCGAGGACGTTGCCGGCCGCTGTGCCGACGAGGTCGCGGAGGCAATCCGGAGCTCTGTTATGGCGTTTGCCGGCGAAGCCCCGCAGTTCGACGATATCACGGTCGTCGTGCTGCGGATCACCGGTGAGACCTGAACGGCCGGAGCGAGGGCGGGCAGGTGTTAATGGGGTGAATTCGCACGGATAGCAGCGTACGATTTGAACCGGTGCGTGAGAGCGACACCGAGCGGCTGAACCGGATCGTCAACGAGCCCGACGTTGCGCGGTACCTCGACCTCATCCCTCCGGTTACGCTCGAGAAGACGCAGGCGTTCTTTTCGTCGATGCAGGCAATCCGGGCATCCCTCTGGTGCATCGTCGTGAACGGGGAGACGATCGGCTGCGTGGGGCTCATATCGGAGGAGGAGGGGACGAAATTTGCGCATTGCGCGATGATCTTCGTCTACCTCGAGCGGCCGTACTGGGGATGGGGGATCGGCGGCCGGGCGGTCTCCTTCGCGCTCTCCGAGGCGGAGGGGAGATTTGAACGGGTCGAGGCCCTCATCGTCGAGGAGAATACGAGGTCTCTACGGCTCTTCGAGAAGCACGGGTTTGTACGGGAAGGGGTCAGGAGAAAGGCGTTCCGGTGCGGCGAGACCTATTCGAACCTCGTCATGACGGCAAAGGTGCTGGATTCCCGGAGCACCGGGGACACGGAAGCGATTCGTTAAGAAAAAAGAGGGATATCAGGCCTCGATGAAGAAGAGCACCGTCCCGGCAAGACCCTCCTGATCCTGGTACATCAGGCCGTGCCCGGCCCCTTTGAACTGGACGACCCATGCACCCGGGCCGCAGGCCGTAGTGGAGAACGCGCCGATTGTCCGGCGGATATCGAAAACGGCCACGCCTCGGCACCCGGGAGCAGACCCGGAAGTGCCATACGCCATCCCCGGCAGTGTCGCCTGAAGAGCAAAGATCGAACACCGCCGTCCGGCAACATTTAAGTCAACCTGATGAGAGTCTACATCGTCGATTTTAATCCACCCATCCCCACCGCGACCACAGAGAAAATAAGGAGCGACCATGGAAAACAGGAAGAAACTAACCACCGCTGCCGGCGCACCCGTGCCGGACAACCAGAACGCCATGACCGCAGGTCCACGCGGCCCCATGCTGATGCAGGACGTCTGGTACCAGGAGAAACTCGCC